>JAYRNW010000169.1:0-33919 GCA_041911995.1 Casimicrobiaceae bacterium | reverse complement strand
TGCACGCGCTCGACTGGGTCGACGTCGTGTCGGCGCTGAAGGCGGACCCGAAGAAGACCGCGGAGCTCGCGCAGAGCATCTCGCCGTGGCCGAACTCGTCGCCCGGCTACTTCCGCGAGGTGCAGAGCCGCCTGAAGAAGTTCGTCGAGAGCGGCCAGCTCGGCATCTTCGCCAACGCCTACTGGGGCAGCCCCGCGTACAAGCTGCCGCCCGAGGCGAACCTGATGGCGACGACGCACTACCTCGAGGCGCTGGACTTCCAGAAGGAGATCGTGAAGATCCAGACGATCTTCGGCGGCAAGAACCCGCACCCGAACTGGCTGGTCGGCGGAGTCCCGTCCCCGATCAACGTCGACGGCACCGGCGCCGTGGGCGCCGTGAACATGGTCTACCTCAACATGGTGAAGGACATCTGCGACCGGACGATCGAGTTCGTCGACCAGGTGTACATCCCGGACCTGCTCGCGATCGCCGGCTACTACAAGGAGTGGGCGAAGTACGGCGGCGGCCTCGCGAACCAGAACGTGATGGCGTACGGCGACTTCCCGGACATCCCGAACGACTACTCGAACAACAGCATGCTGCTGCCGTCGGGCGTGATCCTGGGCGGCGACCTGAAGAAGGTGCAGGACGTCGACCTGAAGGCGCCCGACCAGGTGCAGGAGTGGGTGACGCACAGCTGGTACAAGTACGCGCAGGAGCAGAACGGGCTGCACCCGTTCGACGGCGTCACCGACCCGAACTTCGTGCTCGGGCCGGCGACCAAGGGCACGCGGACGAACATCGAGAACCTCGACGAGGCCGCGAAGTACTCGTGGGTCAAGTCGCCGCGCTGGAAGGGCAACGCGGTCGAGGTGGGGCCGCTGGCGCGCTACCTCGTCGCGTACGCGCGCGGCAACAAGGAGATCGTCGAGCAGGTCAATGGCGCGCTGAAGGCGCTCGACGTGCCGGTGACGGCGCTGTTCTCCACGCTCGGCCGGACGGCCGCGCGCGGGCTCGAGTGCCAGTGGTCGGCGCACAAGATGCGCTACTTCTACGACCAGCTGATCGCGAACATCAAGGCGGGCGACCTCGCGACGGCCAACGTCGAGAAGTGGGAGCCGTCGTCGTGGCCGAAGGAGGCGAAGGGCGTGGCGCCGGTCGAGGCGCCGCGCGGCGCGCTCGCGCACTGGGTGAAGATCAGGGACGCGAAGATCGACAGCTACCAGTGCGTGGTGCCGACGACGTGGAACGCGGGGCCGCGCGACGCGAAGGGACAGATCGGCGCGTACGAGGCTGCGCTCATGAACACGCCGATGGTCAACCCGGCGCAGCCGCTCGAGATCCTGCGCACGATCCACAGCTTCGACCCCTGCCTCGCGTGCGCGACGCACGTGATGTCGCCGGAAGGCGAGGAGCTCGTCGCGGTGAAGGTGCGCTGACAACGATCGGGGGAGTGCGATGAACATCGACCGCGTGACCGGCCAGGTCGTCGGGGGTCCGCTCGAGCCCATCTACGTGTACGAGGCGCCGGTGCGCCTCTGGCACTGGGTGATGATGGTCGCGATGCTGGTGCTGGCCGCGACCGGGTACCTGATCGGCAGCCCGCCGCCGGCGATCGGCGGCGAGGCGACGTTCAGCTATTTCTTCGGGTACATCCGGATGATCCACTTCATCGCCGGGATGATCTTCGCCGTGGCGTTCCTCGTCCGCGTCTACTGGGCGTTCGTCGGCAACCACTCGTCGCGCGCGATCTTCGTGCCGCCGGTGTGGAGCCTGCGCTGGTGGAAGGGGCTGTTCGGGCAGATGGCGTACTACCTGTTCCTGCGCAAGGATTCGGACCTGTGGGTCGGCCACAACCCGCTGGCGCAGTTCGCGATGTTCGCGATGTACACGCTCGGCACGATCTTCATCATCGTGACCGGCTTCGCGCTGTACGCCGAGCAGTGGGGCTGGGGCACGTGGCCGATGAACGTGATGGGCTGGGTGTTCGTGCTGTTCGGCGACCCGCAGATGGTGCGCACGCTGCACCACTTCGCGATGTGGTACCTGCTGCTGTTCGCGATCGTGCACATGTACATGGTGTTCCGCGAGGACATCATGAGCGGGCAGTCGGTGATCGGCACGATGACCAACGGGATCCGGATGTGGAAGCGGGCGCCGAAGGGGTGACCGCCGTGGTGCCGCGGGCGCCGGCCCGGGCCCCCGCGCTGCCGAAGCGCAGGCGGGACGCGCTCGCGCTGCCGTCGCGGCAGCCGCCGCGGCCGGGCGAGTTCCTCGAGACCCGCTACTTGAAGCCGCTCGCGATCAACCAGACCGAGCTCGCGCACGCGCTCGGCATCTCGCGCCGCCGCGTCAACGAGCTCGTCAACGGCCGCCGGGCGATCACGCCGGACACCGCCGTCCGGCTCGCGATGTTCTTCGGCAACGACGCGATGTTCTGGATGCAGCTGCAGGTCGCGTGGGACATGCACGTCGCCGTCCGCGCGATACGCGCCGCGCAGCGCAAGTAGCCGGCGGCGCGCCGCCGCGCCGGGCGCTACGCCCGGTGCGGACGCATTGACCTAGCACAACATCCGGCCCGACGCGGCACGCTACGCTTCGCCTGTAACTCGCGTGGTAACAGGAGGCGGGAGTGGGCGGGCAGTGCGAGGTCCTCGTGCTCGGCATCGGCAACCTGCTGTGGGCCGACGAGGGCTTCGGCGTGCGGGCCGTCGAGGCGCTGCACGCGGCGTACGCGTTTCCGGCCGGCGTGGTGCTGAAGGACGGCGGCACGCTGGGCTTGGCACTCTACGATGACGTCGCGGCGGCGCGCCGCGTGCTCGTGTTCGACGCGATCGACTTCGGCCTGCCGCCGGGCACGCTCGCGGTCCTGCGCGGCGACGACGTGCCGGCGTGGGGGCGCACCAGGCTCTCGCCGCACCAGGTCGGCTTCAACGACGTGCTGGCGCTCGCCCAGCTCAACGGCCGCGCCCCCGAGGCGATCGTCGCGATCGGCGTGCAGCCGGTCGAGCTCTCCGACTTCGGCGGGAGCCTGCGGGAACCGGTGCGCGACCGCATTCCCGAGGCCGTGGCGCTCGCGGCGGCGGAGCTGGCCCTCTGGGGCTTCCCGGGCGTGCCGCGCGCGCCTGGCGCCGATTGCGAGCCGTTGAACGCGCCGGCGCTGGCGCTGACGGCCTACGAGTCCGGGCGCCCGGACGCCGCCGACGCATGCCGGTCGGGCGACGCGCGCCTCCTCGCCCGCGTGCGGATCGAGCGGAGCTGACATGTGCATCGGCATTCCCATGCAGGTGGTGGCCGCGGAGGGTGCCGTCGCCCGCTGCGAGGGCCGTGGCGAGCGGCTCGACTTGGACTGCCTGCTCGTCGGCGCCGTCGCCGCGGGCACGTGGGTGCTCGCGTTCCGCGGCGCCGCCGTGCGCGTGCTGACCGCGGAGGAAGCCGCGCAGACCAACGCGGCGCTCGACGCGCTCGCGGCCGTGGTGGCCGGCGACGGCGATCCCGACGCCGGATTCGAGGACCTCGTACGGCGCGGGCCCGTGCTGCCCGCGCACCTTCAAGGAGACCGTTCGTGACGATACCGATGCCGGCCGCCGCGGCCGACCCGCTGCGCTTCCCGCCGATCGCGCGGCTGTTCGACAAGCACGGCTACGCCGAGGTCACGCTCGCCGACCGCGACGCGTGGCTCGCGCGCCCCGGCCGCACGCTGATCGTGTTCCTCGAGGACCCGGCACGCTACCGCGAGAGCCTCGACCTCGCCGTGATCGTGCCCGAGATCGTCCGCGCGTTCCCGGGACGCTTCGCCGTCGGCGTCGCGCTGCCGGACGCGGCGCGGGCGCTCGCCGTCCGCTACGGCTTCCGCCGCTGGCCGGCGCTCGTGATGCTCGCCGACGGCCGCTACGTCGGCGCCGTCGACGGCCTGCGCGACTGGGGCGAGTACGTCGACGCCGTCGGCGACCTGCTCGACGCCGCGCCGACGCGGCCGCCGACGATCGGCGTGGCCGTGGCCGGCGACGACGCCGGCGGTTGCCATGCGTGAGCGCACGCGCGAGGAAACCCCATGAAAGACTTTCCGCTCCCCCTCCGCGCGATCGGCCCCGGCTCGCAGCCGGCCGAGGACGTCGAGCTCTCGTACCTCGCGCTGCCGACGGCGATGAGCGCGTTCGCGATGCCGCCCGTCCCGGAGCGCGTCGAGCCCGCCGTGCTCGCCGCGGCGCGCGACGTCGTCGCGCGCTTCGAGACGATGCTGCGCGCGTGGGATCCGGCTGCGGCGCCGGACGGGCCGCAGCTCGACCTCACCGGCCTGCCGGCCGCCGTGCTCGACGTCGTGAACCAGGTGCTGGGCGAAGGCGAGGTCGCGGTCCGCGTCGACGGGGACGCGCAGTTCCGGATCCAGGAGAGCGCGTTCACCGGCGTCTGGCGCGTCTGCACGCTGGACGCCGCCGGCGTGCTCGTCGCCGACCGGCTGGAAGCGGGCGCGCTGCCGGCGGTCGTGGTCGCCGCGGCGCGGGCCGGCGCCGCGCACGCGCCGCCGCTCGTCAACCTGCCGGCCGGCGCGATGAACTCGCCGGCGCTGCTGAGCGAAATCGGCGCGCAGGTCGCCGCGCGCACCGAGGGCGCCGCCGCGCACGTGATCAACCTGACGCTGTTCCCGCTGACGCCGGACGACCACACGGTGCTCGAGCAGGCGCTGCCGGTGGGGCCGGTCGCGATGATCTCGCGCGGATTCGGCAACTGCCACGTCACGTCGACCGCCGTGCGCGACGTCTGGCGCGTCCAGTACTTCAACAGCATGCAGACGCTGATCCTCAACACGATCGAGATCGTCGACGTGCCGGTCGCCGCGCTGGCGGCGCCCGAGGATCTCGCGGACAGCCGCGAGCGGCTGGCCGAGCTCGTCGCGTGGATGAGCGACGACTGCGCCGCGGCCGCCGGAGCGCAATGAGCGCCGCGACCGCGCCCGCCGCCGCCACGCGCCGCGAGTGCCGGATCTGCTGGTACGTCTACGATCCGGCGCGCGGCGACCCGGCGTGGCAGGTCGCGCCCGGCACCGCGTTCGCCGATCTCCCGCCGCACTGGACGTGCCCGGAATGCGCCGCCACGCAGGACCAGTTCCTCGTGCTCGACGATGCCACCTGACCTGCCGCCGCCCGAGGCCGCGCTGCGCCCCGATCCGGCGCCGGCGCTGGCCGCGTCGTTCCGCGCCGCCGGCGCACGGATGGCAGGGCTGCCGTTCGTCAATCCCGCGCTCGCGGTCGAGCCGGTCGGCTTCGCGCGCTGGGACGCGCACTGGCTCGGCGTGCTGGTCACGCCGTGGTGCATGAACCTCGTGCTCGCGCCGTGCGACCCGCGCGCGTGGCCGGCGGTGGCGCCCGGCGCCACGCGCCGCTTCGACTTTCCGGCCGGCCCGTTCGACTTCGTCGGCGCGCGCGACGAGGCGGCCGGCGAATACCTCGTGTGCTCGCTGTTCTCGCCGATGGCGGCGTTCGCCGACCAGGCGTCGGCGCGCGCGGTCGCCGCGTGCGCGCGCGCCGCGCTGCTCGACGCCGGGACGGCCGCCGCGCCGGACGCCGGCCCGCTCGACGGGCTGGACGGCGCGCTCGCCGCGCCGATGTCGCGGCGCGACCTGCTGCGCGGGCGCCGCGCGGAGTCGGATCGTGACCCTCGAAGGTGAGATCGTCGTCGCGCTGGACTGGGACGGCCGCCGCGTGCGCAGCGTGGGCGTCAGGTCGACGCGGCCGCTGGTCGCCTCGCGCATCCTGACCGGCAAGACCGCGACGGAGGCGGCGGCGACGATCCCGCTGCTGTACAGCGTCTGCGGCGGCGCGCAGGGCGCCGCGGCGGCGTGTGCGCTGGCCGCGGCCGGCGCTGCCGGGTTCGCGCGCGAATCCGCGTCGCGCGACACCGGCATCGTCGTCGAGTCGCTGCAGGAGGGCTTCTGGCACCTGCTGATCGGCTGGCCCAACGCGATGGGCAGCGACCCGCAGGTGACGCCGGTCACCGCGGCGCGTTACCTGATCGCGACGTCCGCCCGCACGTCGGACGGCACCGACCTGCTGGGCGACGGCGACGCGATGCGCGGCCTCGCCGCGGGCCTCGCGAAGCTCGCCACGCGCGCGATCTTCGGCATGCCGCCGCAGGATTGGCTCGCCATCGCGGACCTGGATGCGCTGTCCGAGTGGGCCGCGCGTGGCGCCACGCTGCCGGCGCGGCTGCTCGCCGCCGTGCTCGCCTCGGCACCGGCGCGCCACCATGCCGGCGCCAAGCTGATGCCGACGGCGCGCCGCGACCTGCTGCTGCACGTCGTCGCGCCCGCGATGCGCGACGACCCCGCGTTCGCGCAGGCGCCGCTGTGGGCGGGCGAGCCCGTGGAGACGAGCGCGCTGACGCGGATGCGCGAGCACCCGCTGGTCGCGGCGCTCGACCGCAAGTACGGGCACGCGGCGATCACGCGGATCGTCGCGCGGATCGCCGAGGTCGGCCTGCTCGTCGACGTGCTGGCCGGCGCGAAGCCGGCCCCCGGCGCCGCGCCGCGCACGCAGAGCGTGCCGCTCGGCAACGGCGACGGGCTGGGCGCCGTCGAGACGGCGCGCGGCCTGCTGATGCACCGCGTCCGGCTGCGCGACGAGTGCGTCGTCGAGTACCAGATCGTCGCGCCGACCGAATGGAACTTCCATCCGCAGGGCGCGCTGGTGCGCGGCCTCGCCGACGTCACGGTCGCCGACCAGCCGGAGCTTCTGCGCCGCGCGCGGCTCGACGTCCACACGCTCGACCCGTGCGTCGCCTGCCGCGTCGAGGTGGGCCATGCATGAAGTGGCGCTCGCCGAAGGCATGCTGCGGATCGTCGCGGACGCCGCGGCGCGGCACGCGGCGGCGCGCGTGCACACGGTGTGGGTCGAGTTGGGCGCGCTCGCGCACGTCGAGCCGGACGCGCTGCGCTTCTGCTTCGACGCCGTCACCCGCGGCAGCGTGGCGGAAGGCGCGACGCTGGAGATCGCGACCACGCCGGGCGCGGCGTGGTGCATGCCGTGCGGCGACCGCGTGCCGCTCGCGCGGCTGGGCGACGCGTGCCCGCGCTGCGGCGGCTACCAGCTGTCGGTGGTCGCCGGCGAGGAGATGCGCGTGAAGGAGATCGGGATCGCGTGACCGGCGGGCCGGGCGCGAAACTGTGAAACGGGAGAACGGGACATGTGCACGACCTGCGGTTGCGGACACGGGCAGACGCGCATCGACGGCGTGGTGGCCGACACGGGCGCGGCCACGCCGTTCCGGCACGCCGACCCGGGCCACCTGCCGCTGCACCGGCACGCGGACGGCACGTGGCACGGCGCGCTCACCGGCGCCGCCCACCGCGCGCCGCTCGGCGCGGTCCACGACGCCGGGCTGCCGGCGAGCCGCGTGGTCACGATCGAGGAGGACATCCTCGCGCGCAACGACCAGGTCGCGCAGCGCAACCGGCGGTACTTCGCCGACCGCGGGATCCTCGCGCTCAACCTGGTGTCGAGCCCCGGCTCCGGCAAGACGACGCTGCTCGTGCGCACGATCGCGGCGCTCGCCGGCCGGCTCGCGATCGCCGTCGTCGAGGGCGACCAGCAGACGTCGCTCGACGCCGACCGCATCCGCGCGACCGGCGCCCCCGCCGTCCAGGTGAACACCGGCAAGGGCTGCCACCTCGACGCGGCGATGGTCGAGCGCGCGCTCGCCGCGCTCGCGCCGCCCGACGGCGGCGCCGTGCTGATCGAGAACGTCGGCAACCTCGTGTGCCCGGCGGCGTTCGACCTGGGCGAGGCGCACAAAGTCGTCATCCTGTCGGTGACCGAAGGCGACGACAAGCCGCTCAAGTACCCGGACATGTTCCACGCCGCCGACCTCGTCGTCGTCAACAAGGCCGACCTGCTGCCGTACGTGACGTTCGACGTCGACGCCGCGATCGCGAACGCGCGGCGCGTCCGGCCCGGCCTGCCGGCGCTCGTGGTGTCGGCGACGACCGGCCACGGCTTCGACGCGTGGCTCGCGTGGCTCGAGCAGGCTGCTGCCGACGCCCGCGCCGCGCGCGACGCGAACGTGGCCGCACTCCGCCGGCGCGTGGCCGAGCTCGAGGCGCAGCTCGCCGCTGCGCGCGCGCCGTGAGCGGTTGCCGCGACCGGAGCCGAACGCCGCGATGAGCCGCCTGGCCGACGCCGAAGTGGTCCGCCGCCGCCTGCTGGTGCGCGGCGTCGTGCAGGGCGTCGGCTTCCGGCCGTTCGTGTACCGCCTCGCGCACGACCTCGAGCTCGCCGGCTGGGTGCGCAACGACGCGGCCGGCGTCACCATCGAGGTGCAGGGCGACCCGGCGCGCATCGCGCGGCTCGCGCGCCGCGTGCGCGACGAGGCGCCCGCGCTCGCGCGCGTCGACGACGTGACCGAGCACGAGTGCCTGCCGGTCGACGCGGGCGAGGGCTTCGCGATCCTCGACTCCGCGGGCGGGCGCGCGGCGACCGCGATCGGCGCCGACAGCGCGATCTGCGCCGATTGCCTGTCCGAGCTCCTCGACCCGGCGGACCGCCGCTACCGCTACGCGTTCGTCAACTGCACGCACTGCGGCCCGCGATACACGATCACGCGCCGGCTGCCGTACGACCGCGCGACGACCAGCATGGCGTCGTTCGCGCAGTGCCCTTCGTGCCTCGCCGAGTACCGGTCGCCGCGCGACCGCCGGTTCCACGCCGAGCCGAACGCGTGCCCGGCGTGCGGGCCGCAGCTCGCGTTCGCCGACGCGCGCGGCCGCGTGCTGCCGGACGTCGACCCGGTCGCGGCGGCGGTCGCCGGCATCGCGCGCGGGCAGATCGTCGCGATCAAGGGACTCGGCGGCTTCCACCTCGCGTGCGACGCGCGCGACGCGGCGGCCGTCGCGCGGCTGCGCGCGCGCAAGGCGCGCGAGGAGAAGCCGCTCGCCGTGATGGTTGCGAACGCGGCGTCCGTGCAGCCGCTGGCGCTCCTGTCCGACGCCGAGCACGCGATGCTGACGGGGGTCGAGCGGCCGATCGTGCTGCTGCGCAAGAAGGGCGGCGTCGACGCGGCGCTGCCCGGCGTGGCGCCGGACCTCGCGTGGCTCGGCGTGATGCTGCCGTACACGCCGCTGCACTACCTCATGTTCCACGAGGCGGCGGGCCGTCCGGCCGACGCCGCGTGGCTGCGCGCGCCGCAGGACCTCGTGCTCGTGATGACGAGCGCCAACCCGGGCGGCGAGCCGCTGGTCACCGGCAACGACGAAGCCGTCGCGCGGCTCGCCGGCATCGCCGACGCGTTCGTGCTGCACGACCGCGACATCGTCGTCGGCTGCGACGACAGCGTCGTGCGCGCGCTGCCCGGCGAGACCGGGCGCGGCTTCCAGTTCGTGCGGCGCGCTCGCGGCTACACGCCGCGGGCGATCCGGCTCGCCTCCGACGGTCCGCCGGTGCTCGCGGTCGGCGGCTACTTCAAGAACGCGGTCTGCGCGACGCGCGGCGACGAGGCGTTCCTGTCGCAGCACGTCGGCGACCTCGACAACGCGCCGACGTGCCGCGCGCTCGAGCGGGCGATCGCGCATTTGACCGGCATCCTCGACGTCGCGCCGGCGGCGGTCGCGCACGACCTGCATCCGGACTTCCACGCGACGCGCGTCGCGGCGCAGCTCGCGCAGCGCTGGGGCGTGCCGCTCGTCGGCGTCCAGCACCACCACGCGCACGTCGCCGCCGTGCTGGCCGAGCATCGCGTCGAGGCGCCGGTGCTGGGCGTGGCGCTCGACGGCGTAGGCCTGGGGACCGACGGCGCCGCGTGGGGCGGCGAGCTGCTGCGCGTCGACGGCGCGACGTCCGTGCGCGTCGGCCATCTCGCGGCGCTCAAGCTGCCGGGCGGCGACCGCGCGGCGCGCGAGCCGTGGCGGATGGCCGCGGCGGCGCTCGCGCGCGCCGGGCGCGGCGACGCGATCGCGCAGCGCTTCGCGCACGAGCCGGCGGCGCCGACCGTCGCGACGATGCTCGAGCGCGGCGTGCGCGCGCCGGAGACGACGAGTGCCGGCCGCTGGTTCGACGCGGCGGCGGGCCTGCTGGGCGTCGCGGCACGGATGTCGTTCGAAGGGCAGGCGGCGATGCGGCTCGAAGGCCTCGCGCAGCGGCACGGCCCGGTCGCGGCCGACGCGGCGCTGTTCGCGCTGGGCGACGACCTGACGCTCGACCTGACGCCGCTCGCGGCGCGGCTGGCCGACGAGGCCGACGCCGGGTTCGGCGCGGCGCTCTTCCACGCGACACTCGTCGCGGGGCTCGCCGAGTGGATCGCGGCGGCGGCCGCGCGTCTCGGCCTCGCGACCGTCGCCGGCGGCGGCGGGTGCTTCCTGAACGCGATCCTCTCCGCCGGCTTGCGCGCCGCGCTCGCGCAGCGCGGCATCGCGCTCCTCGAGGCGCAGCAGGCGCCGCCGAACGACGGCGGCTTGGCACTCGGGCAGGCGTGGGTCGCGCGGTACGCCGCGACGGGAGCCCGCTGACCATGTGCCTCGCGATCCCCGCGCGCGTCGTTGCGCTGCCGGAAGCCGAGACGGCGCTGATCGACGTCGCCGGCGTGCGCAAGCGGATCTCGCTCGCGCTGGTCGACGACGTGGCCGTCGGCGACTACGTGATCGTCCACGTCGGCTACGCGCTCGCGAAGCTCGACCCGGACGAGGCGCAGCGCACGCTCGCGCTGTTCGCGCAGGCCGGCCTCGACGGGCAGGGCGCCGGATGAAGTACATCGACGAGTTCCGCGACGGTGCGCTCGCCCGGTCGCTCGCGGCGGCCATCGCCGGCGAGGCGCGCGCCGGGCGCCGCTACAACCTGATGGAGTTCTGCGGCGGGCACACGCACGCGATCTCGCGCTACGGGCTCGCCGACCTCTTGCCGCCGGCGATCCGCATGATCCACGGCCCGGGCTGCCCGGTGTGCGTGCTGCCGATCGGCCGCATCGACGGCGCGATCGAGCTCGTGCAGCGTCCCGGGCTCGTCCTGTGCACGTACGCCGACACGATGCGCGTGCCGGCGTCGCACGGCCTGTCGCTCATGCAGGCGAAGGCGCGCGGCGGCGACGTCCGCATGGTGTACTCGAGCGCCGACGCCGTGCGGATCGCGCGCGAGCACCCGGACCGCGACGTCGTGTTCTTCGCGATCGGGTTCGAGACGACGACGCCGCCCACGGCCGTAGCCATTCGCGAGGCGGCCGCGGCCGGTCTTGCGAACTTCAGCGTGTTCTGCAACCACGTGCTCACGCCCGCGGCGATCACGGCCATTCTGGAGTCGAAGGAGGTGCGCGAGTTCGGCACCGTCCCGCTCGACGGCTTCATCGGCCCCGCGCACGTGTCGACGGTGATCGGCAGCCGGCCGTACGAGTACTTCGCCGAGGAGTACCGGCGGCCCGTGGTGATCGCCGGCTTCGAGCCGCTCGACGTGATGCAGGCGATCCTGATGCTGGTCCGCCAGCTGAACGAGGGGCGGGCCGAGGTCGAGAACGAGTTCACGCGCGCGGTCACGCGCGACGGCAACGTGAAGGCGCAGGCGCTGGTCGCCGACGTGTTCGAGCTGCGGCGCACGTTCGAGTGGCGCGGGCTGGGCGAGGTCGCGTACAGCGCGCTCAAGATCCGCGAGCGCTACGCGGCGTTCGACGCCGAGGCGCGCTACGGCATCGCGTACCGGTCGGTGCCCGACCACAAGGCGTGCGAGTGCGGCGCGATCCTGCGCGGCGTGAAGACGCCGGCGCAGTGCCGCGTGTTCGGCACCGCGTGCACGCCCGACCACCCGTTGGGGTCGTGCATGGTGTCGGCCGAGGGCGCGTGCGCCGCGCACTACACGTACGGACGGTACCGGGACGCGAAGGCCGTGCCGTCGGCCGCGTCCGCCGGCTGAGGCCGCCATGCGCGACGGCTACGTCCGCCCGATCGACTTCCGCCACGGCCGCGTCGACATGACGCACGGCGGCGGCGGCCGCGCGATGGCGCAGTTGATTGACGAGCTCTTCGTGCGCGCGTTCGACAACGACTGGCTGCGCCAGGCCAACGACCAGGCGGCGTTCCGCGTCGGCGCCGGGCGCCTGGTGATGGCCACCGACAGCCACGTCGTGTCGCCGCTGTTCTTCCCCGGCGGCGACATCGGCTGCCTGTCGGTGCACGGCACGATCAACGACGTGGCGATGGCCGGCGCCGTGCCGCTCTACCTCGCGGCGGGCTTCGTGCTGGAGGAGGGCTTCCCGCTCGCCGAGCTCAAGCGCATCGTCGAGTCGATGGCGGCGGCCGCGAAGGACGCCGGCGTCCCCGTCGTCACCGGCGACACCAAGGTGGTCGAGCAGGGCAAGGGCGACGGCGTGTTCATCACGACCACCGGCGTGGGCGTCGTACCCGAGGGGGTCGCGATCAGCGGCGACCGCGCGCGGCCCGGCGACCGCATCCTCGTTTCCGGGACGATCGGCGACCACGGCGTCGCGATCATGTCGCTGCGCGAGAACCTCGAGTTCGAGACCACGATCCGCTCGGACACCGCGGCGCTGCACGGCCTCGTCGCCGCGATGGTGGCTGCGGTGCCCGGCATCCACTGCCTGCGCGACCCGACGCGCGGCGGCCTCGCGACGACGCTGAACGAGCTCGCGCGCCAGTCGCGCTGCGGCATGATGATCGCCGAGGACCGCATCCCGGTCGCGCCCGGCGTGCGCGCCGCGTGCGAGTTCCTGGGGCTCGACCCGCTCTACGTCGCCAACGAGGGCAAGCTCGTCGCGATCTGCGCCGCGGAGGACGCCGACGCGCTGCTCGCCGCGATGCGCGCGCACCCGCTCGGGCGCGCCGCCGCGATCGTCGGCGAGGCGATCGCCGACCCGCACCACTTCGTGCAGATGGACACGAGCTTCGGCGGCCGCCGCGTCGTCGACTGGCTCACCGGCGAGCAGCTGCCGCGGATCTGCTGATGCGGGTCCTGCTGCTCGCGCACGCGTTCAACAGCCTCGCGCAGCGCGTGTTCGTCGAGCTGCGCGCGGACGGCCACGACGTCGCCGTCGAGTTCGACGTCAACGACGGCGTGACGCAGGAGGCCGTGGCGCTGTGGCGGCCCGACGTCGTCGTCGCGCCGTTCCTCAAGCGGCGCATCCCCGACGCGGTGTGGCGCGGCGTGCGCTGCCTCGTCGTGCATCCGGGCGTGGTGGGCGACCGCGGCCCGTCGGCGCTCGACTGGGCCATCGTGGACGGCGAGCCGACGTGGGGCGTCACCGTGCTCGAGGCCAACGGCGAGATGGACGCCGGCGACGTGTGGGCGAGCGGCGAATTCCCGATGCGCGACGCGACGAAGGGCAGCCTCTACCGCAACGAAGTGACCGAGGCCGCGGTGGCCGCGCTGCGGCAGGCGCTCGCGGCCATCGCGCGCGGCGAGCGCCCGACGCCGCTTGCGGCATTCGGCGCGCGCGCGCGCGGCCGGCTGCGGCCGGCGATGCGGCAGGCGGACCGCGCGATCGACTGGGCGGGCGACGACACGGCCACCGTGCTGCGCCGGATCCGCGCCGCCGACGGCGCGCCGGGCGTGCTGGACGACGTGGCGGGCGAGGCGGTCTACCTCTTCGACGCGCACGCGGAAGGCGGGCTCGCCGCGCTGTGCGCCATGGCCGCCCCCGGCGCGGTCGTCGCGCGGCGCGACGGCGCGATCCTGCGTGCGACGGTCGACGGTGCCGTGTGGATCACGCACGTCATGCGCGCCGGCGGCCCCGAGCCGCGGTTGAAGCTCCCGGCGCAAACGGTGCTGGGCGAGCGCGTCGCGCACGTGCCGGAGGCCCCGCTCGCGCCCGACGCCGCCGTCGCGCACGCGACGTGGCGGCCGATCGAGTACGCGGAGGAGGGCGCCGTCGGCTTCCTGCGCTTCCCGTTCCACAACGGCGCGATGGGCACCGCGCAGTGCGAGGCGCTGCGCGCGGCGTACGCGGCGGCGAAGGCGCGGCCGACGCGCGTCATCGTGCTCGAGGGCGGCCCCGACTTCTGGTCGAACGGCATCCACCTGAACCTCATCGAGGCCTCCGCCCATCCGGCCGAGGAATCGTGGCGGAACATCAACGCGATGGACGACCTCGTGCGCGAGATCGTGCTGACCGACCGCCAGCTGACCGTCGCGGCGATGCGCGGTAACGCGGGCGCGGGTGGCGTGTTCCTGGCGCTCGCCGCCGATCGCGTGTACGCGCGCGCCGGCGCGATCCTCAACCCGCACTACAAGGGCATGGGCAACCTGTACGGCTCCGAGTACTGGACGTACCTGCTGCCGCGCCGCGTCGGACGCGACGCGGCGCTCGCGCTGACGCAGGGCCGGCTGCCGATGGCGGCAGGCGAGGCCGCCGCGCGCGGCCTGGTCGACGCCTGCTTCGGCGCGACGCCCGACGCGTTCCGCGCCGAGGTCGTCCGCCGCGCGCACGCGTGGGCGGACGCCCCCGACTTCGCCGCGCAGCTCGCGGCGAAGGCCGCGCGACGGGCCGCCGACGAGGCCGCGCGGCCGCTCGCCGCCTACCGCGCCGACGAGCTCGACCGGATGCACCGGAACTTCTTCGGCTTCGACCCCAGCTACCACATCGCGCGCGACCACTTTGTGCGCAAGGTGCCGCGGTCGCGCACGCCGCTCCACCTCGCGCGCCACCGGGCCGCCGCGGCGGCGGGACGCCCGGCGTAGCCGCCGGCGCGGCTGCGACGAAGAGCCGCATCCGTCGCGCCTCCCCATTGCCTTCGGTCAACGTCGTCCGGCGCCGTTGCGTTTAGACTCTGGCCGGCGGTGCGGACATCGGATGCCGCGTCGCCGATGCGCCCGGAGCCCCGGGCGCCCATCCAACGAGGAGTGCATCGATGAAGGCAATCGTGATTGCGGCCGCGGTGGCCGTGGGCTTGGGCGCGGCCGGCGTGGCCGTGGCGTCCGACGACCTGGCGCAGAAGAGCGGCTGCATGACGTGTCACGCCAAGGACACGAAGAAGATGGGCCCGTCGTTCAAGGACATCGCCGCCAAGTACAAGGGCAAGGCCGACGCCGAGAAGACGATCGTCGGCAACCTGATGGCGGCCAAGGGTCACCCGGCGGTGAAGTCGTCGGAGGCGGACACCACGACGCTGGTGAAGTGGATCCTCGCGATGTGACCTGAAGGCGGGGCGGCGGCCGGCCCGGAACCGGGCCGTCGACGGCCGGCCCGCCGTTGCGGTAGGATGCCGGGCAGAGTGCCGGAGGCGGCGGCTTGGGAGAGCCGCGGCGGCCGGGCACCCGTCCATCGAGGAGCGTACCAGATGAAGTCGATCGTCATCGCGGCCGTCGCGGCCGTGGCCATCGGCGCCGCCGGCTCGGCGAGCGCGCAGGAAGCTCTCGCGAAGAGCAGCGGCTGCATGAACTGCCACGACGTGGCGACGAAGAAGATGGGGCCGGCGTTCAAGGACGTCGCCGCCAAGTACAAGGGCAAGGCGGACGCCGCGGCCACGCTCGAGGCCAAGCTCGCGGGCGCCAAGGGGCACCCGGAAGTGAAGGCGAAGGGCGACGACCTGAAGGGCATCGTCAAGTGGGTGCTGTCGCTGTAGCCCTTTCGCAGCGCACGGAAAGAAGCCGGCGAACGCCGGCTTTTTTCTTGGGTGAATTGCCGGCGTGCCGGCTTGATGCGTGTCAAGGATCTGTCGCCGGGATGCGACACTTCACCGCAGCACGGTGATCTAATCGCGCGGGCAAGGGCGCGTATGGACTCGATGCGAACGACGATCGACGGGGCGCGAAGCGCCGGGACGCCGGCGGACGGCGGCGCGCGCACGTGGCCGTCGTGGCTCGCGCGCCTGCGCCGCCGCGCGCGCGGCGACGGTCCGCCGGCGCTGGTCGACAGCCTGCGCCTGCTCGCGCAGCTGCGGTGGATCGCGATCGCCGGGCAATCGGCGGCGATCGCCGCGGCGGTCGCGCTCGGCGTGCGCCTGCCGGTCGCCGCAATGGCGGCCGTCGTCGCCGCACTCGCCGGGTTCGCCTTCGTGGCCGGCCGGCGCGTGCGCGCCGCGCGTCCGGCGACGCACGGCGAGGTGGCCGCGCATCTCGCGTTCGACCTCCTGGCATTCACGCTGCTGCTGGCGCTGGCCGGCGGCACGGCCAATCCGTTCGTGCTGCTCTACGTGCTCCACGTCGTGCTCGTCGCGCAACTGCTGCCGTGGCCGCTCGCCGTCGCCGGGACGGCGCTTGCCGGCGCCTGCTACGCGCTCGCCGCGCTCACGCCGTGGCCGCTGCGGATGGCCGGCGGCGATGCGCTGCCGCCGGCGCTCGCCGCGTTCGGCGAGTACACGGCCTTCGTGCTGACCGCGCTGCTGACCGGCGTCTTCGTCGCGCGGATCGCGGCGGCGCTGCGCCAGCGCGAGGCGCTGCTGCGCGACGTCGCGCTGAAGGCGAGCCGCGACGAATGCGTGCTGCGCATCGGTGCGCTCGCCGCCGGCGCGGCGCACGAGCTCGCGTCGCCGCTGCAGACGATGGCCGTCATCGCCGGCGACATGAAGGACGAAGCCGACGCGTCGGCGCTGCGGCGCGACGCCGGCGTCATCGCGGCGCAGGTCGACGCGTGCCGTCGCACGCTCGCGAACCTCACCGCCGCGGCCGCGCACGCGCGCGGCGACGCATCCGGCCGCGTCCCGCTCGACCGCTTCGTCGACGCGGCGGTGGAGCGTTTCCAGGCGCTGCGGCCGGACGCGTCGCTCGCCTGCCGCTGGGACGGCGCGCTGCCGGTGCCCGAGATCGCCGCCGACGCTGCGCTCGCGCAGGCGATCCTGATCCTGCTCAACAACGCGGCCGACGCGTCGATGCATGATGTGAACATGATCGCGCGCTGGGACGACGCGTCGTTCGACCTCACGGTGCAGGACCGCGGACCGGGCCTGCCGGAAGGCGTGCGCGCGCGCCTCGGGCGCGTGTTCCATTCGACGAAGCCGCCGGGCCACGGCACGGGGCTCGGCCTCGTGCTCGCGGCGGACGCCGTGCAGCGGCTCTCCGGAACGCTGCGCTTCGCCAACCGCGCCGGCGGCGGCGCCAGCGTCGAGCTCTCGGTGCCGATCGCGGCGCTGACGGCTGCCGCGGATCCCGCGGGACGCTGATGGTTCCGGCGCCCGGCGCCCGGACGGTGCTGCTCGTCGACGACGACGACGCGTTGTGCACGGCGCTCGCCCGCGCGCTCGTGCGGCGCGGCCTGCGCGTCGCCGTCGCGCGCGACGGTGCGGCGGCGCTCGGCGTCGTGCGCGCGGAGCGGCCCGACTACGCGGTCGTCGACCTGCGCCTGCCGGACCGGTCGGGACTGCAGTTGCTCGCGCAGATCCGCGTGGCGCACCCGCCGACCCGCGTGGTGATGCTCACCGGCCACGGCAGCATCGCGACTGCGGTCGAGGCGATCAAGCTGGGCGCCGTCCACTACCTGACCAAGCCCGCCGACGCCGACGAGATCGTCGCGGCGCTGCACCGCGACCGGCCCGACGACGGCGTGCCGGTGAGCGCGCGCCCGATGTCGCCCGGCCGCCTCGAGTGGGAGCACATCAACCGCGTGCTGCTGGACTGCGACGGCAACATCTCGGCGACGGCGCGCGCGCTGTCGCTGCACCGGCGCACGCTCCAGCGCAAGCTCGCGAAGCACGCGACGCGCGCCTGACCCGGGGCGGAGCAGACCTGGCGCTCCCTGCGCCGTTCCGGCGACGCAGACGGCCGCCAAGGCTTCCAGCGCGCAAACGCGCGCTACCGAGCCAGCCGCGTAGCGGCGGCGATCGGCGCGCTTCGTGCCGTTTCTGCGCAAACGGCGCCGGGCCGCTCCCAAGCCCTTTGCGCTGACTGCCGTCGGGGGCGAAACGGGACGCGAAGCGTCCCGTTTCGGTCACGATTTCTTCGCGTCGAGGCTCATCTCCGGCCACTTGCGGCCGTGGCACGCCGGGTTCGCGCAGAAGTTCCCGCCCTGCGTGCCCCACTTGAGCGGGCCGTGGCACATCTCGCACGACGAGTCGATCTTCGTGCGGTGGTCGTGCATCCAGTTGGGCGCGTTGTGCGAGTCGGGCGGCGTGAGTCCCGGCATCTTCGTGGACGCCACGGTCTTGAGCGTGCCGTCGACCGTGACCTGCGGGATTTCGTGGCACAGCGTGCACTGCAGGCGGATCGCCTCGCCCTTCGCGGAGAAGTGCTTGCCGTCGTGGCAGCGGAAGCAGCCCGGGAAGTCCTTGTGCCCCACGTGGTTCGGGAACGACTTCCATGTCAGATCCTTCGCCTCGAACTCGGACAGCTCGAGGATCTCGAGCATCGTCTTCGCGAACTGCTCCTCGGCCGCCTTCTGCTCGGGCTTCATCGGGCCCTTGGGCGCGGCGTCGGCGATGATCTGCCTGAACTTCGGGAGCTGCTCCTCCATCGGGCCGTGCAGCGTCGCGGCCTTCGCGATGATGTCGAGCGCGCGCTTCTTGACGAACGGGATGCTGCGGTCGATGCGGCCATCGGACAACGCCTCGTCGACGCGGTCCGCCGGGTTCTTGAACGGGTGGCCGGCGGCGTTGTGGCAGTCGGCGCACTCCATCTTCCGCTTCGGCAGCTGGTCGATCTCGGCCTTGCCGAGCTTGCTCGTCGCGTCGAAGTACTCGGTCGCCTTGCCGTCCTTGCCGGTGATCCGCACCCAGGGAATGGTCCGCTTCTGCTCGTCGGTCGTCACGTACTCGACGTTCTGCTCGATGTGCCAGTGGATGCCGCGGGTCGCCTTCTCGCGCGCCTCGCCGCCGCCGGTGTGCACGATGAGCCGCGTGCGCGACTCCGTGTTCTTCTCGTCGGGCTCGTAGTGGACCTTCGTGCGCACCTTGTCGTCGTGGTTGACCGCCGGCCAGTGGCAGCCCTCGCAGGAGTCGCGCGCCGGGCGCAGCGTGGTGGCCGCGAGCGGCCGCTTGTACCCGGTGATCATGCCGAGGAGCTCGTGGTAGTGCGCCATCTTGAGCGTCATCAGCTGCAGCGTCGGCAGCCGACCCATGTGGCACTCGACGCACTGGACGCGCGCGTGCGAATACGCGGCGTACGCGCGCGGCTCCTCGGGGTGGACCGCGTGGCAGTTGTTCGTGCAGAACGCGTTGCTGTTGCTGTACTCCCACGCGAGGATGCCGCCGGCCGCCAGGATGGCGACCGCGATGCCGATGAGGACGATCGTGAGCACGCCGCCCAGCACGAATGTCTTCCTGCCCAGACTGATCTTCATCCCCGTCCCCCAGAGTGCCTGCGCATGCCCGCTCCCTTCGCCGGCCGCCGCGCGGGCGCCGGCCAGCACGACGGGCCCGCTTCGGGGCCCGTCCGGTTCCTTCGCGCCGCCGCCGCGCCGGGCGGCACGCCGGAGATTACGTGAAGACGCTGTAAACGATCAAGACGATGGCGACGATGCCGAGCGTCAGCGCCGTGCCGCCGACGATCCAGCCGAACCACGTCGACTCGGCGGTCGGCGGCGTGGTCTCCTTCGCGGCGAGCCGGCCCTCGCGGACCAGCCGCTGGTACTCGACCTGGCGCTCCTCCTTCAGCTCGTGCTCGGAGATGCGGCCGGTGAAGATCACCGTGTCCATCGGGAACTTCGCCGGGCGCACGTGGCCGTTGAAGAAGTGGAACGTGAAGATGAAGCCGACGGCGAGCAGCGCCTCCTCGCCGTGGACGAGCGCCGCGATGTTGAACATCCAGCCGGGCAGGAACTTGGCGAAGAACACGGGGAACCACAGCAGGAGCCCCGATCCGCCGATGATAAACATCCCCCAGAACACCGCCCAGTAGTCGAATTTTTCCCAGTAGGTCCAGCGGTCGAACTGCGGCTGCGGGCCGCGGCCGACGAACCACTTGAAGTTGCGCCAGATGTCGACGATGTCCTGCGGCTGCGGCACCATCGAGTCCGGGCCCCAGAAGATCGCCATCAGCCGGCCGCCGCGGATCGCCCGCGCGAACACCATCGCGACGTGGCTCACGAACACGACGATCATCACGAACGCGCACATGCGGTGGATGAGGCCGGCGCCCTCGAAACCCCCGAGGATGCGCGCGAGCGGGCCCGCCCAGGTCTCGTCCGAGTAGAGCAGCGGCAGCCCGGACAGCGCGCAGCCGACGAACGTCAGCATCAGCGCCGCGTGCATGATGCGCTCGATCGGCGTGAAGCGCCGGTAGTAGCGCTGGGCGGTTCCCGTGCCGGCGGGGGCGGCGGCGCCTGCCGCCGGAGTGGTTGCGGTGCTCATCGTGGTCCCTCGTCGCGCCTGCCGCCGCCGAACTTCACGGCGAGCTCCCGGTACAGCCAGAACACCGTGTGCACGCCGAAGAACCCGAACACGCCGAGCAGCAGCAGCTCCATGAACTTCGCGGCGTAGTAGTAGAGCGGGTCGCGCGCCTTCTCGTGCCGGTTCGCGTGCGGGTCGAAGCTCGCGAAGTTCGCCGTCGCGCCCGGGTGGCAGGCCTGGCAGGTCTGCAGGCGGTTCTGCGCCGACACCTTCGACTTCGGGTTCGCCGCCGGCAGCACGTCGTGCGCACCGTGGCACGACGCGCAGGTGGCCATCCGCGCGTAGCCCAGCGCGGTGACCTGGCCGTGGAACGTGTCGCGGTACGTCTTGAGGTAGTCGGTGTGGCAATTGCCGCACTCGTTGATGACCTGCGTCTGGAAGCTCGCGACGTCGTGCTGCTGGATCGCGTGCGCGCTGTGGCAGTCCGTGCAGCCGGGCGCGGCGAGCACGCCGTCCTGCCGCAGCTTGCCGTGCATCCCCTGCATGAACGCGGCGCGCTCCGGCTTGTGGCAGCTGCCGCAGGTGTCGGGGATGCGCGCGCGGTTGACGCTGCTCTTCCCGTCGGACTTCGCGCGGATGTTGTGCGTGCCGTGGCAGTTCGTGCACGTCGGCGCCGAGCCCTGCGCGGCGCCCTTCAGCGCCTTGCCGTGGATGCTGTCGTGGAACTTGGACGCGACGTTGCCGCCGGGCAGCTTCGCCTTCGCCGCCAGCGTGTCGCTGCCGTGGCACTTCGCGCACGTGGCCTCGGCGTTGGCGTGGCTGGTGCGGGCGTCGGCGTCCTTCGTGCGGCGGATGTCGTGCGTGCCGTGGCAGTCGGCGCACGACGCCGCGACGGTGTTGCCGCCCTTGCGCGCGAGGCCGTGCACGGTGCCGGCGTAATCGGCGGCGGCCTTGTCGTGGCAACCCGCGCAGTTGACGGGCTTCACCGGGTCGGCGTGCGGGATCTTCTGCGCCGAGACGTCGGCGTGGCAGTCCGTGCACTTCAGCCCGAGGCCGCCGTGGACCGACGCGGCGAAGCGCGCGGCGTCGACGGCGATCGACTTGCCCGCGCCGGACTTGGCGTCCTTGTCCGCGTGGCATCCGAGGCAGGCGTCGTTCAGCGCGGGGGCGGCGGCGGCCGGGGCGGCGGGGCGCGCCGCGGGGACCGCGGCGGCGGCGGGCACGGCCGCGGCGAACAGCAGGCCGGCGCAGGCCGCGACGAGCAGGCGGGGGGTGATCATCGGTCGTCCATGCGATGCGCGATGGCGAACGGCGCCCGGAGCGCGGCAGCGAACCCAAAACGATCGCGTCCGGAGGTCGCCGGAATCCTGACATGCGGCCATGGTGGGGGTGTTGACGTGGATCAACGGGCCCCGAACGGGCGGCGGTGGCCGCCCCGCGCGTGTAACGCTTGCGGTGTCAGCTCGCAGGCAGCGGCGCGACCGCCTCCCAGCGCCCGCTGCGCTGCGAAGCGATGCACGCCTCGATGAACGCCATCGTGTGCGCGGCCTCCGCGACGCTCGGGTACGCGACCTGCGGCGCCGGCTCGCCGAGCGCGCGCGCCATCCGTTCCTGCGCGACCTCCGCGTAGATGTTCGCGAACGCCTCGCGCAGTCCCTCGGGATGGCCGCGCGGCGTGCGGCCCAGCGCGACGATCGCCGGCGGCAGCTGCGGGTCGCCGCGCCCGATCGTGCGCGCGGGCTCGCCCTGCAGCGCGAGCCGCAGGTACGAACATTCGCGCAGCGACCAGTCGAGGAGTCCGCGCTCGCCGTAGACGCGGATGCGGACGTCGTTCTCGCCGCCGGCGGCCGCCTGCGTGACGGTGAACGTGCCGCGGACGCCGCCGGCGAATTCCAGCAGCGCCGACACGTGGTCGATGACGCGGCGGCCGGGGACGAGCGTGCCCACGTCGGCCACGACGCGCGCGATCGGCATCCCGGTCACGAACGAGGCCAGGTGCTGCGCGTGGCAGCCGATCGCGCTCATCACGAGCGCCTGCCCGCTGCGCTCCGGGTCCAGCAGCCAGCGCAGCCGGTTGTTCTGCGGGCCGTCCTCGAGCCGCGTGGCGAGGCCGCTCTGGATGTACTCGACCTGCACCAGCCGCAGCTTGCCGAGCGCGCCGTCGGCGACCAGCTGCCGCGCGTGGCGCGTCATCGGGAACGCCGCGTAGCCGTGCGCGACGGCGAACAGCCGGCCCGTCGCGCGCGTCCGCGCGACCAGGTCGCACGCCTGCCGGAAGTCGTCGGTGACCGGCTTGTCGCAGACGACGTCGAGGCCGGCGGCGAGCGCCGCGGCCGCGAACGCGTAGTGCGTGTCGTTCGGCGTCATGATCGCGACGGCGTCGACGCCGTCGGGCCGCGCACGCTCGCCCGCGATCAGCTCGTCGACCGTCGCGTAGCTGCGGTCGGCGGCGAAGCCCAGCGCGACGCCGGCCGCGCGCGACCGCGCGCCGTCGCCGGAGAAGACGCCGGCCGTGCAGCGCCACCAGCCGTCGAGCTCGGCGGCGCCGCGGTGCATGCGCCCGATCCACGAGTCCGGCCCGCCGCCGATCACGCCGAGCCGCAGCGGCCGTCCGAACCGCGCCTTGAGATCCGTCATCGTCCCCCTCCGGAAGCGCGCGGCCGGGGAGGTCGGCCGCGCTGCGCGGGTGATCCTAGCACGCGATCCGCACGCTCCTTGCGCAAACGCCCTTGACGCCGGGCGGCGATTGGGAGTCAGATCGACGTTCGCGCAGTCCGTCCAACGAGGAGCCCACGATGGCCAAGAAAGCACAAGCGGCGCCCGCCAAGGCCGCCCCGCAGCCTGCCGCGAAGCCCGCGCGCAGTAAGCCCGCGAAGAAGAAGCCGGCGGCGAAGCGCGCCGCACCGAAGTCCGCCGCGCGGCCGGCCGCCGCCGCGTTCGGCGCAGCCGCGATGCCGGACATGCGCGAGTTCACGAAGATGGCGAAGATGATGACGCCCGAGCAGGCGATGGACCTGTACAAGGCGAACGCCAAGATCGCGCTCGACATCATCAACGCGGCGATCGAGAACACGACGCGGCTGCGGCGCCTGCAGTTCGAGGGCGAGGAGCAGGCGCGCGCGATGGGGCGCAAGGCCGCGAAGCGCGCGGTCGAAGCCGGCACCCCCGACGAGATGATGGCGGCCGGCCAGTCGGCGTCGCAGGAGGCGATGGAGCACGCGATGCGCTACTGGGGCCAGATGTTCGACATGATCGTCGAGATGCAGAAGCGCCTGTTCGTGATGATGGAGAACCAGATGTCCGGCGTGCCGGGCGTCAAGGAGGCCAAGGCGGCGATGGCGATGATGCCCGACCTGCGGCCGGCGCAGAACGTGATCGAGGCGATGCAGGGCGTGATCTCGTCCGGCGGCAACGCGTTCGAGTCGATGCAGCGCGTGATGGGGGATCTCGCGCGGTTCATGCCGGGAATGAAACGCTGACGGGATCGAAACGCTGCGCGTTTCGATCCCGAACTGCAGTCAGCACGAAAGTCTTCGGGCGGCCGAGCGACTTTCGTGCGGCAAAGGCAACGAAGCGCGCCGATCACATGCGCGCTTCGCGCGCCGTTCGGGAGCGCGCGCATGCGGGCCGAAAGCCCGATCGGCTGCTCGTGCCGGTGCCCGGGCGGTCCAGTCCGCAACCACATTCGAAATGACATATGCAAACGGACGAGAAGGCATGCCCGTACTGTGGCGAGACCATCAAGGCGGTTGCCATCAAGTGCAAGCATTGTCAGTCCGACCTGACGCCGGGCGCTGCCGGGCGCAGCTCGCGCGCCGCGGATGCCCCGGGCGCGGCAGCCGGGCACGCAGGAAACGTTGGCACGCGTACCCGCCTGATCTTCACGATCGCAGGTGTCGTCGTCGCCGCTCTCCTGGCGTATGCGGTCCTGCCCGGACTCGTGGGCATGGTCAGGAGGGATTCGCTGCAAGTCGCCACCAACGATGCCGCCACTCCTGCCAGGACGCCGCAGGACGCGACGGCGCGCATCGGCGACACCGTGCGCACCCGCTACTTCGAGATCACGGTGAACTCCGCGACCGAGGCGACACGGATCAACCCCAACGTCCTCGTCGACGAGCGCGCCGGCCCGGGGAACAAGTACGTGATCCTGGACGTGACCATCAGGAACACCGACACCGAAGGACGGCTGTTCGCCGAAGGCGCATTGATCGGAAGATCGGATGGCAAGCAGTATCGGTTCGACAACACGGAGACCGTCCTGGCGGACGGCTATCTGGCGCTCGAAACCCTCAATCCGCTGACCACGGTGAGAGGGCGCATCGTCTACAAGATTCCTGAATCGCCTCCGATCGAGCTGTATTGGGAGCCCGGGCGCGATACGAAGCGGATCCTGCTTGCGCGATCGTCGCAACCCGCGCCGTCGGGGTCGGGACTGCAGCCACCCGCGTCGACGCCTCGGGCGGAAGCTTCGCCGGACCACGCGAAGATGGTCGCCATGACCTACGCGCGGGCTTCGTCCAAGAGGGACGAATGCACACTGTCCGAAGACGGCCTGACCGCGGTATCCGGCAGGTTGTCGGGGATCGACGCAGACGTCGTGGTGACCACGTTTCCGCTCGAGGGCTGCGGTGGCGGCAACAACTGGGGGATCGTGCTGGCGGTTCTTGCAGTCCGCAACGACGAACCGGCGAAGCTCGCAGCGACGGGGGGGCCGGGGTTCGACGAAGTGAGCATCGTCGACGGCCAGGTTTCCGCGGTGGTGACCGATTACGCTCCCGGCGACGCGCGTTGTTGCCCGTCAATCAAGGCGAGAACCGCATTCGCGATCAGCGGCGACAAGCTCGTGCCACGGCGATAGAAAATGCAGGATGCGCGTTCGTCGTACGCCCAATGACAGGTCCCGGTCTGTGCGCCGCGGGGAACGGATGGCACGCGGCCCGGATTGCGTGACGAGGTACGGCGTGCGCCCTTCTGGTGCCCGGGGCCGGGATCGAACCGGCATGCCGGACTTCTCCGGCGAGGGATTTTAAGTCCCTTGTGTCTACCAGTTTCACCACCCGGGCGCGTGCCCGCATCTTACGCGAAGGCGGCCGTCACGCCGCGCCGCGCGTGCCGCGCGCGGCCAGCCGCCCGATCAGCGCGTTGGCGCCGATCGCGAGCACGAACAGCACGATCAGCAGCGCGTACATCCGCGGCATGTCGAACGTCGCGTAGGCCTGGATGACGAGGTAGCCCAGCCCGCGGTTGGACAGCTTGGTCTCGGCCAGCAGCGTGCCGATGATCGCGACGCCGAGCCCCAGGCGCACGCCGTTGACGATCGGCCCGCGCATCGCCGGCATGTAGACCTTGGTGGCCATCTGCCACGGCGACGCGCGGAAGCTGCGGCCCACGCGGATCAGCACCGGCTCGATCGCGCGCATGCCGGCGGCCGCGCTGATCGCGATCGGGAAGAAGCACGACAGCACGCCCATCGCGATCTTCGAGCCGGGGCCCACGCCGAACCACATGATCATCACCGGGAAGAAGATGATCTTCGGCGTGGGGCCGAGATAGTAGAGCAGCGCCTCGAAGGCGCGCGACAGGAAGCGGCTCGCGCCGAGCGCGATGCCGGTGGCGAGCCCCGCCGTGCCGCCGATCGCGAGCGCGATCGCGATCTCGCCCAGCGTCACCGCGAGGTTCGCGTGGAAGTCGGCGCTGAGAAGCGTCCTCGCGAGCGCGGCGCCGATCGCGGCGAGCGACGGCACGACGTCGCGGAACAGGAGGCCCGACACGGCAAGCGCCTCCCACGCGGCGAGCACGGCGACGACGATGGCCGCGCGCAGCCAGCGCACGCGCGTCCGCTCGGACGGCGCGGCCGCGGGTGCGCCCGCTACGCGGCCGGCCGCAGCCATCGCTCGAGCCGCTCGGTCACGGCGAAGAACACGATGCTGGCGGCGACGACGAAGCAGATCGCGCCGTAGGTGCCCGGCAGGTCGTAGCGCTCGGCCAGCTCGTTGATGAGCTGGCCCAGGCCGCCGAAGTTGATCAGGAACTCGACGCCGACGATGTTGATCATCGCGAAGATGAGCCCGAGCTTGAGCCCGACGAACACCGTCGGCAGCGCCGCCGGCAGCAGGATCTTCCAGAACTGCTGCGACGGCGTCAGCCGGAAGCTCGCGCCGACGTCGAGCAGGACCTTGCGCGTGCCGGCCAGTCCCTCGAGCGTCTTCAGGATCACCGGCGCGAGCCCCGCCGCGAAGCCGATCATCACGATGGTCGTCGTGCTGCGCCCGAAGATCACGAGGAACAGCGGGTACATGAGCACGATCGGTGCGGCGGCGAGCGCGCCGACCCAGCTCTCGCAGGCGAGGCGGACGAGGCGGAACCGGTACAGCAGCACGCCCAGCGGGATGCCGACGGCGGCGAGCAGCAGGCTCGCCCACAGGATCTCGAGCGACGTCTGCCCGAACCGCTGCAGCACGTGCTCGTCGGCGACGATGCGCGGCAGCGCGGCGGCGACCTGCGACGGCAGCGGCACGATGTACCGGTTGACGACGCCGGCGCGCAACAGCGCCTCGACGACGAGGATCGCGGCGACGACGGTCAGTGCGCCGAACGCGCGCGCGCCGGCGGGCGAGGCGAGCCGCCGCCGCCACGTCACGGCTGCGATCCTCCGCGCAGCACGCGCGACTCGTCCTCGGCGATGCCGCGGGACGCTTCCTCGCGCAGGTCGTGCCAGATCTGCGCGACGTAGTGGCCGAACTGGTCGCTCTCGACGATGTCGGCGTCGCGCGGGTGCGGCAGGTCGATGTCGACGATGCGCTTGACGCGGCCGGGCCGGTACGTCATCACCAGCACGCGGTCGGACAGCTGCACCGCCTCGGTCAGGTTGTGCGTGATGAGCAGCGTCGTCTGTTTGAGCTCCTGCTGGATCTGCAGCACCTTGTCGCCCAGCAGCACCCGCGTCTGCTCGTCGAGCGCCGCGAACGGCTCGTCCATCAGCAGGATCCGCGGTTTCGACGCCAGCGTGCGGGCGATCGCCACGCGCTGGCGCATGCCGCCGGAGAGCTCGGCCGGATAGCGGCGTTCGAATCCCGAGAGGCCGACCAGCGCCACGAGCTCGGCGGCGCGCGCGTGACGCTCGGCGCGCGGCACGCCGGCGATCTCCAGCGGGAACGCGACGTTGTCGAGCACGGTGCGCCAGGGGAACGTCGACTCCTCCTGGAACACCATGCCGATCGCCGGATGGGTGCCGGCGATCGTCTGCCCGTCGACGGTGACGCGGCCTTCGTAGTCGCCGACGAGGCCGCCGATCACGTTGAACAGCGTCGACTTGCCGCAGCCGGACGGCCCGATGATCGACACGAACTCGCCCGGCGCGACGGCGAGCGAGATGTCGTCGACGGCGAGGATTCCGCCGTCGGCGGTGGCGAAGCGCTTGGTGATGTGCTCGACGACGAGCAGCGCATCGGCGCCCGCCGCCACCGGCGGCGTGTGCGCGCCGC
Organism: Casimicrobiaceae bacterium; assembly: GCA_041911995.1. Lineage (GTDB taxonomy): Bacteria > Pseudomonadota > Gammaproteobacteria > Burkholderiales > Casimicrobiaceae > VBCG01. The sequence goes on along the minus strand of JAYRNW010000169.1, from coordinate 6,268 downwards.
CGTCCGTTCCCGCCGGCGGGTCGCCGGCCGCGCGTGCGCCCATCAGCGCGGCGGGATCTGGATCAGCTCGGCCAGCTGCTCCTTCGTCAACGGCGCCGCCGTGAACTTGAGCGCCACGGCGTCCTGCACGATGGTGTCCAGGCCGACGATCCGGTCGGGGTCGACCGCCGCCTTCGGGAAGAACTGGTCGCGCGTGCGCCTGGCCATCTCGACCGGGATGCCGACGAAGTCCGCGTAGGTCTTGAGCGCGGCCGGGTCGCTCGAGTACATCCACTCGATCGTCTCGCGGTACGCCTTCATGTAGCGCTCGATCGCGCCCTTGCGGCTCGTCAGCGTCGCCACGTTGGTGACGTTGAGCCGCACCGTCTGGCCCTTGAACACCGTGGCGTCGTTGCCGCTCGCGACGATGCGGATCTTGCCCTCGTCCAGCTGCTGCATGCCGAACGGCGGCGCCGACCAGCCGACGTCGATCTGCCCCGACATCACCTGCGTCAGCGTCGGCGCCGGGCCGCCGGTGGCCGTCGGCTTCGCCTTGAGGTCGTACTGCTTCATGAACGCGGTGACGATGCCGTGCGTCGACGAGCCGTTGGTCGAGTACGCGATCGTCTTGCCGTCGGTGTCCTTCAGCGTCTTGATCGGCGAGCTTGCGGGGACGTACCAGAAGAGGTCGGCCGCGCCGGTCGTCTGCGCGCCGATGATGCGCACCGGCGCGCCCTTCGAGAACGCCGAGAGCACGCCCATGATGCCGGTCGCGACGCCGACGTCGACGCTGCCGGAGATGACGGCCTGCTGCGTCTCGCCGCCGCCCTGCGTCCACAGGATCTCGAGGTTCAAGCCGTGCTTCTTGAAGATGCCGGCGCGCTGGCCGACCTCGGAAATCGACGTGTCCCAGTTGCCGCGCTGGCCCGCCGCGACCTTCAGCGTCTCCTGCGCGGCCGCGGCGCCGCACGCGGCGACGGCGAACGCGACGACGGCGACGCGCATCGTGAATCTGCCCATCGAGTCCTCCGGTAGGGGGTGCCGCCCGGCTTGGCCGGCGCCGCGCGGATCGCGGGCCGGGTGGTGCCGGCTGTGGCCCCGTGGGCCGCAAGTGTGCGTGCCGGTCCGCCGCGCGTCAATGACGGCGTGCGGGGCGGGGAGGGGACGCGCCCGGCGGGGGGCGCTTTCAGCGGATCGTCATCCCGCCGTCGGCGGCGATGACCTGGCCGGTCACGAAGCTCGCGCCGGCCGACGCGAGGAACACGAACAACGGCGCGATCTCGTCGGGCTCCGCCCAGCGGCCGACCGGGATGCGCTCCAGGTACTTCTCGCGGAAGCGCGGGTCGGTGCGGATGGTCTCGGTCATCGGCGTCGCGGCGCCCGGCGCAACCGCGTTGACGACGATGCCGTGCCGCGCGAGCTCGCGCGCCGCCGACATCGTGAACCCGACGATCGCCGCCTTCGCGGCGCTGTAGTTGATCTGGCCGATCGTGCCGACGAGGCCCGCCGCCGACGTGACGTTGATCACGCGCCCGTAGCGGCGCTCCATCATGCCCGGCGCCACCGCCTGCAGGCAGTGGAAGCTGCCGGTGACGTGCACGGCGAGCACGTCGTCCCACTGCACCGCCGTCATCCGGTGCAGCATCGCCGGCCGCGTGATGCCGGCGTTGTTGACGAGGATGTCGACCTGCCCGAACCGGCGGACGACTTCGGCGACCATCGCGTCGACGTCGGCGCGGCGCGCGACGTCGCAGCCCACGCCCAGCGCGTCGGCGCCGTTCTCGCGCAGCGCCGCGGCAGCCGCTTCGGCGCGGTCGGCCGCGACGTCGACGATGCAGACGCGCGCGCCTTCGGCGGCGTACGCGCGCGCGACGGCGGCGCCGATGCCCTGCGCCGCGCCGGTGACGATGGCCGATTTCCCCGCGAGCTGCATCGCGCTCCTCCCCTGGCGCCGGCCCGGAACCGCGGCCGGCCGGCGCGAATTACGCAACGAAATACCGGAATTGCCGCACTCTAGTGCGGCGTGGCGCCGCGGCACTTGATCCGGCGCAAGGAAACGGGATCCGCCGCGGCGCGGGGAAGCGGGCGTTCAGCGCCGCGCCGCCCGTGGGCGCCGCGCCGGCGCGCGCGGGGAGGCACCGGCCGCATCGCTGCCGCGCGCCGCCGCTTCCGCGCCGCTGCGCTGCTGGCGCTCGATCAGCGCCAGCATCGTCGCAAGCGTGATCGACGCGAACGTCGCGCGCGCCGTCTGGTCGATCTCGTGCATGACCGCGCCGAGCGCGCGCCCGACCGGCGTCTCGCCGCCGGCGTCGCGGCCGCCGGCGTCCGGCAGTCCCGGGTCCTCGAACGTCTGGATCACGTCCATCAGCGTCAGCCGGCGGACGTTGCCGACGAAACGATAGCCGCCGCCCACGCCGCGCACGGACTCGACGATGCCGGCGCGCGCGAGCCCGGCCAGCACCTTGGCCAGGTGATGCGCGGAGACGCCGTACTTGGCGGCGATCTCGGCCGCCGACACGTGGCGCGTCGGGTCCGTGGCGAACTCGAGCACGCTGTAGAGCGCGAGCGACGTGTTCTTCTGGAGCTTCATCGCGCCAGCCGTCAGGCGTCGAGGTCCATCTCCAGCGGGATGAACGGCCCGGCCATCATCCCCTGGCTGCGGAAGAACGACAGGATCAGCGTGTTCTCGCGCGCGAGCAGCGTGCGCACCTTGGTGACGCCGGCGCGGCGGAACCCGGCGCAGATCGCCGCGAGCAGCCGCGCGCCGATCCCGCCCAATCGGTAGTCGGGCTCGACGTCGATCGCGAACACCCAGCCGCACGGCGCGGAGCCGAACTCCCAGTCGCGCACTTCGCCGATGATGAACCCGCGCACGCGGCCGCCGGCGTCGGCGACGAGAAACTGGCGCCCCGCCTGCCCGCCGTTGCCGTAGCGCCGATACACGGACTGCCAGTACGCGGGCTTCGCGATGCCGGTGACCGCCGCGTCGATCGCGATCACCTGCGCGAGGTCGCCGCGCCGGGCGGGGCGCGTGGTCACCGCGTCGGCGTCGGCGGCGGCGAGCGGCCGCGCGCGCGGCGAGGCCGCGCGGCGGCGCTTGGGCGGAGAGGCGAGGGTCGTCACGGGCACTCGGCGAAGGATGACGGATGTCCGGTCGGCAAAGGATGACCTAAATCAATTCGAAAGGCGCATTCCGGTACCAGAATGGGCGTCGATCTGCATTCTAGCCGGTTTCCGGCGGCGGCGACGCCGCGCGAGGAGACGGAGCCGGGCCGGGCACGCGACAAGGAGGAGCCTGCCGTGAAGCCAACGCTGACGCCGGGAGTGGCCGCGACCGCGCGCGTCGAGGTCGACCATCTCGCGGCCATGCCGGCGTAAGGAGATGGCGCCCGACGGCACGCGGCACGTGCCGACGTACTGTTACCAGTGCGTCGCCGGCCCCGACCTGCTGACCGTCAAGGTCGTCGACGGCGTCGCGACCGAGGTCGAGCCCAACTTCTGCGCGGCGGCCGTCCACCCGGGCGGCGGCAAGGTCTGCGTGAAGGCGTACGGGCTCGTCCAGAAGACGTACAACCCGAACCGCGTGCGCACGCCGATGAAGCGCACGAACCCGAAGAAGGGCCGCGACCAGGATCCCGGCTTCGTGCCGATCACGTGGGACGAGGCGTTCGACCTCATCGCCGAGCGGCTGAACCGCGTGCGCGCCGACGGCCTCACCGACGCGTCGGGCTACCCGCGGCTCGCGGTGAGCTTGGGCGGCGCGGGCACGCCGCAGTCGTACATGGGCACGTTCCCGGCGTTTCTCGCCGCGTGGGGCCCGGTCGACATGGGCTTCGGGTCGGGGCAGGGTGTCAAGTGCTACCACTCGGAGCACCTGTACGGCGAGTTCTGGCACCGCGCGTTCACCGTGTCGCCCGACACGCCGCACACCGAGTACCTGATCTCGTGCGGCGCGAACGTCGAGGCGTCCGGCGGCGTGGTCGGCGTCTGGCGCCACGCCGACGCGCGCATCCGCGGCATGAAGCGCGTGCAGGTCGAGCCGCACCTGTCGGTGACCGGCGCCTGCTCGGCCGAGTGGGTGCCGATCAAGCCGAAGACCGACGCGGCGTTCCTGTACGCGATCGTCCACGCGCTGCTGCACGAGCACCCGCGCGCGCGCCTCGACGTGCCGTTCCTGACCAAGCACACGTCGTCGCCGTACCTCGTGGGGCCGCACGGCTACTACCTGCGCGACCGCGCGACGCGCAAGCCGCTCGTGTGGGACACGGCGCGCAACGGACCGGCCGCGTTCGACGCGCCGGGCATCGCCGAGGCGCTCGAAGGTCGCCACGAGGCCGACGCCGTCGAGATCGGCGCCGACGACGAGGTGCTGGGCGACGGCGTGCTTCCCGGCGTCACCGCGTTCACGCGCCTGGTCGAGCACATGGCGGAATACTCGGCCGACTGGGCGCAGCCGATCTGCGACGTGCCGGCAGCGACGATGCGCCGCATCGCGGGCGAGTTTCTCGACCACGCGCGCGTCGGCGAGACGATCGAGATCGAAGGTGTGCGGCTGCCGCACCGCCCGGTCGCCGTGAGCCTCGGCAAGACGGTGAACAACGGCTGGGGCGGCTACGAATGCGTGTGGGCGCGCACGCTGCTCGCGGCGCTGGTCGGCGGGCTCGAGGTGCCCGGCGGCACGCTCGGCACCACGGTGCGCCTGAACCGGCAGGTGCCGGCGCGCGTCGACAGCGTGGTGGCCGGTCCCGACGGGTTCATGGACTACCCGCTGAACCCCACCGACAAGGCGCGCTGGTCGCCCAACCCCAACATCCGCAACGCGTACCGGACGATGGTGCCGCTCGCGGGCAACGGGCCGTGGAGCCAGGCGCTCGGCCCGACGCACTTCTCGTGGATGTTCCTGGACGAGACGCCGAAGGGATTGCCGCGCGTGACGTGGCCGGACGTGTGGTTCGTCTACCGCACCAACCCGGCGATCTCGTTCTGGGACACGGCGGGCGTCGCCGACAAGATGGCGCGCTTCCCGTTCATGGTCGCCTTCGCGTACACGCACGACGAGACCAACCACCACGCGGACCTGCTGCTGCCGGAGGCCACCGACCTCGAGAGCCTGCAGCTCATCCGCATCGGCGGGTCGAAGTTCGTCGAGCAGTTCTGGCACCACCAGGGGTTCGCGCTGCGGCAGCCGGTCGTCGAGACGCAGGGCGACGCGCGCGACTTCACGGCGATCGCGACCGAGCTCGCGAAGCGCGCCGGCATCCTCGACAAATACAACGGCGCGATCAATCGCGGCGCGGCGGGTGTGGCGCTCAAGGGGCCGCACTGGGACGTGACGCTCGCGCCGGACGCCGCGCATTCGCCGGAGCACATCTGGGACGCCGTCTGCCGCGCGGCGTCGGCCGAGCTGACCGACGGGCACGAGGAGCACGGGCTCGACTGGTGGCGCGAGCAGGGCCTCGCCACCAAGGCGTTCCCGCAGACGAAGTGGTACCTGTTCCCGACGCTGGTCGCGCAGGGCCTGCGCTTCGAACTGCCGTACCAGGAGCGGCTGCTGCGCGTCGGCACCGAGCTCGGCCGGCGGCTGCACGAGCACGACATGCACTGGTGGGACGGCCAGCTGCCCGAGTACCAGGCGCTGCCGAAGTGCAAGGACTTCGGCGTGCTGTGGGAGAACGCGCTCGTGAAGTCCGGCGGCGCCGCCGACGCGTATCCGTTCTGGCTGCTGACCGCGCGCAGCATGCAGTACGCGTGGGGCGCCAACATGGGCATCCAGCTCGTCAAGGAGGTCGCCGACAACGTGGCAGGCCACCGCGGCGTGATCGTCAACACGAAGACCGCGCAGCGCCTCGGCATCGGCGACGGCGACCCGATCGAGATCGCGACGCCGCAGCACCGCGTCCGCGGCCGCGCGGTCCTGCGGCAGGGCATCCGGCCCGACACGCTGCTTCTCGTGAGCCAGTTCGACCACTGGGCGACGCCGTTCGCGAAGGACTTCGGCGTGCCGAGCATGAACGCGCTGACGCCGATGTCGCTGGAGCTGACCGACGCGACCGGCTCCGGCGCGGACATCGTGCGCGTGAGCCTCGCTCGCGCGGAAGAGACGCGGTGAGCGCAATCGTGGGGGCACACCAATGACGAGGTGGGCGATGGTCGCCGACCTGCGCCGCTGCGTGGGCTGCCAGACGTGCACGGCCGCGTGCCGGCACGCCAACGCGACGCCGCCCGGCGTGCAGTGGCGCCGCGTGCTCGATGTCGAGCTGGGCGAGTACCCGGACGTCAAGCGCGCGTT
>JAYRNW010000168.1:0-31904 GCA_041911995.1 Casimicrobiaceae bacterium | reverse complement strand
GGCGCCGTAGCCAGCGCGTCGGCGGCGGCCGCCGCGGGGGCCGGCGCGGAAGCCGCCGGGCGGCCTGGCGGCGCCATCGGGGTTGCCGTGGCCGGCGCACCGTCCGGCGCCGCCGCCGGTGCGCGTTGGCGCACTTCCGTCCGCAGCTCGCGAAACGGCCGCGTCGCCTGGCTCGAGTAAAGGTCCACCGCCGGCGGCATCGGCGAGGCCGGCGGCGGCACCGCCGGGGGCGCCGGCGGGATCGACGGCCACGCCTTGTCCTGCGTCGCGGCGGGTGCAGCGGTCGCGTCGCGCGGGTTCGGCGTCGGCGGCACGGCCGGCGCAGCCGGCGCGGCCGGGACCGGCGCTGCAGCCGCCGCCGGCGGCACGTCGGCGGGCACCGACGACGGCGCGAACGTCCGCGGCATCGACGGCGCGGCGTACGTCGGCAGCCCGAGGAGCTGCCGGAATTCCGGAATCGACTGCGGCCGGTCCTCGGGGCGCACCGCGAGGCCATGGTCCAGCGCCTGCAGGAACTGCGGGCTGTAGCCGGTGGCGATCTCGGCGAGCGGCCGCACCGGATCGGTGACCATGCGCGTGACCGACGTCGCGGGCGGCTTGCCCGTGATGGCGAGGCGCATCACGGCGGAGAGCGCGTAGATGTCGGTCCACGGCCCCTGCTTGAACGCCGGGTCGTCGGCGTACTGCTCGACCGGCGCGTAGCCGGGCTTGATGATAACGGTGACCGCCTGCGTCATCTCGCCGACGATCTTGCGCGCGGCGCCGAAGTCGAGCAGCAGCGGGCCGCCGCTGTCGAGCATCAGGATGTTGTCGGGCGCGATGTCGCGGTGGTAGCAGCGCGCACCGTGCAGCGTCTCCAGCGCGTCGAGCAGCGGCGCGAGGATCGACTTCAGCCACGCCTCGTCCGGCTGCGGCGATTCGCGCAGCACCGCCTTCAGCGTGCGGCCCTCGTACAGCGGCATCACCATGTACGCGGTGTCGTTCTCCTCCCAGAACCGGAAGACCTTGACCAGCGCCGGATGGTCGAACTGCGCGAGCAGGCGCGCCTCGTTGACGAAGCTCTTGAGTCCCGCGGCGAACGTCGCCGCGTACTGTGGCGCGCGCATCGTGACGCGGTGGTCGTCGCGCCGCCGCGCGAGCGCGTTCGGCATGTACTCCTTCAGCGCGACCTGCCGGTGCAGCGTGTGGTCGAACGCCCGGTAGACGATGCCGAAGCCGCCCTCGCCGACGATACCGGTGATCTCGAAGTCGCCGACCCGCGTGCCCGGCGGCAGCGCGTTGGCGCCCGGTGGCGGCGGCGAGGGCAGCGGCGCGCCGTCGGTGGGCACGTCGTCGGCGGGGGTCATCGCACGCCTCGCGGCGGGCCGAACCGCGGCCGCATCAGCGTCAGCATCAGCGACGGCGCGAGCCCCACGTCGGTCGCGAACCCGCGCAGCGGCGTCCCGGTCCCGGTGTTGGTCCACCAGTAGCTCGTGGTCCCCTGCGGATCGAAGAGCTGCGGCAGGTCCGGCCACGGCAGCGCGTACGCGAGCGGCATGGGCACCGTCGGCACGTCGGTCGACGCGTCGTTGAGCACGGCGAGGATGTCGGCGCCGGGCGTGCCGGTCACGCCGGGCGGCGCCAGCGCCGGCATCGGGATCGACTGCACGGCGGCGTCGAACGCATCGACGCTCGTCGGGCGCCGCTGCGCGTTGGCGACGATGCGGCCGAGCGCGATCAGCCAGTCGTGCGCGGCGGACAGGAGCGGCGCCGGCGACACGTCGGGGGGCAGCGCGACGCCCGCGCACAGCGGGAACTCGCGCCCGACGCGGTCGCGGCTCGGCGCGAGCAGGCCGACGAGCGTCTGCCCGCCTTCGGTGATCGCGGCCGGAATCGCGCAATTCCACGTCGGCGCGGTCTCGTAGTACTCGCGCCAGTCGGCGGCGTGCGTGGTCTTGAGCTGCGCCAAGCCCTGCTGCAGCCAGCCGTCGAGCGCCTCGATCAGCGGGTACGGCAGCCGGCGATGGACGAAGTCGCCCGCGCACGGCAGCTTGCCGAACCACCCGAGCGTCGCCTGCGTGGTCAAAGCCGGCCCGGACACTGGAACTCCTCGAGCTCGCGCAGCCGGAACGGGTTCTGCACGCTCGCCGCCGTGATCTCGAACACGACACGGCGGCCGTCGAAGTTGAGCGCCGCCGTGAACTTCTCCGGCGCGGACGTCGGCGTGATCTGCGCGCGATCGAAGAGCCGATGCAGCGCCCAGCTGCCTTCGTACGTCGCGCCCGAGCCGGTCGGCGACTGCGGCGTCAGCTGCACGCGCACCTGGTTGCGGCCGGCCGGTCCCGGCCAGACGATCGAGCGCGGCGCCTGCGGCCCGTGCACGTACGACAGCGGCGTGCCGTCGGCGTCGAGCGAGAACGTCGTGATCGTCGCGTCCATCTCGACCGGCTTCATGTCGACGCGGAACTGCGGCATCCGGCTGCCGCCGCGGAAGAACACGTCGCGGATCACCGCCGCGCGCTGGAACGCGACCAGCGAGGCCGACGAGCCGACCGGCGCGCCGTCGATGCCCCGGCGGAACGTCCACGGCGACGTCGACTGGTCGACGTAGGGTTGCAGGTTCTTCTGGAAGAAGTCGTCCATGAGCCCGCCCGGCGCGAACATGCGCGCGAAGTCGTCGGGCGTCACGTCGCGCGGCGAGCTGCGCACGAACGGATAGCGGCCGGTGATCGCCTTGCGGCAGAAGTCGCCCACGCTCGCGTCGAGCTGCGCGCCCAGGTTGCTGCGCGCAACACCCGCCGCCTGGTTGGAGCTCGTCGCGGCGAGACCTTCGAACATGCCGCGCAGCGGAACCGGCAGCCGCGCCGCCTCCGCGCGCATCTTGCTCGCCGCGTCGGACGGCGGCGGCGACATGCCGCTGCGCAGCGCCGACTCGGTCGCCACCAGCGTCGAATAGAGCTCGTTCATCATCTGCCGCAGCTGCTCGGCACTGCCCGGCTGCTGCGGCGTGCCGGCCATCCGCCGCCACGGCTCGAAGTAGTCGTCGACGATCTGCTTCTCGACGCGACCGGCGCGGTTGTCGTCCGTCGGCGTCTCGCGGCGCGCGGCGCTGCCGAACACGCGCGTCAGCGCCGTGCTGCTCGCCTCCTTGGCCGCCTCGACCGCGCGGTCGGTCACCGCGACGCCCTGCTTCCCGGTCTCGGTGAGCGTGGTCTCCGCGGCCACCGCGCGGATCATCCGGGTCAGCGGCGAATCGGCGGCCGACAGCAGGCGCGCCTGCTGGATCGACGCCGGCAGGCCGGCCGCCGGGATCAGTCGCAGTTCGGACAGGAACTTGTCCCACACCGAGCGGTAGTCCTCGAGGTACTGGCGCCGGATGTCGACCACCAGCCGGTCGTCGAGGACGTCCGAGGCCTTCGCCGCGGCCGATCGCTCGGCCTTGCCGAGCACCCAGGTCTCGTCGAGCTGCATGATGAGCCGCCGATCCTGCAGCAGGCTCGAGAACGCGCGATAGCCGTCGCGCGTGAAGAGCGCCGGCACGCCCTGGTCGAGCGGCTTGCCCGTGCTCCGCGCGAACACGAGCTTCGCCTCGGGCCCGACCGCCGCGACCAGCGTGAAGTCGGGCAGCTGGCCCTGCACGCGCTCGGCGGCGAGCGCGCGGATCTGGCTGTACAGCCGCTGCCCCTGCGTGTAGCGGGAAAGCTGCGCGCGCTTCTCGGCGACGAGCGCCTCGTCGATCGGGAACGGCGACTGCCGCAGCCGGTCCTGGAACAGCCGCTGCAGGTGCAGCACCAGCGACTTCTGCGCCTCGATGGGCAGGCCGCTCGCCTCGTTGGCCTGCCAGTCCGCCGTCACCGCCGCCAGCAGGAAGCTCGCGCGGTAGTGGTCGGGCTCGTAGAGCATCAGGTACGCCTTCAGCCGCCCGTAGATCGACTCCAGGTTGTCGGGCGGCGCCTCGCGGAGCAGGCGCGCGACGCGCAGCGCCACGCGCGGCAGCAGCAGCTCCTCGAGCAGCCGGTCGTACGCGGCGTTCGCGGCGCCGCGCACGCGCTTGCCCTGGTACAGGCCGAACTGGTAGGACAGCGGCGGCGCGTCGAGGTCGAACTTCTCGCTGTTCGGCAGCGCATAGGCTTCGTCGAGGATCGGCAGCAGCGTGACCAGGTCGTCGCTCGTCGTGTTCGGCGTCGCCTTGACCGTCAGCGCCAGCGCCTCGGCGCGCGGCGTGACCTCGGCGAGGTAGCCCTTGTTGTTCGCGTAGCTGACGACGAAGCCGACGAGCGCGCCGGCCAGCGCGAGCACGCACGCCGCCACGCCGACGCCCTGCACGATGCGCCGCCGGCGGTCGCGCGCCGGGTTGCGCTCGACGACGAACGCCTCGGCGAACACCACCTTCTGCAGCAGGTTGCGCAGGAAGTAGCTGCGGCCGGACCCCTGCGCGGCGGTGGCGCTCTGCACGGACGCCGCCACGCCGAACTGCCGCTGCATCGCGCCCAGCACGCGGTCGAACGGCGTGCCTTCCTGCGTGCCGCTCGTCAGGTAGACGCCGCGCACCAGCGGCTGCTTCGTGAACTTCGACGGCGCGAACAGCGCGTCCAGGAAGCGGCCGAGCACCTCGCGCAGGCCGGTCAGCTCCTGCGAGAACGCGTACGCGAGCGCGCGCCGCTGCACGTCCATCTCCGACTGCAGCACGTCGGGCAGCGCGTCCTCGACGCGCTTCTGCAAAAGGCCGAACTCCGACCGGAACGCCGTGGGGAGGTCGCTGCCCGCGGCCTCGGTCGCCGGCAGCGGCAGCGTGAACCCCCAGACCTGCGCGCGCTCGTCGTTGGACAGCCGCGCGAAGTACTCGTTGAAGCCCCCCAGCAGGTCGACCTTGGTGACGAGCACGTAGATGGGGAAGCGTGCCTTCAGCGCCTCGTCCAGCTCGGCGAACCGGCGGCGGATCGTCGCCGCGTGCCGCTCGCGCTCCGCCTCGTCACCCGCGAGGAGGTCCGGCACGCTGATCGTGACCAGCACGCCGTTGATCGGCGCGCGCGGGCGGAACCGGCGCAGGAGCGCGAGGAAGCCGGACCACTCCGCCCGGTCCAGCGCCTCGTTGCTCTCCTGCGTCGTGTAACGGCCGGCGGTGTCGAGCAGCACGGCGTCGTTGGTGAACCACCAGTCGCAGTTGCGGGTGCCGCCCACGCCGCGGATCGCGCCCTTGCCGAACTCCTTGGCCAGCGGGAACTCGATGCCGGAGTTGACGAGCGCGGTGGTCTTGCCCGAGCCGGGCGCCCCGATCACGAGGTACCACGGCATCTGGTAGACGTAGCGGCGGGAGAACCGCGCGAAGAACCCGGTGCCGCCGCCCTCGATCCGGCTCTTCTTGAGCGTCTGAATCGCCGCGTCGAAGCGCCGGCGCAGCTCTGCCACCTCTTCCGCGCCGAGCGCCTTCTCGCCGGGCGGCGCCTTGCCGTCGTCCTTCGCGAGCTGGTTCAGCAGCGCGGCGTTGGCCTGCCGCGCGCGCCACCAGCGCACGAGCCGCACCACGCCCCAGGCGACGAAGATGAGCGCGATCAGGACCGCGCGCACGAGCTCGCTCTCGAGCGGCACGACGCTGCCGATCGACACCATCGGCCCGACGACCCAGATCACGAGCGCGAGCGCGACGAGCCCGAGCAGCACGAGCACCGTCCGGTTGAAGATCAGCGAGAAGAAGCGGCCCATCCGCGGCTACCTCTTCGCCGCCGGCGCCGGCGGCGGCGTCCCCGGGGGCTGCGGCACGGGCGCGCCGGCGGCGCGCGGCGCCGTCAGCAGCTGCGCGTCGCGGTCGGGCGGCGGCAGCAGCAGCGTGATCACGACGCGGCGGTTGCGCGCCATGTTCTCGGCGCTGTCGTTGGGCGCGACCGGCTCGGTCTCCGCCCGGCCCTCCGCGCGCACGCGGTTGGGCGTGGCGAGCCGCTGCTCGAGCATCGTCTTCACTTCCTCGGCGCGCTTCTCGGACAGCACCCAGTTGGACGGGAACTGCGCCGTGCGGATCGGCGTGCTGTCCGTGTGGCCGGTGACCAGCACGGCGCCGCCTACCTCGTTCAGCGCGTCGGCGATCCGGTTGATCACCGTCACGTAGCGGTCCTTGACCTTGGTCGACCCGCGGTCGAACAGGCCGTCGCCGCGCAGCACGACCACGCTGCGGTCGGTCAGGTCGCTGACGGTCACGAGCCCCTCGCGGATCTCGGGCTCCAGGAACTTGGCGAAGCGCGGCACGGCGGCCGGCGGCCGGGTCACGGTGATCCGCGGCGCGCGGATGCCGTTGATCGCCGCGAACAGGTTGCCGGACAGGTCGGAGAGCGAGAACAGGAACCACAGGTACGCGAGCAGCCCGATCAGCGCGGCGAGCGACGCCGCGACCCACAGCGGCAGGTGCTCCCAGCTCCGCTTGGCGGGCGCGGGCGCCGGCTCCCAGTGCAGCGCCAGCGGCCGCTCGTAGTCGCCGCGGTTCTGCCGCAGGATCTGCACGAGCCGCTGCTTCAGCGTCTCGAGCTGCGTGCGGCCGTTGTCGACGATGCGGAAGCGCCCCTCGAACCCCAGCGCGAGGCAGTAGTACATGAGCTCGAGCAGGTTCGCGTGCTGCTGCGGGTTCTGCGCGAGCTTCGCCAGCAGCTGGAAGAACTTCTCGCCGCCCCAGGTCTCGTTGTGGAACGTGACGAGCAGGCTGTGCCGCGACCAGACGCCCGAGCCGCCCCACGGCGTCTGCGCGGCGGTCTCGTCGAGCGCCGTGCACAGGCAGTAGCGGGCGCCTATGATCGTCTCGGCCGGGATGCCGAGCGCGCGTGCCCGCGCCTCGAACGCCTGCACCTCCTGGACCAGGTACTCGCGCACCTGCGCCGGGTCCGGGTGCTGGACCGTGGCGCGCAGCTGCGGGATCAGGTTGAGCAGCGGGTTGGCGGCGGCGACCAGCGGGTTGGTGCCCGACAGGATCTCGGGCGCCTCGGGCAGCACGCCCCCGCCGCGCATGCCGGGCAGCGGACCGCCGGGCGGCCCGGCCAGGGGGCCCGCTTCGAGGGGATTGTCCGCGACCATCGCGCGCAGCGTCCGGTTCCGGCGCGGGCTACGAGCGGATCGCCCAGAACTCGAGCTTCAGGCCCGGGAACTCGCCGGCGACGTGCATGGCGAGCCCGCCCGAGGATTCGAGCTGCCGCCAGAGCTCGTCCTTGGTGTCGAGCTCGAAGTAGTTGAACCCCGCGTTGTAGGGAATCGCGCGCGGCGCGACCGGCAGCGAGCGCAGCTTGACGCCGGGCAGGTGCAGGTTGACGAGGTCGCGGATCTTCTCGACCGGGCCGATCTTGACCTGCGTGGGGAAGCGCGCGCGGACCGTGTCGGCCGGCACGTCGGCCGCCACCGCCAGCACGAACGCCGCGCTGCGCAGGATGTCGACCGGCGGCATGATCGCGACGCGCACGCCGTAGGCACGCTCGTGCAGCTCGATCGGGATCGCGTTCTGCTCGAGCACCATCGACAGCGACCGCCGCAGGTCGGCGATCAGCGGCCCGAAGCACTTCTGCGGATCGTCGTGGTCGTAGACCGGGTACTCGATCGGCCGCCGCGTCTCGCGCGTGTGGGTCGCGAGGTCCCCGCCCAGCTCCAGCAGCATCGCGTAGAGCCGCTCGGCGTGCAGCACGCCCTGCTGCAGCACGTGCCGCACGCGCGGCTCCCACCGGTTGACGAGCCCGAGCAGCAGGAAGTCGCCCAGCTCGGCGACGCCGCCGCGGCCGGGCTGCGACATGCGGGCCGCGACCGCCTCGCCGCGGTGGTGCAGCAGGCCCTCCAGCTCGCGCATGAACGCCTCGAGCGGCGGGCACGCGCGCAGCGCGAGCGTGGGCGGCATGTACTGGTCGTCGAGCAGCAGCTGGTTGTCGGGCCGGCGGTCGGTGAGCCTCGTCACGCCCAGCACCATCCAGCCATCGGTCAGGTCCGCCTCGGCCAGCAGCCGCAGCCGCAGGTCGCCCAGCTGCAGCAGCGCCGGCGCCGAGCCCAGCATGTTGGCGTCGTTGACCTCGCGCTCGCTCACCGACACGCGCGGCAGGCCCTCGCCGACGTCGCCGAACGCGACCTCCTCGACGCCGACCCGCCGCACGGGCAGCGCGAGCAGCAGCCGCTGCCCGCGGGCGTCCGCCGGGACGTCGAGCGGCGCCGGCGGGTCGCCCTGCGCCGGCACGCTGAACGGCGTGCCGTCGGGAAACAGGCCGCGGGCCTCCTTCAGCGCGAGCTTGCCGAGCTTCAATGCGTCCTGGTCGATGACCAGCCACTCGAAGCCCCAGCCGTGCGACGCCACGGCCCCGGCACGCGCGTGCGCGACGAACTCGACGTACCGGTCCTGCTGCTGGAAGTGCTGCGGCCGGAGGAACATCCCCTCGGTCCACACGACCCGACGCTGCCAAGACACGCGAAAGCCTCCCGACCGCTAGCGTGAAACGAAACCGAAGGGTCTAGGTCGCAGGACCGACCTCGATGCGCGCGGCGGCGCGCTCCAGCGTGATCTGCACGCGCTGCATCCGCACGGCCGCGGCCCCGCTCGGGCCCCGCCCGACCGGCGGCGCGGGCCCCGCGATCGGCGCCGCGACCCGCCAGACGCTGCGCTCGAGGTCGCGATAGGCGGCGAGCACGCCGAGGAAGCGGGTCTCGCCGTTCGCCTTGCGCGTGTAGCCCTGCGTACCGCCCGGCTGCAGCACGAACTGCTCGCGGGCCATGAGCTCGGGGCCGAGTGTCGCCTGGTCGCGCTCGTAGAGCGAGAAGAAGTCGGCGACGTCGAACCCGGACGTCGTGCGCAGCTCCATGATCCGTACCGCCAGCGGCGACGGCCGGCCCCGCACGTCCGGATTGACGTCGTCGCGGGCGACCACCGTGACGGCCAGGGTGACGGGCTCGCTCGGGACGACGATCGGCGGCGCCGGCGTCGGCGTCGGTGCGGGCGACGACGCGCAGCCGGTCGCGAGCGCGCCGGCGCCGGCGAGCAGCAGCGAGCGGCGGTGCGCAAAGCGCGGCGAGGCGCGGGGATCGAGCGCGGCCATGAGTTCTCCGGCCTCGTCAGAAGGCGCGGTCACCAAAGTGTAAGCGGACCCGTGGCCGCCGGACAAGGGAATAATCGCGGCGCGAGGTACTTGCCGAAGCGCGTCCTGCGGGCCATGATTACGCGGCACCCTCGGGGAGCGGCAGGGCGTCGTGCCCGTCGCGCGGCCCGTGGCGGCGATGCATCGCGGATGCGAACGGGCGGAGATGCGGTGATTCGCGAAAGCTGGCTCACGGAGATTTCTCCGGACGCGCCGTGCGGTCCGGACCTGGAATACGACCAGGACTTCCTCGCGCTCGAACGTGCGGCGCGCGGCAAGGAGGAGCAGCAGTACGGCGCGACGGTCATCCCGGCCGAGGAACCCGTCTGGGCGGACGTGGTCGAGCTCGCCACCGCCGCGCTCGAGCGCACGCGCGACCTGCGGGTCGTCCACCTGCTGGGCCGCGGCCTGACGCACACGCAGGGCCTGCCGGGCTTCGTCGCGGCGCTCGGGCTCACCCGCGACCTCCTCGACCGCTTCTGGGACGCCGTCCATCCGCGGCTGGTCGTGGACGGCGAGGCGGACCCGCTGATGCGGATCAACGCGCTCAACGCGTTCGCCGACCGCGACGGGACGCTGCGCGACCTGCGCGCCGCCGACTTCCTGCGCACGCCGACCGTGACGTTCTCGCTGCGCGACGCCGAGAACATCCTCGACCCGACCGTCGGCAAGACCGCCGAGGGGCTGGGTTCCGACCAGCTGCGGGCCGCCGTCGCCGACGCCATCGCCGCCGACAGCACCGCGCTGCCGGAGGCGGAGGCCATCGTCGCGGCCATCGACGCGATCCGCACGACGCTGCTCGCGCACCTCGAGCCGTCGATGCTGCCGGACTTCGAGCCGCTCACCGCCCTCGTCCAGCCCGCCGCACGGCTGGTCGCCGAGATCCGCGGCCAGGCGCTGGGCGTGCCCGTCGAGGGAGGCGCCGCGGGCGCCGCCGGCGGGGCGCCGGGCATCGGCGAGCTGCGCTCGCGCGACGACGCGCTGCGCGCGCTCGACCGCGTCTGCGACTTCCTGGCGCGCAGCGAGCCCACCAACCCGGCGCCGCTGCTCATCCGCCGCGCGCAGCGCGTGATGACGATGCCGTTCATGGACATCATCCGCGAGCTCGCGCCAGAGGCGGCCTCCCAGGTCGCGATGATCACCGGCGTCCCGAGCGACGTCTAGCGCCGGGCGCCGTAGCGCGCGGGACCGAACCTCCAACGATCGCAACCAACGGAGCTCACGATGGCGAAGAAGGCAAGCGGACAGAAATTCATCGCGCGCAACCGCGCGCCGCGCGTGCAGATCGAGTACGACGTCGAGATCTACGGCTCCGAGAAGAAGGTGCAGATCCCGTTCGTCATGGGCGTGCTGGCCGACCTGTCGGGCAAGCCGGCCGACCCGCTGCCGGACATCGCCGACCGCAAGTTCCTCGAGATCGACATCGACAACTTCGACGCGCGGATGAAGGCGATGAAGCCGCGCGTCGCGTTCGTCGTGCCGAACACGCTGACCGGCGAGGGCCACATGGCCGTCGACATCACGTTCGAGAACATGGACGACTTCTCGCCGGCGGCGGTCGCGAAGAAGGTCGACGCGCTCAACCGGCTGCTCGAGGCGCGCACCGAGCTGCACAACCTGCTGTCGTACATGGACGGCAAGACGGGCGCCGAGGACCTCATCGCCAAGGTGCTGAAGGATCCGGCGCTGATGAAGACCCTCGCCGCCGCGCCCAAGCCGGCGGACAAGCCCGCCTCCGACACGGCGCAGTAACGGCTCACGACCCTCGAGGACCCGACCATGGCGAACCCCCAGACCGAAAAAGCACCGGCCCCGCAAGTCGTCGAGGCCGACGAATTCACGGGACTGCTGAACAAGGAATTCCGCCCCAAGACCGAGGCGGCGGGCGAGGCCATCCAGCAGGCGGTGCGGACGCTCGCCGCGCAGGCGCTCGTCAACACGAAGGTCATCTCGGCCGACGCGTACAAGTCGATCGAGGCGATCATCGCGGAGATCGACCGCAAGCTCTCCGAGCAGGTCAACGTCATCATGCACCACGAGGAGTTCCAGAAGATCGAGGGCGCGTGGCGCGGGCTCCACTATCTCGTCAACAACACCGAGACCGACGAGCTCCTGAAGATCAAGGTGTTCAACGTCAGCAAGAAGGAGCTGCAGCGGCAGCTGCACCGCTACAAGGGCACCGGCTGGGACCAGAGCCCGTTCTTCAAGAAGATCTACGAGGCCGAGTACGGCCAGTTCGGTGGCGAGCCGTTCGGCTGCATCACCGGCGACTACTTCTTCGACCACAGCCCGCAGGACGTCGAGATGCTGGGCGAGCTGTCGCACAACGCGGCTGCGGCGCACTGCCCGTTCATCGCCGGCGCGTCGCCGACGGTGATGCAGATGGAGACGTGGCAGGAGCTCGCCAACCCGCGCGACCTCACGAAGATCTTCACCAACACCGAGTACGCGGCGTGGCGCAGCCTGCGCGAGTCCGAGGACTCCCGCTACGTCGGCCTCGCGATGCCGCGCTTCCTCGCGCGCCTGCCGTACGGCGCCAAGACCAACCCGGTCGAGGAGTTCGACTTCGAGGAGGACACGGCCAACGCCGACCACCGCAAGTACTGCTGGGCCAACTCCGCGTACGCGATGGCGACCAACATCACGCGCTCGTTCAAGTACTACGGCTGGTGCACGTCGATCCGCGGCGTCGAGTCCGGCGGCGTCGTCGAGGACCTGCCGGTGCACACGTTCCCGTCGGACGACGGCGGCGTCGACATGAAGTGCCCGACCGAGATCGCGATCTCCGACCGGCGCGAGGCCGAGCTCGCCAAGAACGGCTTCATGCCGCTCATCCACCGCAAGAACTCCGACATCGCGGCGTTCATCGGCGCGCAGTCGCTGCAGAAGCCGACCGAGTACTACGACCCGGACGCGACGGCGAACGCGAACCTCGCGGCCCGGCTGCCGTACATGTTCGCCTGCTGCCGCTTCGCGCACTACCTGAAGTGCATCGTCCGCGACAAGATCGGCAGCTTCCGCGAGCGCGTCGACATGGAGAAGTGGCTCAACTCGTGGATCATGAACTACGTCGACGGCAACCCCGCGAGCTCGACGCAGGAGGTGAAGGCGATGAAACCGCTCGCCGCCGCCGAGGTGACCGTCGAGGAAGTCGAGGGCAACCCGGGCTACTACACGTCGAAGTTCTATCTGCGCCCGCACTACCAGTTGGAGGGATTGACCGTTTCACTGCGTCTGGTCTCGAAGCTGCCGTCAATCAAGCAGGCAGCCGCGTAACGATCCGAGGATGCAACGTCCGCCGCCGGGGCATCCCGGCGCGCGGGTTTTCCACGAATACCTGCGAGGAGTTTCGCCATGGCGATTGGTCTGTTCCTGAAGTGCACCGGCTGCGACGGTGAATCGGAAAATTCGGCCTACAAGAACTGGACGCACTGCAGCTCGTTCTCCTGGGGGATCACGCAGCCGCAGTCGATGGAGCGCGGCGGCGGCGGCAGCGCCGGCCTCGGCACGTTCGCCGACCTCGTGGTCACCGCGATGATGGACAAGGCCTACCCCGACGTCCTCGACAAGTGCGCGAGCGGCGACCACCTGGGCAAGGTGGAGCTCGCCGGCGCCAAGATGGGCGGCAAGCAGTGGGAGTACATGAAGATCACGCTGGAGAACGTCCTCGTGACGTCGGTGTCGGTCTCCGGCTCCGAGGGCGCCGAAGTGGTCGTCTCCTACGGCTTCCAGGCGTCGAAGATCCAGGCCGAGTACTCGCCGCAGACGTCGCAGGGCACGAAGGGCGCCACCGTCACGAAGAAGTGGGACATCAAGCAGAACAAGGCGTAGCGCTCCCGGCGGCGCGTCCGCGGCGGCACCGCGCCGGCACGCGCCGGCGCCAGGTCCTGTAGGTCCCCCTTCCGGGCGGCGCCGCGCGTCGCCCGGAAGACAGGTCGCCGCCACCGGTGCCGCACGCCAACGGCTGCCCGAAGAACGCGCAACGGAGGAATCGTGGCGGAAATGGAGCGCCTGTCGGCGCTGTCCGGCGATCCGGACGCGGAGTTGAAGCGCCTGGAGAACGACATCCGGGGCAACCCCGGCGATGCGCGGCTGCGCACGTACCTGTTCCAGCTGCTCGCGCTGCGCGGCCACTGGGAGCGCGCGCTCGCGCAGCTGCAGGTGACGGCGCAGCTGTCGGCGGCGGCGATCCCGATGGCGCAGACGTACCGCGAGGCGATCCGCTGCGAGGTCTACCGCGCCGAGGTGTTCGCCGGGCGCCGGCAGCCGTCGCTGTTCGGTACGCCGCCCGCGTGGGCCGGCGGCCTCGTCGAGTCGCTGAAGGTCCTCGGCGAAGGCCGGGTCGCGGAGGCCGAGAAGATGCGCGCCGACGCGCTCGAGGCCGCGCCGACGACGCCCGGCCGCATCGGCGACGCCGAATTCGAATGGATCGCCGACGCCGATTCGCGGCTGGGCCCGGTCTGCGAGGCGATCATCGACGGCAAGTACGTTTGGGTGCCGTTCGTGCACGTCGCGGCGATCAAGGTCGAGGCGCCGGCGGACCTGCGCGACCTCGTCTGGGCCAGCGCGCAGATCCGGTTCACCAATGGCGGCGACACGGTGGCGCTGATCCCGTCGCGCTACCCGGGCTCGGAGGCCTCCGACGACCCGGCGATCTTCCTCGCGCGCAAGACGCTCTGGCGCGAGCTCGGCCCCGAGACGTTCGCCGGGCTGGGCCAGCGGCTGTGGGCCACCGACGCCGGCGAGTACCCGGTGCTCGACGCGCGCGAGATCACGCTCTCGGGCGCCGCGTGACGCGCGCCGGTTGACGCCGATGGCCGCCAACCCGGGATCCGGGCCCGACGATCGCCCGATGGGCGACCGGCTCCAGCCGTCGCTGCTCGACCGGCTGACCGACGACGAGCCGCTCAAGAAGGCCGAGCCGCAGGACGCCGCGGCGATGACCCGCACGCGCCTGCGCCGCGCCGTGCTGCGCGACCTCGCGTGGCTCTTCAACGCGACGAACGCCGAGGCCGAGATCGACTTCGAGGGCCATGCGCACGCGCGCACGTCGACGATCAACTACGGCGTCCACACGTTCTCCGGCAAGACGATGTCCGAGGTCGAATTCGTCGACGTCCAGCAGTCGCTGCGCGAGGCGATCCTCGCCTTCGAGCCGCGCCTGCTGCCCGACACCGTCGAGGTGCGCAACGTCGCCACCCAGGAGCTCCTGTCGCTGCACAACGCGGTCGCCTTCGAGGTCCGCGCCAAGCTGTGGTCGATGCCCTACCCGCTCGAGCTCCTGCTGCGCTCCACGCTCGACTTCGAGTCCGGCGAGGTCGTCATCCAGGAGCAATCGGGGCCCGCCGGCTGATGGATCCGCGGCTGCTCGACTACTACAACCGCGAGCTGGGCTACTTCCGCCAGCTCGGGGCGGAGTTCGCCGAGCAGTTCCCGAAGGTCGCCGCGCGCCTCGGCATGAAGGGCATCGAGGTCGCCGACCCCTACGTCGAGCGGCTGCTCGAAGGCGTCGCGTTCCTGGGCGCGCGCGTCCAGCTCAAGCTCGACGCCGAGTTCCCGCGCTTCTCGCAGCGGCTGCTCGAGGTCGTCTACCCGAATTACCTCGCGCCCACGCCGTCGGCGGCGATCGTGCGCTTCGCGCCGCGGATGGCGGAGGCGAGCCAGTCGGCGGGCTTCCCGCTGCCGCGCGGCACGATGCTGCGCGGCCAGCTCGGCAAGGGCGAGCAGACGCCGTGCGAGTTCCGCACCGCGCACGCGGTCACGCTGTGGCCGCTCGAGCTCACCGAGGCGACGCTGACCGGCGCGCCGGCCGACCTGCCGATCAACCGGCTGCCCGTCGACCGCCCGGTGCGCGGCGCCATCCGCATCCGGCTGCACACGACCGGCGACATCCCGGTCGCGAAGCTCGAGATCCCGCGGCTGTCATTCCACCTGGCCGGGACCGACGACGTCGCCTCGCGGCTCTACGAGCTCCTGACCGGCCGCGTCTGCGGCGTGGTGCTGTGCAGCGCCGAGCGCCCGGTCAAGTGGCATCGCTTCCTGCCCGCGACCGCCGTGCAGGCGGAGGGCTTCTCCGACGACGAGGCGCTGTTCCCGTACGAGGCGCGCGGCTTCGCCGGCTACCGGCTGCTGCACGAGTACTTCGCGTTCCCGCCGCGCTTCCAGTTCGTCGCCGTCGAGAACATGGCGGGCCTGCTGCAGGACGCGCCGGGCGAGGCGCTCGACATCGTGTTCCTGCTCGACCGCAGCGCGGCGGACCTGGAGCGCGTCGTCGACGCCAAGCAGTTCGCGCTCTTCTGCACGCCGGCGGTCAACCTGTTCTCGCGGCGCAGCGACCGGATCCCCGTCGCGCCCGACGTCTTCGAGCACCACGTCGTCATCGACCGCGGGCGCCCGCTCGACTTCGAGGTGCACGCGATCACCGAAGTGCAGGGCCACGCGCCGAGCGAGACCGAATCGCTGCAGTTCCGGCCGTTCTACGGGACGGTCACCGGCGACGACCGGAGCTGGGGCCGCTACTACGCGACGCGGCGCGAGCCGCGCCTGCTGTCCGACAAGGCGCGCCGCAACGGGCCGCGCACCGGCTACGTCGGCAGCGAGGTGTTCCTGTCGCTGGTCGACCAGACCGAGGCGCCGTACCGCGGCAGCCTGCGCCAGCTCACGGTCGTCGCGCAGTGCACGAACCGCGACCTGCCGCTGCTGATGCCGCTGGGCGGCCGCACCGACTTCACGCTGCTCACGTCGGCGCCGGTGGAAAGCGTCAAGGTGCTGCGCGGCCCGTCGCGGCCGACGGCCTCGCTGGCGGAGCGCGAGATCACGTGGCGCCTCATCAGCCACTTGGGCCTCAACTACCTGACGCTCACCGACATCGACCGGCAGGAAGGCGCGATGAGCCTGCGCCGGCTGCTCGAGCTCTACGCGGCGCTGGCCGACCCGACGACGCGCCGGCAGATCGAGGGCGTGCAGGGCGTGGCGGTGCGGCCCGTGACCCGCCGGATGCCGCGGCCCGGGCCGCTGGTGTTCGGGCGCGGCGTCGAGATCTCGCTGACGCTCGACGAGAACGCGTTCGGCGGCGCGTTCGCGTTCCTGCTGGGCCGCGTGCTGGAACGGTTCTTCGCGCGCCACGCGGGGCTCAACACGTTCACCGAGACCGTCGTCCACTCGCTGCAGCGCGGCGAGCTCGCGCGCTGGGCGCCGCGGCCCGGCGAGAGGCCCGTGCTGTGACGGCGCCGGATCCGCGCGACCATCGCGAAGCGCCGCGCTCCGCCGCCGCGGCCGACGTCGCGACGATGCTGCAGGAGGTCGCGGCGGAGCCGTATCGCTACGACCTGTGGCACCTGCTGCGCTGGCTCGACGCGAAGCACCCGGACGTGCCGCCGCTGGGCCGCGCGCCGATCCCCGACCTCGAGCCGATCCGCATCGGGCAGGAGCCGTCGCCGGCGTTCGCGCCGGCACAGGTGCACGCGCTGCACCCGGACGACGACGGCGGGCGCCCGCGGCTCACGATCCTGGGCTTCGGCCTCTTCGGCCCGAACGGGCCGCTGCCGTCGCACCTGACCGAGTACGCGCGCGAGCGGCTGCGCACGCGCGGCGACCGCACGCTCGTGCGCTTCGTCGACATGTTCCATCACCGCTTCACGCTGCTGTTCTACCGCGCGTGGGCGGACAGCCAGGGAACGGTGAGCCTCGACCGCCCGGCCGAGGACCGCTTTTCCCGCTACTGCGCGAGCCTCGTCCACCTGGGCGAGGCGTCGCTACGCGACCGCGACGCCGTCCCCGACCACGCCAAGCTCTTCGGCGCCGGGCACCTGGTGCGGGAGACGCGCAACGCGGAGGGTCTCGCGCGGCTGCTCGCGATCTTCTTCCAAACCGGCGCCCGCGTGGAGCAATGGGTGATGCAGTGGCTGGCACTCGCCCGCACCGAACGCACGCGGCTCGGCATGGGGCGGATCGCCGAGAAGCTCGGCGTGGGCGCGGTCGCCGGCGCGCAGGTGCCCGACGTGCAGTCGCGCTTCCGCGTCTGGCTGGGCCCGCTGTCGCTGCCCGAGTACGAGTCGCACCTGCCGGGCGGGCGCCCGTTCCTGCAGGTGCTCGCGTGGCTGCGCACGTACGTCGGCTACGAGATCGCGTGGGACGTGCGGCTCGTGCTGCGGCACGACGAGGTGCCGCGCGCCACGCTCGGCAGCGCGACGCGCCTCGGCTGGACGACGTGGCTGGGCGAGCGCCGCACGCCCGCCGACGCCGACGACCTCGTGCTGGTCCACGAGACCATCGCCGAGCGGATGCATCTCGCCGTCGCGCCATGACCGTCAACCGCCACCGCGCCGCCCGCGCGCACCCCGCTTCCGAGGACTCCGCATGAGTGAGATCAGCCGCGTCGCGCTGTTCGGCAAACTGAACCCGCTGCTGTACAAGGCGATCGAGGGGGCCACGGTCTTCTGCAAGCTGCGCGGCAACCCCTACGTGGAGCTCGTGCACTGGCTCGCGCAGATCCTGCAGACGCAGGACTCCGACCTGCACCGGATCATCCGCCACTTCGAGCTCGACACCGCGAAGGTCGCGCGCGACGTCACCGAGGCGCTCGACCGGCTGCCGCGCGGCGCCACGTCGATCTCCGACCTGTCCGAGCACGTCGAGAACGCGGTCGAGCGCGGCTGGGTCTACGGCTCGCTCATGTTCCGCGACGGGCAGGTGCGCGGCGGCTACCTGATGGTCGGCCTCGTCAAGACGACGTCGCTGCGCAACGTCCTCTACTCGATCTCGAAGGAGTTCCAGAAGATCTCCGGCGACGCGCTGACCGACGCATTGCCGGGCCTCCTCAAGAGCTCGCCGGAGACCGGGCTCGTCGCGCACGACGGCACCGACCTCGCCGCCGCGACGCCCGGCGAGGCGAGCGGCGCGATGGGCCCGGCGCAGATGGGCAAGCAGGAGGCGTTGAAGCGCTTCTCGGTCGACCTCACGGCGCGCGCGCGCAACGGCGAGATCGACCCGGTGGCGGCGCGCGAGAACGAGATCCGGCAGATCGTCGACATCCTGATGCGGCGGCGGCAGAACAACCCGCTGCTGACCGGCGAGGCGGGGGTCGGCAAGACGGCCGTCGTCGAGGGCTTCGCGCTGCGCATCGCCGAGGGCGACGTGCCGCCCGCGCTGAAGGACGTGTCGCTGCTGACGCTCGACGTCGGGCTGCTGCAGGCCGGCGCCAGCATGAAGGGCGAGTTCGAGCAGCGGCTGCGGCAGGTGATCGACGAGGTGCAGGCGAGCCCGAAGCCGATCATCCTGTTCATCGACGAGGTGCACACGCTGGTCGGCGCCGGCGGCGCGGCCGGCACCGGCGACGCCGCCAACCTGCTGAAGCCCGCGCTCGCGCGCGGCACGCTGCGCACGATCGGCGCGACGACGTGGGCCGAGTACAAGAAGTACATCGAGAAGGACCCGGCGCTGACGCGGCGCTTCCAGGTCGTGCAGGTGCCGGAGCCCGACGAGCACAAGGCGACGCTGATGCTGCGCGGCGTGGCGAGCGTGCTCGAGAAGCACCACCGCGTGATGCTGCTCGACGCGGCGATCGAGGCCGCCGTCAAGCTGTCGCACCGCTACATCCCGGCGCGCCAGCTGCCGGACAAGGCGGTGAGCCTGCTCGACACGGCGTGCGCGCGCGTGGCGGTCAGCCAGCACGCCACGCCGCCGGACGTCGAGGACGCGCGCCGGCGCATCGAGGCGCTCGACACCGAGCTCGAGATCATCGCGCGCGAGGAGTCGATCGGCCTGCCGGTCGCGGAGCGCAAGGACAGCGCGCTCGGGCTGGTAGGCAAGGAGAAGGAGCGGCTCGCCGCGCTGGAGGCGCGCTGGAGCGACGAGAAGGCGATCGTCGACGGCATCCTCGACCTGCGCGAGAAGCTGCGCGCCGGCAACGTGCCGGTCGACGCGCCGCCGGAAGCGGCGCCCGCGGCAAGCGCCGCGCCGGCACCCGCGCCGGCCGCCGCGGGCACGCCGCCAGCCGCCGCGGCGAAGGACGCGCCCCCCGCGGACGCGCTGCCGCCGCTTACGCCCGAGGAGCGCGCGAAGGCGCTCGCGGAGCTGAAGGAACTCGAGGTCAAGCTCGTCGCGCTGCAGGGCGAGCGGCCGCTGATCCTGCCGGCAGTCGACGACCAGGCGGTCGCCGCCGTCGTCGCCGACTGGACCGGCATCCCGGTCGGCCGCATGGTGAAGAACGAGGTCGAGGGCGTGCTGCACATCGCCGACACGCTGAACCAGCGGGTGATCGGGCAGCGCCACGGCCTCGACATGATCGCGCGGCGCATCCAGACGTCGCGCGCGAAGCTCGACAACCCCGGCAAGCCGATCGGCGTGTTCATGCTCTGCGGGCCGTCCGGCGTCGGCAAGACGGAGACCGCGTTGGCACTCGCCGAGACGCTCTACGGCGGCGAGCAGAACCTGATCACGATCAACATGAGCGAGTTCCAGGAGGCGCACACGGTCTCGACGCTCAAGGGCGCGCCGCCGGGCTACGTCGGCTACGGCGAGGGCGGCGTGCTGACCGAGGCCGTGCGCCGGCGCCCGTACAGCGTCGTGCTGCTGGACGAGGTCGAGAAGGCGCACCCGGACGTGCACGAGATCTTCTTCCAGGTGTTCGACAAGGGCTGGATGGAGGACGGCGAGGGCCGCTTCATCGACTTCAAGAACACGGTGATCATCCTGACGACGAACGCCGGCACCGACCTCATCATGGGCATGTGCCGCGACCCGGCGCTGCTGCCGGCGCCCGAAGCGGTCGCCAAGGCGCTGCGCGAGCCGCTGCTCAAGGTGTTCCCGCCGGCGCTGCTCGGCCGGCTCGTCGTCATCCCGTACTTCCCGCTTTCCGACGAGATGCTCGCGCAGATCGTGCGGCTGCAGCTCGCGCGCATCCAGAAGCGCGTCGAGGCGAACCACCGGATCGCGTTCGACTACGACGACACCGCGATCAAGCTCGTCATCGCGCGCTGCACCGAGGTCGAGTCGGGCGGGCGCATGATCGACGCGATCCTCACCAACACGGTGCTGCCGACGGTGAGCCAGGAAATCCTCCAGCGCACGCTCGACGGCCGCTCGCTCTCGCGCGTGGCGCTGACGGCGGGCGACGGCGATTTCCGCTACGGCTACACCGACTAGCCCGCGCACCCGCGACAGGACACGGCCATGCCAAAGGCAACCGACGCCTTCCGGATCGGCAAAGCCCACACCCCGCTGGGCCCCAAGCTCGTGTTCCGCCAGATCACGGGCCGCGAGGAGATCTCCCGGCTGTTCGAATACCGGCTGGAGCTCTTCGCCGAGGACGATTCGTCGGTCGATCCGAAGGCGCTGCTGGGGCAGAGCATCGTCGCCGAGATCCTGATCCAGGGCGGCGGCTCGCGCTACATCAACGGCGAATGCGTGCGCTTCGCGTACGTCGGCACCGAGTGGGCCGGCGAGCGCAACACGACGCTGTGGAAATACGAGGCGGTGCTGCGGCCGTGGCTGTGGTACCTGACGCGCGCGTCGACGTGCAAGATCTTCCAGAAGCAGACCGCCGTCGCCATGCTGCAGACAGTGCTGGGCAAGTACCCGTTCGAGATCCAGCTGCGGCTGTCGCGCAACTACCGCGAATGGAACTACTGCGTGCAGTACCAGGAGACCGACTTCAACTTCGTGTCCCGGATGATGGAACACGAGGGCATCTTCTACTGGTTCGAGCACTCGATGGGCTCGTGCAAGATGGTGCTGGCCGACGACGTGGGCGCCTGCCAGCCGCTGCCCGGCTACGCGACGATCCCGTTCATCCTGTCGGACATGATGGCGCGGCCCGACGAGGAGTGGATCGACAACTGGCAGATGGCGCAGGAGGTCGACTCGGGCAAGTACTTCACCGACGACTACTACTACCGAACGCCGTCGGCCGACCTCAAGGTCAAGCGCGACCAGGACCTGCCGTTCCCGTACGGCGACAAGGAGATCTACGACTGGCCGGGCGGCTACACCGAGCCGCAGCCGTGGGGCGACCAGTACGCGCAGACGCGCATCGAGGAGCTGCAGGCGACCAAGGAGATCACGACCGCGCAGAGCAACGCGCGCGGGCTCGCCCCCGGCTACGTGTTCACCCTCGAGCGCTGCCAGCGGCGCGACCAGAACCGGCCGTACCTGATCCGCGCCGTCAACATGCTGGTGCGCGACAACGCCTACACGACGGGCGGCGCGCCGGCCGACTGGCAGTTCACGCTCGAGGCGCAGCCGGTGGACGTGCCGTACCGGCCGGCGCGGCTGACGCCGAAGCCGCACATCAGCGGCCCGCAGACCGCGGTGGTCACCGGCCCGAAGGACGAGGAAATCTACACCGACGACGAGGGCTTGGGTCGCGTGAAGGTCCACTTCTGGTGGGACCGCGAACAGCAGCCGGACGAGAACAGCTCGTGCTGGATCCGCGTGTCGAGCTCGTGGGCCGGCAGCAACTGGGGCCAGATCTCGCTGCCGCGGATCGGGCAGGAGGTGATCGTCGAGCACATCGACGGCGACCCCGACTACCCGATCATCACCGGCCGCGTCTACAACCAGGAGCACAAGCCGCCGTACGAGCTGCCGAAGTACAAGGAGTATTCCACCATCAAGTCGCACTCGACGAAGAAGGGCGGCACGATGGACTGGAACGAGCTGCGCTTCTACGACTACAAGGGCAAGGAGCAGGTGTTCATCCACGCCAACTGGCGGATGGACGTGCGGGTGAAGTGGAACAAGTACCTGACGGTGAAGGAGCACTGGCACTCGCTGATCGGGAAAGGCTATTACCTCACCGTCGGCGGCAATTACGACGTGAAGATCGGCGGCACGATCTACGAGCGTGCAGACAAGGAGATCAACGTCACGTCGGGCGCCGACATGAAGGTCGCGAGCGAGGGCGATCTCCTCATGAGCGCCGACGGCGCCGCCGAGCTCAACGGCGGCACCCACATCACGCTGGAGAGCCCTGTCTCCATCACGCTCAAGTCCTCGGGCGGCTTCGTCAAGATCGATCCGAGCGGCGTGACCATCCAGGGCACGATGGTGCGGATCAACTCGGGCGGCAGCGCGAGCGGGACCAAGGAATTCGACGCGGAGCATCCCTACGGCGCCACCGAGGCCGACAACGGCACGCCGGGCTATCTCGACAAGCCGAAGACCGGCGGCGGCTGGGGCAAGCGCAAGTCGACGAAGGGCGGCAACCATCACGGCGGCGGTGGAGGAGGCGGTGGTGGTGGAGGTGGAGGCGGCGGCGGTGGTGGCGGGGGCGGAGGTGGCGGCGGCGCCGCGGTCAACGAGCCGAAACCCAAGCATTCGGCCAAGGGTGGCAGCACGACCGTGACCGTCGACGACGCGAAGCAGACGGTGACGATCAAGACGAACATGGAGTTCACCGGCCCCGACGCCTCCGAGGACTACGCGAAGGCCGCGAAGAAGCAGATCGAGGAGACTTGGAGCGGCACGACGACGCACAACGGCAAGCCGTACACCGTCAAGACCGAGATCACGACGAAGGTGAACAAGGACGGCCCTCCGACGCCGGGTTACGACCAGATCATCGTCGACAAGAAGACGAACCGGATGGACCAGACGCTCTACGGCGCCGGCCCCGGGCACCAGACGCCGGCCGCGGCCGACGACAAGGACCGCCCGCGGCGGATTGCCCACGAGTACGGACACACGCTCGGGCTCGACGACGGCTACGAGGACACGCCGGACGGGTCCAAGCCGAAGGATCCGAACAAGAAGAACGACATCATGTCCGAGACGTGGCCCGACAAGGACGGCAAGCTGCCGCACCCGCACGACGACCACTACGACGAGGTGATCAAGAGCCATGGCACCGAGTGAGCGCCTGCTGCGCGCGGCCGCGCTGCTGCCGCTGGCCGCGTGCTGTTCGCTGCTGCCGGACACCGGGGGCGCGGCCGGCCAGCCGCGCGCCGATTCGAACGTGCACAAAGAGGACGCGACGATGAGCGTGATCCGGACGGTACTGGAAGGGCGTGCGAAGGGCCCGACGACCTTCGTTTGGTGGGCACGCGGCGGGGAGCCGGGGCCGGGCTACACGTCCGATCGCCTCGAGCTCACGATCGCCGACGTGAACTCGGCCGCGACCGCGAAGTACATCCGCGCGCGCTTCGATCGCGCGTACGAGCCGCCGTTCCTGTCCGAGGAATTCTCCGCAATGGTCCCGGCGGAAACGTGGCGAGCGGTGCTTTCGTCGCTGGAGGGCGAGCGGCTGTTCGAGGCCGCGTTCCCCAGCGAGGGTCGCTCCAACGTCGCGGACGTCGTCAAGGAGACGTTTTCGATCACGGCGGACGGCGTCACCAAGGAGAAGACGCTCTACGGCCCCGCCGCCGGCGAGCTCGGCCCGTCACGGACGCTGCTGGCAAGGCTCGCAGGCTGGCTCGTGCAGAACGGGGAGCGGAAGGTGCGCTCGACGAAGGCCGCGTAGCGCGCCGCCGCGCGCGACCTTCCGCGAGGAACTGAACCGTGCCAATCGGTCCCGCTGTCCGCGTGACGGACATCACCGTCCACGGCAGCCCGATGGTCCCGGGCACCGGGAGCATGGATGTCCTGATCGGCTTTCTTCCGGCTTGGCGCGCCGTGTCGCCGGCGATGGTCGGCGCGTTCGTGGCCAAAATCGCGGAGATCACGAAGACCGCGACCCTTCTCGCCGCCGCGATCACCAGCAACAACCAGCCGGCCATGGTGAAGCTGGGCAAGGACCTCACCGGCCAGGTGGAAGACGCGGCGAAGATGATCGCCGGCATGGACAAGATCGTCTGCCCCACGCTCCTGCTCGGGATCGCGGGCCCTCCGCACGGCCCCGGCGTGATCCTGACGGGGAGCCCGACGGTCCTCATCAACGGGCTGCCGGCCTGCCGCACGACCGATCCGATCCAGGAGATGCTGTCGGTGAACTTCGCCGCCGTCGGCTGTCCGACCGTGATCATCGGCGACACGGGCAGCGGCTTCGGCGGCAACGCGTCCCCCATCAAGGCCGCGTTCCAGCGGGCGGCGCACTATGGCGGCGCGCTCGTGTGCAAGGGGCCGTGTGCCGCGTGTGGCCATGCCTGAGCCGCGCGATCCGGCGTCGATCGCGGACAGCCTGCGCATCGCCCTGCGCGGCACACAAGGCGAGCGCGTGTACGGCATCGTCGACGCCGCGATCGACAGCGATCTGCCCTTCGAGGCGCAGCTGCGCTTCGGCGCCAGGATGCAAAGCCTCTTCCTACCGGAAGTTGCAGAGGCGCTGTGGGACGTGGCGCCCTACCTCGTCACGGTCGACCCCTCGTCGCCGTACCTCGAACATTGGGCGCGGCGCTGGGGCAAGTCGGTGGGTGTCCTGCTGTGCGCGCGCGCCGAGTTCGACACGCTCGCCGCTCACCTGCGGTCGGTGTTTGTGGTCAAGGACGAGACCGGCCAGGACTATTTCTTCCGCTTCTACGACCCGCGCGTGCTGCATGCGTTCCTCCCGACGTGCACGCCTGCGCAGATGGCGGAGTTCTTCGGGCCGATACGCGCGTTCGTTTGCGAATCGCTCGATGCCGCACAAGTCGTGAGCTACGTCGTCGATCGCGGCACACTCGCCCGCCGCGCCGACGAAATCCCCGCCACCATCTCCTAGCGAGCGGGCCTGCGCTCACCTGACGGCCGGTGAAGCTTCGACCTGAACAGATCGCGTCGATGCGCGTGCCCGGCTGGGAGGCGCGCTGGCGCCTGCACGACGCGCTGGCAGCGATGGGCTACGCCCCGTCGTTCGAGCCGCGATCGGGCGACCTCCTGTTCGAACGCGATGCCGCAGGACCGACGCGCATCTCCTTCGACCCCAAGGGCCACCCGACCACGATCGAGGAACCGGGCGGGCGACGCAGCAGGCTCGCCTCCGACGACGCCGGACGCCCGACCGCCCTCACGCTCCCCCGTGGCGGTACGTACCGGTTTGCTCAGGACGAGCAGGGCCGGGTCACGTCCGTCACCAATCCGGACGGCACCTCGCAGGAGGTCGTCTATCGTCACGGCCGTCCTGTCGAGATTCGTCGCAGCCAGCGCGCAGCGATCGGCGTCGAGATGGACGGCTCCGGCCAGGTCACGGCCCTGCGCGACGGCCGTGGCGCGAGCCTCAGGTTCGACTACGACGCCTCCGGCCTGCCGTCCCGCATCGTCGATCGCGCCGGGGGCGTGACGAGCTACGCGCGCGACGAGGATGGCCGGCTCCTCGAACTGCGCACGCCGCGCGGCGCCGTGTGGCGCTTCGAAACGAACGAGATGGGCGTGCGGACGATCGTCCGTCCGGACGGATCGCGCGAGCAGCAGCTCTTCTCGGACACGCGACGCCCGCTGGTGACGGTGCTCGCCGACGGCGCAACCACGACCGCCGCATTCGCCGAAGACGGCCAGCCCACTTCGCTCGACTATGCCGACGGCACCAAGGTCCGCCTCGAGTGGGCCGAGCCCGGACGTCCGGCGCTGGCGGACAACGGAGTCCATGTCGCGCGCTTCGAATACGACAGCGCGGGGCGCCGTACGCGCGACGAGGTGGACGGCAAGGCGGTCGCCGTCACCTACGACTCCGGGGGCACGCCGACTTCGCTCGCCATGCCTTCGGGCGAGAGCGTCACGTACACGCCGGGCCCCGACGGTCGCATCGACGAGATGCGCGACTGGTCGGGCAACGTCTATCGGATCAGCTGGTCGCCGTCGGGCGACTTCGCCGGCATCGAATGCCCGGGCGGCATCCGCACCAACGTCGTCGCGGGACCGGCAGGTCGTGTCGCGAGCCTCGAGTACGTGACGCGGAAGGCACGGCGAGTTCGCACGTACTCGTACGACGCCAACGACCTCGTGGCGAAGATCGAGGAGGGCTCCGGCACGCAACTCGCCTACGAGTACGACGCCGACGACCGGCTCGTCGGCGTCAGCGCGCCCTCGGAAACCGTCCGCTACGCGTGGGACGCGGACGGCAACATGACGGCCGGGAACGGCCACACGTTCGGCTACGACGCCCTCGATCGCCTCTCGTCGCGCGACGGCGTGCCGTGCAAGTCCGACGCCGCCGGCAACGTGCTGGGATGGGCCGCGCGCGGCGGGCAGCTCGAGTTCGCCTACAACGCCCAGAATCAGCTCTCCTCGGTCAAGCTGCCCGATGGGAGCCGGGCCGAGTACGAGTACGACGCATTCGGTCGACGCATCGTCAAGCGCTTGCGCGGCCAGACCACGCGCTTCACGTGGTTCGGCGATCAGCTCGTCAGCGAAGAGACGGAAGGCGCGTCGCGCTCGCGAACGGACTATCTGTACCTTCCGGGAACGCCGCGTCCCATCGCAATGCGGCGCGACGGCGTCGTCTACTTCTACGAGGTCGACCACCTCGACACGCCGATCCGGATGGTCGACGCCGGCGGCAATGTCGTCTGGCAGGGCACGCCGTTCGGGACCGAATTCCGGGTGACCGCGGCCAAGGTTGCGCAGCCGCTGCGCTTTCCCGGCCAGTACTTCGACGACGAGACGGGCCTTCACTACAACGTCGCGCGCTACTACGACCCCGCGAGCGGGCGCTACATCGGCAGCGATCCGCCCTTCCAGTACGGCGACGCCAACCCTTACCGCTATGCGCGAGGGAATCCTGTCGCGTTCGTCGACCCTTCCGGCCGCAATCCGATTCTGGCCGCCATCGGCATCGCTGCCGCCACCGGCGCGGCCATCGGCGGCGTCTTCGGCGCTGCGCACCAGATCGCCTCGAACATCGCCAACAAGGACAAGGGCTGGGACGAGACGTTCGACGGCGTCGCCGGTGCGGCGGTTCGCGGCGCGATCGCGGGCGCGGTAGGTGGCGTCTCCGCCCTTGGAGGCGCCGTTGTCGGCTTCTTCATTGCAGGCCCTCCCGGCGCCGTTGTCGGCGGCGTCCTCATGGGGTTCGTCGGTGCCGGCGCCGCGGGAGCGGGCATCGCTGCCTTCGACGCGCCGGAAGGCAAAGGCTGGGAAGCCTGCGAGGAAGCGCTCATCGGAAGCATTCCGTTCTATGGAGCCGCCAGACGCTACAGCCAGAACCCGAACGATCCCAATCGCGGGCGCCAGCTCGCGGTCGACCTCGCGTTCGACGCGGTCACGGTCGCGCTCACGGTCGTGGGCGCAAAGCGCGCATACTCCGGGGCCAAGGCGGCGGAGGCTGCGGGCGCCACCGGAATGGGAAAGCTCGATGGCATCCGGCAGCAGGAGTACGCGAAGCAGGAACGCGTACTCATCATCGATCGCGCCAGCAACGAGGCGTCGCGGCAGTACGACGGCAAGCCCGGCTACGCCCCAAAGCCACACGAAGTCGAGACCCTCAAGACCAGCAAGGAGGGCAAGACAGCGGGGCTTGTCGTCGAGCCGGAAAACCCGACGCCGGCGCAGGAAGCGGAAATCGCGCGCCTGAAGAGCAAAGGCTGGTCCTTCGACGAGGACGGCGTACTCGTCGATCCGCAGGGCAATCGCATTCACGGCGACTATGACTTGCAGGGCGTCTACAAAGTCAGCGTCGACGAGAACGGCAAGAAGACGTACACGCCAGTCGATACCAACGATCCCGCATTCCAGCAGGACTACAATGATCGCGTCACGCCCGGAAGGCAGATGGTGCAGCACGGCGCCAACGACAATTACAAGGTCATCGATGAGAATGGCAACGAGGTAATGGGGCGTCAGCCTTCGCCGAACGAACGATTCAAGATCACGGACGAGAACGGCAACCCCCGCGTCTTCGAGTCGACCGCAGAGTATCAGCAGTACTGCGAGGAAAACGGAATTCCGTGGCAGTACCAGAATTACAGGTAGCCAATGATTCGGAATTCGCTTTCATGAGCACCATCGCGCCACG
The DNA here is from genome assembly GCA_041911995.1 of Casimicrobiaceae bacterium. Classification (GTDB taxonomy): domain Bacteria; phylum Pseudomonadota; class Gammaproteobacteria; order Burkholderiales; family Casimicrobiaceae; genus VBCG01. The sequence goes on along the minus strand of JAYRNW010000168.1, from coordinate 3,980 downwards.
GACGCTGCGCGACGACGCGATGCGTCGCTACGAGGCCGCGGAGACGCGTTTCAAGGGGGCGGCCGCGCGCGCCCTCCCGCTGTCGTTCCACGAGGCGACCGCGTTGAGCGAAGACAAGAAGCAGGCGCTGCGCGCCTACTACGACGCGCTGCCGACCATTGCGGTCAGCCGCTGCCCGCACTGCGGCAGCGTCCTGTCCCGCAGGCTCGATCCGTGGGGACTCGACGGCTACTGGTGGCAGGACAAGCTGCGGCGCGAAACCGCGGAGCCCCCGGCATGCGATCACTTTCGCGTCCTCACTGGCGCCGTCAACCTGGGACAGATTCCGCCCAGCGGAGGGACCGAGGAAGCCTTTCCCGGACCGGAGGTTCCCTACGTCGTTCCTCGCGTGCTTGCGTTGCCCACGATGGAGGCTGTCGTCGCATCGTTCGAACTCGGCAGTGGCTACCGCGCCTTTCCGATCGCCTATTTCTCGGTCGAGGTCCCGCGACCGGGAACCCTGACGCAGAGCTGGGCGCGACGCTCGTACGGATTCCGCGATTCCAAAGGCAACCCCGCCTTCACGTACGACACGTCGCCGTGGGACTTCGACCTGCGGCCGTGGATAGAAAAGCGACGGCTGGCGTGGATCAATCCGGGGGACACGGCGCTGGCGCTTCTGCGCGAGCCCGCGGCGTCATGTCCGTACCTGGCACTCCCGGGCCGCCGGCAACCGCTTGCGATCAGGGATAAGTCCGTGCGCGAGCTGTCGCTTCCCGACGGTCACAGAGTCGATCCGTTCAACGAATAGGTCGCGGCGTCAGTCGAGGCGCACGGTCGGCACCGGCCGTGCGGGGCTGAAGCTCTCCTCCGTCACGGCGTCGAGCCGCGCGCGGCCCCGGACCCACTGCACCATCGATTGCTTGACGACGCGGGCCAGCATGCCCGCGTCGCCCTGCGCCCTCGCATTGACTATCAAGTCGAAACACTCCGCCATGACGGGCGATGCCACGGACACAATCGGCTCGGACGAGGCGCTTGCCACGTTCACCGCACAATTTCCGTCATCGCATCCTGCGTGCAGCTTGAGGTGAACGACCGGCGCGCCCGCGCTCGCAAGCCGCTCGCGCAGCACATGTGCGAGCTGCACGAGCGCCCCCTGAAGCGGCTGCGCGGGCCCGGCCACCCGATACCTCCCATCGAACCACGCGAGCTCGGCCTCGCCTTCGGCATAGGTGTCGTAATCGATGTCGGGTGACGCCGGCAACGCGTGCCCGGATTCGAGCAAGAGCGACTCGAACGCGTCGAAGCCGTCGCCCGTCACGGCGGACATGCGCAGGATGCGCTTGCGTGGAAACTGCGCGGCGAGCAAGGACTCGACTTCGTCGACGATTCCGGGCGCCACGAGGTCGGTTTTGCTCACGACGAGCGTATCGGCCTCCATCTGCTGCAGCCGGAAGATGTACGTCACCTTCTCGGAAAGCGAAGCGGCGCCCCGCGGACTGAGCGCGTCGAGCGCGCGCAGTGGATCGACCAGCACGCAGTAGGGTGCCAGCATGAACGCGCGGGAATGCAGCGTCGCGAGCGGCCGCAGAACGGTCGCGACGAGGTCGGTGCAGCTGCCGACCGGCTCCGCGAGCAGGTAGTCCGGCGCGGCGCTGCTCGCGAGAACCCGCGCCTGCTCGAGCAGGTCGTCGAGCCGGCAGCAGAAGCAGCCGCCGCGCACGTCGCGCGTGGCGAAGCCCGCGGCGCGGAAGAGCCCGGTGTCGACCAGTTCCTCGCCCTGGTCGTTGGTGACGACGCCGACCGTCTGGCCACGCGCGACGATCTCGCGCGCGAGCCGCAGCAGCGTCGTCGTCTTGCCGGCGCCGAGGAAGCCGCCCAGGACGACGAGCCGCGTCTTGCGTTGCCCCGGCGCCCCGGCGTCGGTTACCGCGGATGCGCTCATCGATGCCCCGGCTGCGCGCGGACGCCGCGGTCCGCCGCGATTGTTTGCGCGTCTGGCCGGCGAGCCCGGGGCGTCTGCCGTCCGAGCCGCGTCCGCCCATCGGGCGAGCGTCGCCGTTGACAGCGCACCCGGCGAATCGCACATTGGCGGTTCGCGCGCGCGGCCGCGCCCGCGCTGCGGCCCGATTCGCGACGCGACAGCGCGTGCCTTCGCCCGCGCGGTTGCACGACCCCAACCTTCGGGAGTCCCGCATGCCCATCGCCGACTTCGGCCTCCTTGCGCGCCACTACCCCGACTACTGGAACTACCCGCGGCCGGAGGCGGTGCAGAAGCTGATCGGCGGCGAGGCGAAGGACCGCGACATCACGAACACGTGCACGATCCGGATGAGCCGCGCGCTCAACGCGACCGGCATCGCGGTGCCGCGCACGTGGGAGGCGGTGACCAACCGCCGCGGCGCCGACGGCAAGTACTACATCATCCGCGTGGCCAACTTCCGGACCTGGCTCACGCACAAGCTCGGCAAGCCGGACATCGACGTACGCAAGAAGGCGGGCGACGCGTTCGACAAGCGGCTCATCCGCGGCATGCAGGGCATCATCGCCTTCGAGATCGGCTTTTCCGACGCGACCGGGCACTTCGACCTCTGGTACGGCGACAAATTCAGCCACGAGGCCGGGGCCGGCAACGACTACTTCGCGGCCGCGACCCGCATCTCGCTGTGGTCGACCGGCACGCGCGAGGTGACGCCCGAAGTCTAGCCCGCCGGGCCGCCCGGAGGGCTCACGCTCCGTTCGGGTGAAGGCGCGCGCAGCGCGCGTCGCAGGAGCTGGCGACACCCGGCGTCACGCCCGCTGCATCGTGAAGAAGCCCTGCCCGACCGGCAGGATGCGCCCGCCGATCTTGTCCGCGGTGATCGGCACCGGGATCACGAACGTGCGGATGTCGCCGGCGGTCGCGAACTTCCACTGCACGTCGGCCGCCGTCGCCTTCCACTGGCCGTTGTGCCGGCCGGAGCCGTTGCGCTCGGTCCAGTACACGATTCCATTGGCCTCGAACACGAAGTAGCCGGTCCACGCGCCGATCGTGACGAGCCAGCGCCCCGCCAGCACCGCCGCGGTCGACAGCACGTACTTGGGCGGCGACTGCGTCTGCAGCCCGAAGCTTTCCAGCGCGTTCATCTCTCCCGAGTGCGACCCCGTCTGGTAGCTCGTGACGATCGCGTCCGCGAGCTTGACCGTGTACTGAAGCGCGCCGCCGGGGCCCAGCATCGCCAGTTCGCCGTTCATCGACCGCCCGTCCACCGCCCGCCGCGCGAGTTCCGCCGAGTGCAGCCCGATGCGCGCCGTGAAGTAGAGGTCCCGCGCGCTGGCGGCAGCATCCGGGCGCCCCACGGATCCGGACGTGCCGGACACCACCCTGCCGGATGGCCCGATCTGGACCGACGCCACCTCGATCCAGCCGGCGTAGCCGGCGGCCCGCGCTTCGCCCTTCACGTTGTCGAGCTTCAGATACGCACTCATGTCGGCACTCCCAGTTCGTCGAAGGATCGCGCCCGCGTCCTGCGCGCAGGGTCATTCCTTCAAGCTGAAGTTGATCTCCACCTCGCCGACGTACCGTTCGCCTTCGGCGCGGAATTTCCATCCCTGCAGCGCGGTGCGCGCGGCACGGTCGAACACGCGCGGCGGCTCGGACTTCGTGATGTCGACGTCGACGACGTTGCCGCGCTCGTCGATCTGCACGAGCGCCACGACGCGGCCGCTGTTGATGCCCTGCCGCACCGCCTCGCGCGGATAGACCGGCGCCTCCCCTGCCACGCGCTCGACGCGGCGCCGTACGGCCGGCCGCGCCGTCGGCTCCGCGCGCGCGACTTCGGCAGGCGGCATCCCGGCGCGGGGCGGCTCCGTGCCGGCGGTGGCCGGCGGCTTGGCGGGCGCCGGCGCCGCGGTCGTCGCCGCGGCGGCTGGCGCTGCAACCGGGGTGGGCGTCGAGGTCGCGGTCGGAACCGCCGGGGTCGCGGCGGCGACCGGCGCCGACGCGACGGCGGGCGCGG
>JAYRNW010000167.1:0-18997 GCA_041911995.1 Casimicrobiaceae bacterium | reverse complement strand
GCGCGCGACAGCGTCTACTACGCGTACTTCGAGCCGTATTCGTGGGAGCGGCACCTCGACCTGCTGGGCCGCGCCGACGCGTCGCCGCGCGCGCGGGTGGAAAGCCTCGGCGCGACGGTCGACGGCCGCGACCTCGACGTCGTGACGGTCGGCACGCCGGCGCCGGACAAGCGCCAGCTGTGGGTGATCGCGCGCCAGCATCCGGGCGAGACCATGGCCGAGTGGTTCGTCGACGGCCTCCTCGAGCGCGTGCTCGACCCGGCGGACCCGGTCGCGCGGCGATTGCTCGAACAGGCGGTGCTGCACGTGGTGCCGAACATGAATCCGGACGGCAGCGTGCGCGGCAACCTGCGCACGAACGCGGCCGGCGCCAACCTCAACCGCGAATGGCTGGAGCCGTCGCCCGAGCGCAGCCCCGAGGTGTTCCACGTCCGCGCGGCGATGCAGCGCACCGGCGTCGACGCGTTCCTCGACGTGCACGGCGACGAGGGATTGCCGTACGTGTTCGTCGACGGCAACGAGCGGCTGCCGACCTACACGCCGCGGATGGCGGCGCTCGAGCGCGGGTTCGCCGCCGCGCTGGTCGCCGCGAACCCGGACTTCCAGACCGTGCACGGCTATCCGGCGGACAAGGAGACCAAGGTCAACCTCACCGTCGCGTCGAAGTGGGTCGGGCACGCGTACGGCGGCCTCGCGCTGACGCTGGAGATGCCGTTCAAGGACAACGCCGACCTGCCGGATCCGGAGCGCGGCTGGAGCGGCGCGCGCTCGCGGCGGCTGGGCGCCGACGCGCTGACGGCTCTGCTCGCGATGCTGCCCGCGCTGCGGCGGCCGGATTAAACTTGGGCGGCGCCGCGCGGCGCCAGCGGAGGCAGCGTGCAGACGATCCTCGTGGCCAATCCGAAGGGCGGCGGCGGCAAGACCACGCTCGCCACCAACATCGCCGGCTGGCTCGCAGGCAAGCGGCAGCGCGTCGGCCTGCTCGACGCCGACCCGCAGGGGTCGTCGACGCAATGGCTTGCGCGCCGCCCGGCGCTGTTCCCGCCGGTGGCGGGCTTCGCCGGCGACGCGAAGAAGAAGGAGCTGAAGGACGTCGCGCCGGAGTGGCTCGTCGTCGACAGCCCGGCCGGCCTCCACGGCGACGCGCTGCGCGACGCCGTCAAGCGCGCCGACGCGATGGTCGTGCCGGTGTCGCCGTCGGTGTTCGACATGGCGGCGACCGAGCGCTTCCTGCAGGCGGTGCGCGACGTCAGGGCCGTGCGCGAAGGCGGGGTCGCGATCGCGCTCGTCGCGATGCGCGTGGACGCGCGCACGCACTCGGCGGCGGAGCTCGACGCGTTCCTCGCGCAGTTCGACTTCCCGCTGGTCACGCACCTGCGCGACACGCAGGTCTACGTCTACTGCGCGCGCGACGGCGCGTCGGTGTTCGACCTGCCGCGCTCGCGCGGCGAGCACGACTGGGAGCAGTGGCGCCCGCTGACGCGCTGGATCGCGCGGCACGCGGCCGTGCGCAACGCATGACAGGCTGTCGATCCTGGCAGCGAACCCCATCCACCCCTGTCATCCCGAGCAAAGCGAGGGATCTGCTTGTGCGACGAATCGGCGAGACGCGTCAAAACAGATCCATCGACGCTGCGCTCCTCGGGACGACAAAGCAAGGTCTTCAGCAACCTGCTGACGGCGCGGCATCCGAAAACGACGACGGCCGGCGGCCCTCGCGGGCGGCCGGCCGTCGCCGTGTGGCGGTGCGGCGGCTACTTCTTCGGCGCGTCCTTCGCCGCCTGCTTCGCGGCGTCGACGGCCTTCGCGGCGGCGTCCTTGCTCGCGTCGGCAGCCTTGCCGGCGGCGTCGCCCGCGGCCTTGGCCGCGTCCTTGGTCGCGTCGGCGGCCTTGCCCGCGGCGTCCCCGGCGGCCTTCGCGGCGTCCTTGGCCGCGTCGGTCGTCGCCTGCGCGGCGTCCTTCGCCGCCTGCTCGGTCTTGGCGGCGGCCTCGGTCGCCGTCGACTTGGCGGCTTCGGCGGCCTTCGCCGCGGCTTCCTTCGTCGCGGCCGCAGCGGCCTCGGCCGCCTTCTTCGCGGCTTCGGCTTCCTGCTTGGCCTTGTCGCCGCACGCGCTCAGCGTGACGGCCAGCGCCAGCGCGGTAAGGCCGGCAACGATCGCTTTCTTCATGGTGGTTTCCCTTTCTGTCGTGGAGTCGTGATCGGGGCGGGCCGTACCGTGCCCGTCAACCTGCAATTATAACCTGCGTCGGCGGCCCGCTCACGGGTGTGCGTTCGCGCTCATGCGACGAGCTCGCGCAGCACGAACGGGAGGATGCCGCCGCCCTTGTAGTAGTCGACCTCGATCGGCGTGTCGATCCGGCACAGCACGCTCACCTCCTTCGTCGAGCCGTCCTTGCGCCGGACGACCAGCGTCAGGTCCTGCTGCGGCCGGATGTCCTTCGGCACCGCGATGTCGAACGTCTCCTCGCCGGTGATCCCGAGCGAGGCCGCCGAGTCGCCGCCCTTGAACTGCAGCGGCAGCACGCCCATGCCGACCAGGTTCGACCGGTGGATGCGCTCGAAGCTGCGCGCGACGACCGCCTTGACGCCCAGCAGCTGCGTGCCCTTGGCCGCCCAGTCGCGCGACGAGCCGGTGCCGTACTCCTCGCCGCCGAAGACGACGGTCGGCGTGCCCTGCGCGACGTACTTCATCGCGGCGTCGTAGATGAACATCTTCTCGCCCGTCGGCTGGAACAGCGTGACGCCGCCTTCCTCGCGCGTGCCGTCGGCGCGCGGCGGCAGCATCAGGTTCTTGATGCGGACGTTGGCGAACGTGCCGCGCATCATGACCTCGTGGTTGCCGCGGCGCGCGCCGTAGCTGTTGAAGTCGGCCTTGGGCACGCCGTGCGCGATCAGCCACTGGCCGGCGGGCGACGTGTCCTTGATCGAGCCGGCCGGCGAGATGTGGTCGGTCGTCACCGAGTCGCCGAAGATCCCGAGCGCGCGGGCGCCCTTGACGTCGGCGGTCGCGCCCGGCTGCATCGCAAAGCCGTCGAAGAACGGCGGCTTCGCGATGTACGTCGACTTCGGCCAGTCGTAGACCTGGCCCGTGGCCCCGGCGACCTTCCCCCACATCGGGTTGGCGTTGGCGAGGTCGCCGTAGAGCCGGCGGTAGACGGCCGGGTCGCGCGCGTACTGCGCGACGGCGGCGATCTCGTGCGACGTCGGCCAGACGTCCTTCAGGTACACGGGCTTGCCGTCCTTGCCGCGGCCCAGCGGCTCGGCCGTGGGGTCGAGCAGCACGGTGCCCGCGATCGCGTAGGCGACGACGAGCGGCGGCGAGGCCAGGAAGTTGGCCTTGAGGTTCGGGTGGATGCGCGCCTCGAAGTTGCGGTTGCCGGACAGCACGGCGGCGCAGATGAGGTCGTTGGCGACGATCGCGTCGTTGATCTCGGGCGCGAGGTCGCCGGCGTTGCCGATGCACGTCGTGCAGCCGTACGCCGCGACGGTGAAGCCCAGCTGCTCGAGGTAGGGCAGCAGCCCCGCCTTGGTCAGGTACTCGGTCACGGTGCGCGAGCCGGGTGCGAGCGACGTCTTGACGTGCCGGCGCACGGTCAGGCCGCGCTCGACCGCCTTCTTCGCGAGCAGGCCGGCCGCGAGCAGCACGCCCGGGTTCGACGTGTTCGTGCACGACGTGATGGCGGCGATCAGCACGTCGCCGTGGCCGATCGCGACGTGCTTGCCGCCCGGTTCGACGAAGCGGTCCGGCGTGGGCCGGTTGTTCACCATCTCGACGGCGTCGCGCGGCGCGGCACCGTCCTTCAGTTGCAGCGCGGCGTCGCCGATGGCGCCGACGCCGGTCGCGACCAGCGGCGTCACGACGCGCCTGTCGAGCTCCGCCGCAGGCTTCGAGAACCCGTTCTCGGCGACCGGCTTGCTGAAGAGCTCGGCGAACTTGCCCTTGAGGCTGCCGAGCTCGATGCGGTCCTGCGGGCGCTTCGGCCCGGCCACCGACGGCCGGATCGTCGCGAGGTCGAGCTTCAGCACCTTCGTGTAGTCGATGTCGCCGGCGCGCGGGATGCCGAACATGCCCTGCGCCTTGAAGTACGACGCGAACGCGTCGATCTCCTCGGGCGTGCGGCCGGTGTTGGCGAGGTAGTCGACCGTGGCCTGGTCGACCGGGAAGAAGCCCATCGTCGCGCCGTACTCGGGCGCCATGTTGCCGATCGTCGCGCGGTCGGGCACCGCCAGCGACGCCGTGCCCTCGCCGAAGAACTCGACGAACTTGCCGACGACCTTCTCGCGGCGGAGCATCTCGGTGATCGTCAGCACGAGGTCGGTCGCCGTGATCCCCTCGGCGAGCTTGCCCGAGAGCTCGACGCCGACGACGTCCGGCGTCAGGAAGTAGACGGGCTGGCCGAGCATGCCGGCCTCGGCCTCGATACCGCCCACGCCCCACGCGACCACGCCGACGCCGTTGACCATCGTCGTGTGGCTGTCGGTGCCGACCAGCGAATCCGGGTAGTAGACACCGTCCTTGCGGTGCACGCCGCGCGCCAGGTACTCGAGGTTCACCTGGTGGACGATGCCGATGCCCGGCGGCACGACGCCGAACGTCGCGAACGCCTGCATGCCCCACTTCATGAACTGGTAGCGCTCGCCGTTGCGCTCGAACTCGAGCTTCATGTTGAGGTCGAGCGCGTCCTTCGTGCCGTAGTGGTCGATCATCACCGAGTGGTCGACGACGAGGTCGACCGGCACCAGCGGCTCGATGGTCTTCGGGTTCCTGCCGAGGTCGGCGGCGACATTGCGCATCGCGGCCAGGTCGGCGAGCAGCGGCACGCCGGTGAAGTCCTGCAGCACGACGCGGGCGACGACGAACGGGATCTCGTCGACGCGCTCGGCGTTGGCCTTCCAGTTGGCGAGCTCCTTCACGTGCTGCTCGGTCACCTTCCTGCCGTCGCAGTTGCGCAGCACCGACTCCAGCACGATGCGGATCGACACCGGCAGCCGCGAAACGCGGCCCACGCCGGCCTTCTCCAGCGCGGGCAGCGAGTAGAACTTGCCGGCGGCGCCGGAGGCGAGCTTGAATTCCTGGAGCGTGGAATGGAGGTCGTGGCTCATTGCGTTCCCTTCGGCTTGCTTGAGGTTTGGCTGGACGGCGCGGGCGCCTTGCCGACGCCCAGGCTCTTGACGTTGAACTTCTGGCCGCCGGGGGCGACGACGTCGCCGGGAACGAGCCCGTCGCGGCAGGCGCCGACGTACTTCCCCTCGAGCAGCGTCTTCTCGGACTTCGTCCCCATCATCGGCGGGTCGTACGTGGAGTCGATCTCGGTCCGGTAGCCGGTGTCCCCGGTCAGCGTCATCACGGTTCGCGACACGACGCGCGAGCCGCCGATGTTGCACTCCGACAGCCCGACGTAGCGGCTCCCCTCGCGCCGGATCTCGTTCTTCGTGCACAGCTCGCGGCTGACGCCGGCGCCCATCCCCGTCATCTCCTTCTGCAGCGCGTCGTCCATGCACAGCGTCGTCTTCGACGGCGCCGCGCTTCCGGCGGCGGCCTTCTGCTGCGTGAGCGTCATCTCCCACTGGCCGGACTTGAGCTTCGGGTAGTCCTGCGCGAGTGCCGCGGGAGCGGTTGCGACGCACATGAAGGGGAAGGCGAGGGCGAACAGGGCGCGGCGCATGGTGTGATCGAGGATGGTCGTGGCTGGCGCTGGGAAGGTGGCGAGGCGGTGCTGGCGTCGGCTCGCGACGCTCACTTCGGCGCGGACGCGGATTCGCCGGAGGACGGCGCCCCGACCGCGACGGGCGCCTGGATGTTCTTCTTGATTCCGTAGGGCAGGAGGACGTCGCCGGGAACGAGCCCGTCGCGGCAGGGCCCGGTGTACCGGCCCTGCATCACCGATTGCGGCCGCGTCACGTCGTCCGCCGGCGGGTCGATTGCAATGTCCAGCTCGTACCAGAAGCCGGTTTCGCCGACCTGCAAGCTCGCGCGCGCCATGGTCCGCGACTCGCCGACGTAGCAACTGGTCCGGACGGTCGCAATCCCGCCCTCCTGCCGCCTTTCGAGCACCGTGCACTGATCGCCGACCTGGCACGCGGTCCGGAGCAAGTAGGTCGCCTTCCCGCCGTCCTGCCGCTTCTCGTACACGGTGCACTGCTCGCCCGCGGATTGCCGGACCCTGGCGCTGATCCTGTCGTTGAGCGCGTCGTTCATGCAATAGGTTCCCAGGCCACCCCCGGCGGGAGCTGGATGTTTGGTCGACGCGTCCGTGATCCGGGTCGTGATCTCCCACTGGCCGGATCGGAGCGTCGGAACCTCCAGCGCGAGCGCCGTGGAGGCCGCGTTTCAAGCGAGGACCGCCACAGCCGTCCGAGCGTACGTTCGCATCGCGGGCTCTCCGGTGAAGGTTGGCCGGGTCGGCGGGCGTCGGGGTGGCCATGGCGTCAGGGATGCTGTCCGTCGGCGTCGAACCAGGCCGCGGCGCGCGGCGGCAGCGCGACGCCGGCGGCGCGGGCGCGGCGCAGCAGCGTCCAGGCCTGCCGGTACGACGCGCGGTCGTGCAGCTCGCCGCCGATCCGCAATGGCCCCCAGTGGGCGTCCTGCGCCGCGTGCAGGACCTCGGCCGCGTTCTCGACCTCGAGCGCGCCCGTCCGCATCGCGTCGACGATCGGGTCGTTCTGCGACGGGTGGATGCTCCACATGCGCAGGAAGCCGAAGTCGTCGCGCGCGCGGCGCGCGTCGGCGTAGGTGAGGTCGGGGTCGTCGAGCGCGCGCGTCACGTTGTGCGCCGGGATCACGCCGTGCGCGAGCGCGGCGGCGGCGACCTCGCATTTCGCGCGGCGCACCAGCGGATGCTCGAACTGGCCGGGCGACACCATCGCGCCGCTCGGGATCGCGCCGTAGTGCGCGGACACGAAGTCCATGAGGCCCAAGTCGAGCGACACGACGCCCGGCAGCGCGGCGATGCGCCACGCGTCGTGCAGCGCGCCGGGCGTCTCGACCAGGATCGAGGCCGGGATCGCGCGGGGCAGGCCGAGCTGCGCGACGCGGTCGGCGACGTGCGCGAGGAAGCGCTCGACGTCGCCGGCGCTCTCGGCCTTGGGCAGCGTCAGGAACGCGAGGCGGTCGCCGGCGCCGTCGAGCAGCACGTCGACCTCGGTCTGCCACGCCGGGTGGTGGACGTCGTGCACGCGGGCGCCGACGCGCGAGTGCCGGTTGTCGGGGCCGCCGATCAGCGCGGCCATCGCCGCCGCGTGCGCGCGCTCGCCGCCGACCGGCGCGCCGTCCTCGCAGTCGCACGCGACGTCGAACGTCGGGCCGCGCTCCGCCTGCAGCGCCAGCGCCTTGCGCACGAAGCGCTCGCTGCCCGCGTAGTGGACGCACGGCGGCAGCGCGGGCAGCGCCCGCTCGCTTCCGTATAGTGCGTCCTGCGGTGAGATTCGATCCATTGGAAAAACAAAGACGGGCCGGCCGCGCCGGCCCGTCTCCTTCCGGAGTTGTCCCTTACCCGAGCAGCGAGGCGACGCCGGCGCGCTCCTCTTCGAGCTCCTTCAGCGTCGCGTTCATCTTCTCGCGCGAGAAGTCGTCGATCGGCAGGCCAGCGACGCGCGTGTACTCGCCGTTGGCCGTGGTCACCGGCACGCCGTAGACGATGTCCGCCGGGATGCCGTAGCTGCCGTCCGATGGGACGCCCATCGTCACCCACTTGCCGCCGGTGCCGGCCATCCAGTCGCGGACGTGGTCGATCGCCGCGTTGGCGGCCGAGGCCGCCGACGAGCTGCCGCGCGCCTCGATGATCGCGGCGCCGCGCTTGCCGACCTTGGGCAGGAACTCGCCGCGGTACCAGGCGTCGTCGTTGATCGCCGCCTTGACCGACTGGCCGCCGATCGTCGCGAACCGGTAGTCGGCGTACATCGTCGGCGAGTGGTTGCCCCAGACGACGACCTTTTCCAGGTCGCCGACGGGCTTGCCGAGCTTCGTCGCGAGCTGCGACATCGCGCGGTTGTGGTCGAGCCGCATCATCGCCGTGAAGTTCTTCTTCGGGAGCGACGGCGCCGACTTCATCGCGATGTACGCGTTGGTGTTGGCCGGGTTGCCGACCACGAGGATCCGGACGTTGCGCGACGCGACGGCGTCGAGCGCCTTGCCCTGCTCGGTGAAGATCTTGGCGTTCTCGAGCAGCAGGTCCTTGCGCTCCATGCCGGGGCCGCGCGGCTTGGCGCCGACGAGGAGGGCGATCTCGGCGTCCTTGAACGCGACCTTCGGGTCGCCGGTGCCGGCCATGCCGGCGAGCAGCGGGAAGGCGCAGTCCTCGAGCTCCATCATCACGCCCTTCAGCGCGGCCTGCGGCTTGTCGATCGGCAGTTCGAGCAGTTGCAGGATGACGGGCTGGTCCGGGCCGAGCATTTGGCCGGAGGCGATCCGGAACAGGATGGCGTAGCCGATCTGGCCGGCGGCGCCCGTGACGGCGACGCGGACGGGTGCTTTCATGAGCGGGGCTCCTGGGGTGGGATGGACGACCGGCAGTGAAAAGCCCCGCTTGCTGCGATGCAGCGACGCACCGTGCCCGCGACGCCGGTCGCCCGAGAGTGGCGCGACCCCACTGCGATGCGGCATTGTAGGCGCGCGGTTCGGCGCTGTCAATTAAGTCTTATATCTTATATAAGACATCAGACAAGAGATAGACGCCGGGGCCGCCGGTGCCGATAATGGCCGGGCGCGGCCCCCTCGCGGCCGCCCCGTTCCCGGTCGTCCACCCCCCCGTGAGCGCCCCGTCCGCCGCCCCGTCGTTCGCGCCGCTGTACCTGCAGATCAAGGCGCTGCTCGAAAAGAGCCTCGAGGCGCGCGAATGGCGCCCGGGCGAGGCGATCCCGTCCGAGATCGACCTCGCGCACCGCTACGGCGTCTCGCAGGGGACCGTGCGCAAGGCGATCGACGCGCTCGCCGCCGACAACCTGGTCGTCCGCCGGCAGGGGAAGGGCACGTTCGTCGCCACCCACACCGAGGAACGCACGTCGCTGCCGCGGTTCCTGCGCATCCGCAGCAACGAGGGCGGCGACGTCGCGCCGGTCAGCCGGCTGCTGGAGGTCCGCCGCGCGAAGGCCGGTGTCGACGCGGCGCGGCTGCTCGCGCTCAAGCCCGGCGACCCGGTGCTGGTGCTGAAGCGCCTGCTCGAATACGCCGGCGAGCCGGTCGTGCTGGACGAGATCACGCTGCCGGCCGCGCTGTTCCGCGGCCTCACGAAGGCGCGCTACGACGCGTACCGCGGCTCGATGTACGGCTTCTTCGAGAGCCAGTTCGGCGTGCGCATGCTGAAGGCGCAGGAGAAGATCCGCGCCGTGGCCGCCGACGCCGCGACGGCCCGCGCCCTGAACACCGACGTCGGCGCGCCGCTGCTCGCGGTCGACCGCGTCACGCTCACGTACGGCGACAGGCCGGTCGAGGTGCGCCGGGGCCTGTGCGTGACGCGCGCGTACCACTACCTGAACGAATTGTATTGATCGAGGGCAAGGCGCGCCGCGCGCCGTTGCTGTCAACTTCGTTCTGGCACGGCGACCCTCGCTGTGGCTATAATTGTGCGCTGCGCACAAGGGCGGCGCGTGGGATGTTGCGTCGCCTTTTTCCGTTCCGACCCGCCGCAAGGACAACAACACGATGGCTGCGCTGGACCGTCCCGTCGCCAAGCCGCGCCCGGTCTACCTCAACCTGTTCGCCATCCGGCTGCCCCTGCCGGGGTTCGTCTCCTTCCTGCACCGCGCCACCGGCGCGCTGCTGTTCCTCGCCGGCATCCCGCTGCTGCTGTGGGTCGTGCAGCGCGGGCTCGCCTCGCCGGAGGCGTGGGCGCAGATGCGCGCCACGCTCGCGCACCCGCTCGCGAAGCTCGTGCTGCTCGTGCTCGCGTGGGCGTACTTCCACCACTTCCTCGCGGGCGTCCGGCACCTGATGCTCGACCTGCACGTGGCCACGGACCTGCCGGCCGCGCGCAAGTCGTCGGCCGTCGTGCTCGTGCTCGCGCTGCTGCTCGCCCTCGCCGTCGCGGTGGTCCTGTGGTGACGCCGAACCGCCTCGTCGTCGGCGCGCACTACGGGTGGCGCGACTGGTTCGTCCAGCGGGTGACCGCCGTCGTGATGGCCGGCTACACGCTGCTGATCCTGGCGCTGTGCCTGTGGCACGGCGGGCTCGACCACGCGGCGTGGAAGGCGATCTTCGCCGGCCACGCGTTCCGGATCGCGACGTTCGTGTTCATGGTGGCGCTGTTCTGGCACGCGTGGGTCGGCGTGCGCAACATCACGATGGACTACGTGAAGCCGGCCAGCCTGCGCGTCACCGTGCAGGTCGTCGTGATCGCGCTGCTCGTCGGCTACGCCGGGTGGACGATCGAAGTGCTCTGGGGGGGCGTCTGAACATGTCGGCGCTTCCCGTCCGCAAGTTCGACGCCATCATCGTCGGGGCCGGCGGCTCGGGCATGCGCGCGTCGCTGCAGCTGGCCGAGGCCGGCCTGTCGGTCGCCGTTTTGTCGAAGGTGTTCCCGACGCGCTCGCACACGGTCGCGGCGCAGGGCGGCATCGGCGCGTCGCTCGGCAACATGTCCGACGACAACTGGCTGTGGCACATGTACGACACGATCAAGGGCTCCGACTGGCTCGGGGACCAGGACGCGATCGAGTACATGTGCCGGATGGCGCCGCAGGTCGTCTACGAGCTCGAGCACTTCGGCATGCCGTTCGACCGCAACGCGGACGGCACGATCTACCAGCGCCCGTTCGGCGGCCACTCGGCCAACTTCGGCGAGAAACCCGTGCAGCGCGCGTGCGCGGCGGCCGACCGCACCGGCCATGCGATGCTGCACACGCTCTACCAGCGCAACGTGCGGGCGCGCACGCAGTTCTTCGTCGAGTGGATGGCGCTCGACCTCGTCCGCAACGCGGACGGCGACGTGCTGGGCGTGGTCGCCTACGAGATGGAGACGGGCGACGTCATGATCCTGCAGGCGAAAGTGACGGTGTTCGCCACCGGCGGCGCCGGCCGCATCTTCGCCGCGTCGACCAACGCGTTCATCAACACCGGCGACGGCCTCGGCATGGCGGCGCGCGCGGGGCTGCCGCTCGAGGACATGGAGTTCTGGCAGTTCCACCCGACCGGCGTGGCCGGCGCCGGCGTGTTGATCACCGAGGGCGTGCGCGGCGAGGGCGGCATCCTGCTCAACGCGCAGGGCGAGCGCTTCATGGAGCGCTACGCGCCGAACCTCAAGGACCTGGCGTCGCGCGACGTCGTGTCGCGGTCGATGGACCAGGAGATCAAGGAAGGCCGCGGCGTGGGCCCGCACAAGGACCACGTGCTGCTCAAGCTCGACCACCTCGGCCCCGACGTGATCCTGAAGCGGCTGCCGTCGATCCGCGAGATCGCGCTCAAGTTCGCGAACGTCGACTGCATCCGGGAGCCGATCCCGGTCGTCCCGACGATCCACTACCAGATGGGCGGCATCCCGACCAACGTCCACGGGCAGGTCGTGGCGCCGGCGGACGGCAACCCGAACACGGTCGTCGACGGGTTCTACGCGGTCGGCGAGTGCGCGTGCGTGTCGGTGCACGGCGCCAACCGCCTCGGCACCAATTCGCTGCTCGACCTGCTGGTGTTCGGCCGTGCGGCCGGCGACCACATCGTCGCGCAGAACCTGCGGGCGCAGGGGCACAAGGCGCTGCCGCGCGACGCCGGCGACCCGTCGCGCGCGCGGCTCGCGCGGCTGGACGGCGCCACGTCCGGCGAGTCGGTCCCCGACGTCGGCCACGCGATCCGCAAGGCGATGCAGGCGCACTGCGGCGTGTTCCGCAACCAGGAGCTCCTCTCCGAGGGCGTGCGGACGATCATGGACCTCGAGGGGCGCGTCGCCCGCTCGGCGATCGCCGACAGGAGCCGCGTGTTCAACACGGCGCGCGTCGAGGCGCTGGAGCTCGACAACCTGATCGAGACGGCGAAGGCGACGATCGTGTCGGCCGAGGCCCGCCGCGAGTCGCGCGGCGCGCAGGCGCGCAGCGACTACCCGGAGCGCGACGACGCCAACTGGCTCAAGCACACGCTGTGGTACCGCGACGGCAACCGCCTCGCGTACAAGCCGGTGAACCTGAAGCCGCTGTCGGTGGAGGCGTTCCCGCCGAAGGCGCGGACGTACTGAGATTCCTTTCACAAAGAGACGAAGAGACGCCGAGAGTGAAGACCATCCGCGCATTCCTCTGCGTCTCTGCGCCTCTTTGTGGACCTTGACCCATGAAATTCCGCGTTTACCGCTACGACCCCGAGAAGGACGCGAGCCCGCGCTACCAGGACTACGACGTCGCGCTGGAGCCGACCGACCGGATGCTGCTCGACGCGCTGATGCGCCTGAAGTCCGTCGACGACACGCTGTCGTTCCGGCGCAGCTGCCGCGAGGGCGTGTGCGGGTCCGACGCGATGAACATCAACGGCAAGAACGGGCTCGCCTGCATCACCAATCTGAACGACGTGAAGGAGCCCGTCGTCCTGCGGCCGCTGCCGGGGCTGCCGGTGATCCGCGACCTCATCGTGGACATGAGCCAGTTCTTCCGGCAGTACCACTCGATCAAGCCGTACCTCGTCAACGACACGCCGCCGCCGGAGAAGGAGCGCCTGCAGTCGCCCGAGGACCGCGAGGAGCTGGACGGCCTGTACGAGTGCATCCTCTGCGCGTGCTGCTCGACGGCCTGTCCGTCGTTCTGGTGGAACCCGGACAAGTTCGTCGGCCCCGCGGGGCTGCTCGCCGCGTACCGGTTCCTCGCCGACACCCGCGACCAGGACGCGGGCAGCCGGCTCGACAACCTCGAGGACCCGTACCGGCTGTTCCGCTGCCACTCGATCATGAATTGCGTCGACGTCTGCCCGAAGGGGCTCAACCCGACGCGCGCCATCGGCAAGATCAAGGACATGATGGTCAAGCGGGCCGTGTGACGGAGAGGCTCCTTCACGAAGAGACGCCGAGGCACCGAGAACCCCCGAAGACCGGACAGATGCCTTTCTCTGCGTCTCTGCGCCTCTTTGTGAGAAGCGATGCTCGACCAGGAACGCTGGAACCGGATCGTGTGGCGTTGCCGACGCGGCATGCTCGAGAACGACCTCGTGCTCGCCCGCTTCCTCGACGCGAAGGGGAGGGCGATGACCGAGTCCGAGGTGGCGATGCTCGACCGCCTGCTCGACCTGCCCGACAGCGAATTGTGGGACCTGATCGCCGGTCGCCGCGAGCCCGCGGACGCGACGGTGGCGCCGCTGCTGCGCATGCTCCGCGACGCGTAGCGTTGCGCACCTCTGTAAGCGCCATGTCAGTATCCGCCGCCAGACTTCCTACGCCGCCCGGCCCCGCCGGGCGGGTTTCCGCACGTCAGCGCACGCCCTGGAGCAACTGCAATGACTGACCGCACCGCAACGCTCAACTTCTCCGACGGCTCCCCACCGGTCACGTTCCCCGTCCTGTCCGGAACGATCGGCCCCGACGTCATCGACATCCGCACGCTCTACGGGAAGACCGGCAAGTTCACGTTCGACCCCGGCTTCCTGTCGACGGCGTCGTGCAACTCGACGATCACGTTCATCGACGGCGACAAGGGCGAGCTCCTGTACCGCGGCTACCCGATCGAGGAGCTCGCGACCAAGTGCGACTTCATGGAGGTCTGCCACCTGCTGCTGTACGGCGAGCTGCCGAACTCGACGCAGAAGAGGGAGTTCACCGGCCGCGTGACCAAGCACACGATGGTCAACGAGCAGATGCAGTTCTTCATGCGCGGCTTCCGGCGCGACGCGCACCCGATGGCGGTGATGACGGGCCTCGTCGGCGCGCTCTCGGCGTTCTACCCCGACTCGATCAACCTGCACGACGCGCACCAGCGCGACATCTCGGCGGTCCGGCTGATCGCGAAGATGCCGACGCTGGTCGCCATGGCGTACAAGTACTCGGTCGGCCAGCCGTACATGTACCCGCGCAACGACCAGTCGTACGCCGGCAACTTCATGCGGATGATGTTCGCCACGCCGTGCGAGGAGTACAAGCAGAACGACGTGCTGGTCCGCGCGATGGACCGCATCTTCACGCTGCACGCCGACCACGAGCAGAACGCGTCGACGTCGACGGTGCGCCTGTGCGCGTCGTCGGGCACCAACCCGTTCGCGGCGATCGCCGCGGGCGTGGCCTGCCTGTGGGGCCCGGCGCACGGCGGCGCCAACGAGGCCTGCCTTGCCATGCTGGGCGACATCCAGGCGCAGGGCGGCGTGGCGAAGATCGGCGAGTTCATCACCAAGGTCAAGGACAAGAACAGCAGCGTCAAGCTGATGGGCTTCGGCCACCGCGTCTACAAGAACTACGACCCGCGCGCGAAGCTGATGCGCGAGACCTGCCACGAGGTGCTGAACGAGCTCGGCCTGCACGACGACCCGCTGTTCAAGCTCGCGATGTCGCTCGAGAAGATCGCGCTCGAGGACGACTACTTCGTGTCGCGCAAGCTCTACCCGAACGTCGACTACTACTCGGGCATCGTGCAGAAGGCGATCGGCATCCCGGTGCCGCTGTTCACGGCGATCTTCGCGCTCGCGCGCACCGTGGGCTGGATCGCCCAGCTGAACGAGATGATCGCCGACCCCGAGTACAAGATCGGCCGGCCGCGGCAGCTCTACTCGGGAGCGACCCGGCGCATGGTGGTCCCGATCGCGCAGCGCGGCTGACGCCGCGTGGTCTCACCGGGGCGGCCGCGGGCCGCCCCGCTGTTTTGGCGGGGACGGCCCCGCGTCCGGCAAAGCGATTCGGCGGAAGGATGAGCGCATGGGCATCATGAGGGAATTCGAGGCGACCAGCACGCTGTTCGGCGCGAACGCGCCGTTCATCGAGGAGCTGTACGAGAAGTACCTGGCCGACCCCGGAAGCGTCGCCGCCGAATGGCGCGCGTACTTCGACGAGCTGCGCGGCGGCGCGGCGGACGTGGCGCACGCGCCCGTGGTCGCGTCGTTCGTCGAGCTCGCGAAGAGCCGCCGCGTCGCCGGTGCGATGGTCGACGCGACGACGATGCACAAGCAGGTGCTGGTGCTGCGGCTCATCAACAAGTACCGGACGCTCGGCATGTTCAGCGCCGACCTCGACCCGCTGCACCAGCACGCGCCCGACTACGTCGCCGACCTCGACCTCGCGACGTACGGGCTCACCGACGTCGACATGGACACCGAGTTCGACGTCGGGTCGTACCGGGGCGGGCCGGCGCGGATGCGGCTGCGCGACCTCGTCGCCGGGCTGCAGGAGACGTACACGCGCACGCTCGGCGCCGAGTACATGTACATCGCCGACACGGCGACCAAGCGGTTCTTCCAGGAGCGGCTGGAGCCGATCCGGTCGCGGCCCGCGTACAGCGCCGAGCAGCGCCGGCACTTCCTCGAACGGCTCACCGCGTCGGAGACGCTGGAGCGCTACCTGCACACGAAGTACGTCGGCCAGAAGCGCTTCTCCGGCGAGGGCGGCGACACGATGATCCCGATGCTCGACCACCTGATCAGCCGGGCGGGCGCCGCCGGCGTCGGCGAGATCGTGCTCGGCATGGCGCACCGCGGGCGCCTGAACGTCCTGGTCAACATCCTGGGCAAGATGCCGGCGGACCTCTTCTCCGAGTTCGAGGGCAAGGCGGCGCAGGAGCTGCCGGCCGGCGACGTCAAGTACCACCAGGGGTTCTCGTCGGACGTGTCCACGCCCGGCGGGCCGGTGCACCTGACGCTCGCGTTCAACCCGTCGCACCTCGAGATCGTCAACCCGGTGGTCGAGGGCTCGGTGCGCGCGCGCCAGCAGCGCCGCGGCGACACGCGGGGCGACCAGGTGCTGCCGATCCTGATCCACGGCGACGCGGCGATCGCCGGCCAGGGCGTCAACCAGGAATGCCTGAACATGGCGCAGACCCGCGGCTACTACACGGGCGGCACCATCCACATCGTCGTGAACAACCAGATCGGGTTCACGACGTCGGACCCGCGCGACATCCGCGGCACGACGTTCTGCACCGACGTCGCGAAGATGGTCGAGGCGCCGATCCTGCACGTGAACGGCGACGACCCGGAGGTGGCGCTGCTCGCCATAGAGATCGCGCTCGAGTACCGGCAGCGCTTCCACCGCGACGTGTTCATCGACCTCGTCTGCTTCCGGCGGCTCGGCCACAACGAGGCCGACGAGCCGATGGTGACGCAGCCGCTCATGTACAAGCGCATCGCCAAGCACCCGGGGACGCGCCGGCTGTACGCCGACCAGCTGATCGCCGCCGGCGTGGTCACCCGCGACGAGGCGGACGCGATGGTCGCGGCGTACCGCGCGGCGATGGACCGCGGCCAGCACACGAACAAGACGGTGCTCGCGAACTACAAGCCGCCGTTCACGATCGACTGGTCGCCGTACATCGGCGGGCACTGGACCGACCGCGTCGACACCACGGTGCCGGTCGCGACGCTGAAGGCGCTCGCCGAGCGCCTGACCACGGTGCCCGCGGACTTCAAGCTCCACACGCGCGCCGAAAAGGTCATCGACGACCGCCGCGCGATGGGCGACGGCCGGCAGCCGCTCGACTGGGGCATGGCCGAGATGCTCGCCTACGCGACGCTGCTGCACGACGGCTACGGCGTGCGGCTGTCGGGCGAGGACATGGGCCGGGGCACGTTCTCGCACCGCCACGCCGTGTGGCACGACCAGAACCGCGTGCGCCGGGACGAGGGCACGTACGTGCCGCTGCAGCACCTGGCCGAGGGCCAGCCCGCGTGCGAGGTGATCGACTCGGTGCTGACCGAGCAGGCGGTCGTCGGCTTCGAGTACGGCTACGCGACGTCCGAGCCAATGCGGCTCGTCGTGTGGGAGGCGCAGTTCGGCGACTTCGTCAACGGCGCGCAGGTCGTGATCGACCAGTTCATCAGCGCCGGCGAGGTCAAGTGGGGGCGCATCTGCGGCCTCGTGATGCTGCTGCCGCACGGCTACGAGGGGCAGGGCCCCGAGCACTCGTCCGCGCGGCCCGAGCGTTTCCTGCAGCTGTGCGCGCAGCACAACATGCAGGTGTGCGTGCCGTCCACGCCGGCGCAGGTGTTCCACATGCTGCGCCGGCAGATGCTGCGCAAGTACCGCAAGCCGCTGATCGTCATGAGCCCGAAGAGCCTGCTGCGGCACAAGGAGGCGGTGTCGCCGCTCGCCGACCTCGCGAAGGGCGGCTTCCACACGGTGATCGGCGAGACGGAGAAGCTCGCGGCGAAGCAGGTTACGCGCGTGCTCGCCTGCTCGGGCAAGGTCTACTACGAGCTCCTCGCGCACCGCCGCGAGCACAAGCTCGACCACATCGCGATCGTGCGGCTGGAGCAGCAGTACCCGTTCCCGCACGAGGACTTCGCGCGCGAGGTGGCGAAGTTCCCGAACGCGAAGGAAGTCGTGTGGGTGCAGGAGGAGCCGCAGAACCAGGGCGCGTGGTACCGGCTGCGCGCGTACCTGCGCGCCGACATCCTGCCGCACCAGGTGCTGGCCTACGCGGGCCGCGCGATCTCGGCGTCGCCGGCGGTCGGCTACCACGCCAAGCACACCGCCGAGCAGAAGCAGCTGGTCGAGGACGCGTTCGCCGCCGACCTGCAGTCCGGCGAGATGGTCGTCGCGCATTGAACCCGGGGTACAGAGCATGCGTATCGAAGTGAAGGTCCCGCAGCTGCCGGAATCGGTGGCCGAAGCCACGCTCGTCAGCTGGCACAAGAAGCCGGGCGATGCCGTCGCCCGCGACGAGAACCTGATCGACGTCGAGACCGACAAGGTCGTGCTGGAGCTGCCCGCGCCCGGCGACGGCGTGCTGGTCGAGCTCGTGAAGGCCGACGGGGCGACGGTGACGTCCAACGAAGTGATCGCGATCATCGACACCGAGGCGAAGGGCGCCGCCGCCGCGGCGCCCAAGGCGGCCGAGGCGAAGGCGCTGGCGCCGGCCGCGGCCGCGGTCTCGGCGGCGCCGGCGCCGGCCGCCGCCACCGCGCTGCCCGCCGCCCGCAAGGTGCTGGCCGACGCGGGCGTGGACGCGGCGACGGTCGCGGGCACCGGCCGCGGCGGGCGCGTGACCAAGGGCGATGCGCTCGCCGCCGTCGAGGCGAAGGCCGTGCCGGCGGCGATACCGGCCGCCCCCGCGGCTGCGGCCGCGAAGGCGCCGGCGGTTCCGCTGCCGTCCGTGCTGGGCTCGCGGCCCGAGCAGCGGGTGCCGATGTCGCGGCTGCGCCAGCGCGTCGCCGAGCGCCTCGTCGCGTCGCAGTCGTCGGCCGCGATCCTGACGACGTTCAACGAAGTCAACATGCAGCCGGTCATCGACCTGCGCAACCGGTACAAGGACCGCTTCGAGAAGGAGCACGGCGTGAAGCTCGGCTTCATGAGCTTCTTCGTGAAGGCGGCCGTGCACGCGCTCAAGAAGTACCCGCTGGTGAACGCGTCGATCGATGGCGCCGACATCGTGTACCACGGCTACTACGACATCGGGATCGCCGTCGGCAGCCCGCGGGGCCTCGTCGTGCCGATCCTGCGCGACGCCGACCAGATGACGATCGCCGACATCGAGCGCCAGATCGCCGAGTACGGCAAGCGTGCGCAGGACGGGAAGCTGACGGTCGAGGAGCTGACCGGCGGCACCTACACGATCAGCAACGGCGGCGTGTTCGGCTCGATGCTGTCCACGCCGATCATCAATCCGCCGCAGTCGGCGATCCTCGGCGTCCACGCGACGAAGGACCGCGCCGTCGTCGAGAACGGGCAGGTCGTCGTCCGGCCGATGAACTACCTCGCGCAGTCGTACGACCACCGGATCATCGACGGCCGCGAGGCGGTCTTGTCCCTGGTCGCGATCAAGGAGGCGCTGGAGGACCCGGCGCGGCTGCTCCTCGATCTGTGACACCGGTTTCCACAAGGAGACGCAGGGGCGCCGAGACGGACCTTGATTCCTCTGCGTCTCGGCGTCTCTTGGTGAAAGGATTGCGTTGCAATG
>JAYRNW010000166.1:0-13762 GCA_041911995.1 Casimicrobiaceae bacterium | reverse complement strand
CGTCCTCGAATGCGGCGACCTGGCGCGCCAACCGCGCGAGGCCGTCGTCGTCGAAGCGCACCGCGCAGCGCGCCGGCAGCAGCCCCACGATAGCCGCACCGATGACGTAGAAGTAGCGGACGAAACGCACGCCCACGCCCTTGATCACCGCGCCACGATGCGGGACGACCTCGAGCACGCCCTCGCCGTCGAGCTCGCGCAGCGCCTCGCGCACCGGCATGTGGCTGACGCCGCACAGCGACGCCAGCTCGTCGATCTTCAGCCGCTGGCCCGGCATCAGCTCGCCGGCAAGGATGCGGCGGCGCAGCTCCGCCGCGACCCGCATCGCGGTCGTCGCGCCGATCGCCGGCGCGTCACTCGGGCGGGATGCCGACATCGCGGATCAGCTTGGTCAGGCGCGCTTCCTCGCTGTTCATGAACGCTGCGGCCTCGGACGGCGAGTTGCCGACGACCTCGGCGGACAGCGCGGCCAGGCGCTCCTTCGTGTCCGGCTCGTTCAGGATCGCGACGATGTCGGCGTTGAGCCGGTCGACGATCGCCTTCGGCGTCTTCGCCGGCACGATGACCGCGCCCCACGACGCGTTGACGTAGCCCGGCACGCCGGCCTCGACCATCGTCGGCGTGTCCGGCAGGAACGGCGAGCGCTTCGCGCCGCCGACGGCGAGCAGCCGCAGCTTGCCCACCTTCACGTGCGGCATGACCGCGGCGACGGCGTCGAACATCACCTGCGTCTGGCCGGCCAACAGGTCCGGGTGGGCGGCAGCGCTTCCCTTGTACGGCACGTCGATCATCTGCGTGCCGGTCGCCTGCTGGAACGCGAGCGCCCACAGCTGCGGGTTGCTGCCGCGGCCGGACGTCGCCACCGCGAGCTTGCCCGGGTTGGCCTTCGCGTACGCGACGAGCTCGCGCACCGTGGAGGCCGGTACCGACGGGTGCACGACCAGCCCGAGCTGAACCTGCGCGGTGATCGTCACCGGCACCATGGCGGCAAGCTCGTAGGGCACCTTCTTCATCAGCGCGTGATTGGTGACGTGCGAGCTCGCGACCAGCCCGAGCGTATGGCCGTCCGGGTCGGCGTGCGCGATCGTCTCCGTACCGATCACGCCGTTGGCACCCGCCTTGTTCTCGACGAACACCGGCTTGCCGCCCCAGCGCTTCGACAGCTTCTCGGCGAGCACGCGCGCCGTCACGTCGGACGCGCCGCCGGGCGGGTAAGGCACGAGGATGCGCACGGGCTTGGTCGGGTAGTCCTGGGCGAACGCCGCGCACGCGACGGCGAGCGCGGCGAACGCGACGAGCGGGCGGATGCCTTTCATCGGATCTCCTCCGGTCAGTAGGCGGGCTTGGTCGGGAACCAGCCCGGGCGCCGCGGATCGAGGTACGCGCCGGTGATCTCGTCCACCGCGTACCGCTCGACGGCGGCGTGGTCGAGCGCGACGCCGAGCCCCGGACCGTCCGGCACCGCGAGCGTCCCGCGGTCGACGGCGAAGGGCGCCGTGATCACGTCGCCGGCGAGGTGCGTGATCTCGTTGTCGATCGCCAGCGACAGGTTCGGAATCGACGCGGCAAGGTGCAGGTAGGCCGCCTGCGACAGGCCGAGCTCGCCGCCGCTGTGCAGCGTCACCGGGATACCGACCGACTCCGCGATCGCCGCCGCCTTGACGGTCGGCCACAATCCGCCGGCCTCGTGCGGGTCGAGCAGGATCACGTCGGCCGCCTGCGCGCGCACGATGTTGCCGACGTCCTGCAGCGTGTACGCGCTCTCGTCGAGCGCGATCGGGACCGGCTGCGCCGCGCGCAGCGCCGCGTGGCCGGCCAGGTCGTCGAGCTCGAGCGGCTGCTCGATGTACGCGGGATCGAACGGCAGGAGTCGCCGGCACTGACGCTTGGCCGTCCCCGGCGTCCAGGCGCCGTTGACGTCGAGCCGCAACGGCGCGTCGGGGCCGATCGCGTCGCGCACGAGGCGCGTCAACTCGATGTCGGAGCGCTCGTCGTAGCCGATCTTGAGCTTGAACGTCTCGTACCCGGCGTCGCGGTAGGCAAGCGCGTCGGCGACCACCTGCACCGGGTCGCTCTGCAGCAGGTAGGCGGCCAGCGGTATCCGGCGCCGCCACTGCCCGCCCCAGAGCCGGCACAGCGGCTGGCCGCACGCCTTGCCGAAGGCGTCCCACATCGCCATCTCGACCGCGCACATCGCCATCACCGCCGCGCGCTTGTGGTGGTAATAGCCGGCACCCAGCACGTGGCGGTGGAACGCCTCGACCTCGTCGACGCCGCGCCCGCGCGCAAGCGGGATCACGACCCGGTCGAGCACCGCGGGAATGGCGTCGAGCAGGCAGATCGTCTCGCCCCAGCCGACGACGCCGCCCGCGGTCTCGAGCTCGACGACGAGGCGCGTGACGCCGGTGCGCACGCCCGAGCCCCAGACGATGGGCGTGCGCACGGGGACGCGGACGAGCCAGCGGCGGATGGAGGCGATCGCGAGGTCGGACATCGTGTCGGGTGGACGCGCGGAGGCTGCGCCGCGCACGACGATCTTCTTTGATCTTTGATCAAATGTCAACGACAGCACACCAGGACGTCGCGCGGCGCCCGAAGCCGGGCTCCGCGAATCCGCGAGACGCGGGATGGACGGGCGGCGTCAGGCGGCGGCCGGGCGCCGGTCGAGGAGCTTGTAGAGCCAGCCCAGCCCCGCCGTCGTCGTCGACGCCGGCCGGTACTCGCAGCCGACGTAGCCGTCGTACCTGAGCTCGTCGATGAGCCGGAACAGGTACGTGTAGTTGACCTCGCCGGTGTCGGGCTCGTTGCGCCCGGGAACGCCGGCGATCTGGAAGTGCCCGACGTGCGGCAGCCAGCGCCGGATCTTCGTCTCCAGGTCGCCCTCGACGATCTGCGCGTGGTAGAGGTCCATCTGCACGCGCAGGTTCGGCATGCCGATTTCCTCGCGGATCGCGTGCGCCTCGGCCTGCGTGGTGAAGAGGTAGCGCGGCACGTCGCGCGGGTTGAGCGGCTCGATCAGGATCGCGACCTTCTGCTCGGCCGCCTCCTGGCACGCGAAGCGCAGGTTGCGCTTGTACGTGCGCATCCGGCGCGTGCGCTCGTCGGCGTCGGCGCCCTCCGGCAGCACGCCGGCCATCACGTGGATGCGCGGGCAGTCGAGCGCATGCGCGTAGCGCAGCGCGGTGACCACGCTCGCCGCGAACTCGTGCTCGCGCCCGGGCAGCGATGCGAGGCCGCGGTCGCCGGCGTTCCAGTCGCCGGGCGGCGCGTTGATCAGCACGACGTCGAGCTTGTGCTCGCCGACGCGCCCGGCGATCTCGCGCGCCTGGTAGTCGTAGCCGAACCCGAACTCGACGGCGCGGAATCCCGCGTGCGCGGCCTCGCCGAAACGTTCGAGGAACGGCACCTCGGTAAACAGGAACGACAGGTTCGCGGAGAAGCGCGGCATGCTCCGTCCGGACGCGCGTCGCAGGCAGCCCCCCGGGCGGCGCGCGCGGCTCGTTGTTGGCGTGGCGGCCAGTGTGCACTGCCGTCGATCGGACCGCAACGGGACGCGCTAACATCGGTCGCCCGCACCCGCCACGTCCGTCCGCCGCCGCGCGATGTCCGCCGCCGTCTCGCCCGCCTCCGCCGTCCACGCCGCCACGCTCGCCGGCGAGCGCGTCGAGCTCTTCGCCGAGCGGGCGCTGTACTGGCCCGCGCGCGGCGTGCTGTTCATCGCCGACGTGCACCTGGGCAAGGCCGCGGCGTTCCGCGCCGGCGGGGTCGCGCTGCCACGCGGCGGGACGCAGGCCGACCTCGCGCGGCTCTCCGCGCTGCTCGCGCGCACCGGGGCGCGCCGGCTGGTCGTCCTGGGCGACTTCCTGCACGCGGCCGCCGGCCGCGTGGCCGCGCTGGACGCCGCGTTCGCGCGCTGGCGCGCCGCGCACGCCGACGTGGCGGTCATGCTCGTGCGCGGCAACCACGACGACCGTGCCGGCGACCCGCCGGCAGACTGGGGGATCACCGTGGTCGCGGCGCCGCATCCGCTGGCACCGTTCCTCGCATGTCACGAGCCCGAAGAGCCGCCGTCGGGCTACGCGCTGTGCGGGCACGTGCATCCGGGGGTCCTGCTGCGCACCGGCAGCGACGCGGCGCGCCTGCCGTGCTTCGTGCTCGGCCCCCGGCGCGCGATCCTGCCGGCGTTCGGCGGGTTCACGGGGCTCGCGACGGTCCCGCCGGCGGCCGGCGACCGCATCGTCGCGATCGCGGGCACGCGGCTGTTTGCGCTGCCGGGTTAGGCTCTCACCCCGACCCTCTCCCGCTGCGCGGGAGCGGGAGGTTCATCAGGCCTGCAGCACGTAGGTGCCGGGCGCGTCGCCGACCGGCGGGAAGCCGGCTTTCGGCGCGCCCATCGCGGGCGGCGCCACCGGCGCGCCCGAATGCACGGCCAGCCACTGCGCCCACTCCGGCCACTACGAGCCGGCGCGCACCGGCGTCTCGCCGAACCAGACCTGCGGGTCGACGTACGTCGCGTCGTGCGGCTTGGTGCCGATCCGGTAGCGGCGTCCCGCGTGGCCCGGCTCGGACACGATGCCGGCGTTGTGGCCGCCGTTGGTCAGCACGAACGTGACGTCGGCGTCGGTCAGCAGGTGGACCTTGTACACCGAGTGCCACGGCGCGACGTGGTCCCACTCGGTGCCCACGGCGAACAGCGGCTTCTTCAGGTCCTTGAGCGCGACCCGGCGCCCGCCGGCCACGTACCGGCCTTCGGCCAGGTCGTTGTCGAGGAACATCCGGCGCAGGTACTCCGCGTGCATCCGGAACGGCATCCGCGTCGCGTCGGTGTTCCACGCCATGAGGTCGTTCATCGGCGCGCGCTCGCCCATCAGGTACTCGTGCATCACGCGCGACCACACGAGGTCGTTGGAGCGCAGCAGCTGGAACGCGCCCGCCATCTGCCGGCTGTCGAGGAAGCCCTGTTCCCACATCACGTCCTCGAGGAACGACAGCTGGCTCTCGTCGATGAACAGCATCAGCTCGCCGGCCTCGGTGAAGTCGGTCTGCGCGGCGAAGAACGACGTCGTCGCGAGCCGGTCGTCGCCGTCGCGCGCCATCGCCGCCGCCGTGATCGCGAGCAGCGTGCCGCCGATGCAGTAGCCGCACGCGTGCACCTTGCGGTCGGGGACGATCGCGCACACTGCGTCCAGCGCCGCCATCGCGCCGTGCGTCCGGTAGTCGTCGAACGTCGTGTCGCGATCCGCGGGGCCCGGATTGCGCCACGAGATCATGAACACGGTGAAGCCCTGCTCGGTCAGGTACTTCACCAGCGAGTTGGCGGGGCTCAAGTCGAGGATGTAGTACTTCTCGATCCACGCCGGGACGACCAGCACCGGCTCCGGCCGCACGGTCGCCGTCGCCGGCGCGTACTGGATCAGCTCGATCAGCTTGTTGCGGAACACGACCTTGCCCGGCGTCACGGCGACGTCGCGGCCGACGGCGAACTCGTCGGCGCCGACCGGCCGCTTGCCGCCGAGCGCGCGGTCGCGGTCCTCGATGAAGTTCGCGAAGCCGCGCGCGAGGTTGAGCCCGCCCGAGCGCGCCGTGCGCTCGAGCACCTCGGGATTGGTCGGCAGGAAGTTGGCCGGCGACGCCATGTCGAGGAACTGCCGCGCGCCGAACGACACGATCCGCTCGTGCTGCTGCGTGACGCCGCGCACGCCGGTCGTCGCGTTGTACCACCACTGCTGCGTCAGCAGGAACCCCTGGTACAGGAGGTCGAACGGCGGCAGCGCCCATCCCGGATGCACGAACCGCCGGTCCTGCGGCAGCGGCTCGATGCACGGCGTGGTCCCGTCGAGCTGCAGCGCGCGCCGCATCGCGTAGTTGACGAGCCGCAGCCACTTCTTGCCCGCCTTCTCGGTCAGCTGCATCTGCTTGCCCGGTGAGAACGCGAGGTGCGACGCCCAGTCCCAGTACGCGGCGACCTGCGCCATCGGCGAGAGTCCGGTGGTGTAGTGCGCGATCGCGGCATTCACCGACCGGTCCATGGTCTCGGCGAGCGCGGTCGCCGCATAGGAGTCGCGCAGGAACGACGGATCGGGCGGCGGCGCCACCGGCGCCGCGGCCGGACGCGTCGCCACCGCCGTGGCATCGCCTCCCCGCCCGCCAGCCTTGGCCGTGCGCCGGCCCCGCCCCGCGGACGGCCGTGCCGCCGCGCCTTCGCTCCTGGTCCGCATGTCCATCGTCTGCTCCGGTTGCTTCGTGACTCGGCCGCCCGCGGCGGCCTCGCAACGCGATGCCGGCGGGCCCCGTCCGGGACCCGCCGTCCTGCTCCCGCGCGGTCCGCCGCAGCGGCGCGACGGACGTCGCGCGGGCCTTCCTGCCGGCTACATCACCGGCAGCGCCTTGGACCGGGCCCCGACCTTCTTCGGCAGCTTCAATTCGAGCATGCCGTTGTCGTACTTCGCCTCGGCCTTGGTGTCGTCCAGATCGGCCAGCAGCGTGAACGTCCGGCCGACCCTGCCCTCGTAGAGCTCGGTGCAGAGCACCGTTTCGCCCTCCTTCATCTCTTTCTTGTGCTCCACCTCCGCGGTGATCGAAACCGTGTTGCCTTCCACCAGGATGTGGATGTCCTCCTTCTTCACGCCGGGGATCTCGGCCTTCACGTAGTACGCGGCCGGATCCTCGGTGACGTCCATCTTGATCTCGGGCGCGGTCGGCATCGCCGCCATCGCGCGCCGCATCCGTGGCACGTCGAACATGCTGGTAACGTCGAAGAACGGGCTCGCGCGGAAGAAGTCCGCGAAGGGCTCGTATGTCCTGAGATTCGCAGTGGTTGCCATGATCGCGCTCCTCGTGCGTTGCTGAGGAACCGGTGGCATCGTCGAACCGCCGCCGGTCTGCCCTTGCGCCGTGGCTCCCTGCCGTTCTTACGGACCCGGCGTTGCGCCGCGTCGCAATTTCATTCTAGGCGCGCGCCGCCCGGCGACGTTGACCGCCGTCAACCGCCCTCCCGATTGCCCGCCGCCGCGGGCGGACGGCGCCCCGCGCACGTACACTGGAGGTGCGCACGCCGCGGGCGCGCGCACCGCCGGCGCCATCCCGTGACCACGCCCCCACCGCTGCTCGCCGATTCGCTGCGCGGCATCGTGTCGCAGTGGAACGTCGGCATGTTCGCCGCGCAGACGCTGTGGACGCGCAGCCTGGGCGCCGCCGCCGTGGCCGCCGCGGGCCGCCAGCGGCTGGAAACGATCGTGCGCCACGCGCGTATGCATTCGCCGTTTTACCGCAAGCGCTGGCGCCACCTGCCGCCCGGTGTGCCCGCGCTGGCCGACCTGCCGGTCGTCACCCGCGACCAGCTGATGGCGGCATTCGACGACTGGTGCACCGACCGCGCGATCGCGTGGCGCGACGTCGAGCGCTTCGTCGCGGAGCGCGCGCACGTCGGCGAGCCGTTCCGCGACCGCTACCTCGTCTGGACGAGCTCGGGAACCTCGGGCCGGCCGGGCGTGTACGTGCAGGACGAGGCCGCGCTCGCCGCCTACGACGCGCTCGTCTCCATCCAGACGACGTCCCCGACGTTCGCCGGCTGCGATTGGGGCGCGGCGCTCGCGCAGGGCGGGCGCGCGGCGCTGGTGGCCGCCGACGGCGGGCACTTCGCGAGCATCGCGTCGTGGCGGCGCGTCGCGCAGGGCAAGCCGTGGCTCGATACGCGCAGCTTCGCCGTCACGCTGCCGCTGGCGCAGATCGTCGCCGGGCTGAACGCCTACCGGCCGGCGTTCGTCGCCGCGTACCCGACCGTGCTCTCGCTGCTCGCCGACGAGCAGGCAGCCGGCCGCCTCGCGCTGCGGCCGGCGGCGCTGTGGTCCGGCGGCGAGGTGCTCTCGCCCGTCGTGCGCGCCGCCATCGAGGACACGTTCGGCTGCCCGCTGATCAACGAGTACGGCGCCTCCGAGTGCCTGACGATCGGCTACGGCTGCCACGCCGGCTGGATCCACGTCAACGCCGACTGGGTGATCCTGGAGCCGGTGGACCGCCGCTACCGGCCCACCCCGCCCGGCGAGCTGTCGGACACGGTGCTGCTGACCAACCTCGCCAACGCGGTGCAGCCGATCGTCCGCTACGACCTGGGCGACCGCGTGCGCACGGCGCCCGGGCCTTGCGCGTGCGGCAGCCCGCTGCCGGCCGTGCAGGTCGAGGGCCGCTGCGACGACGTCGTCGCCTTCGCGGCGCCCGGCGGCGGCACGGTGCGGCTGGTACCGCTCGCCCTCACGACCGTCGTCGAGGAATCGGCGGCGTTGCACCGGCTGCAGATCGTGCAGGACGCGCCCGACGCGCTGGCGCTGCGCCTGCCCGCCGGCGAGCGCGAGCGGGCGGGCGGGCGCGCGCTCGCCGCGTTGCGCGCCTATCTCGCGCAACAGGGGCTGGCCAACGTGACGGTGCGCCTCGACATGCGGGAGCCGCAGCCCGACCCGCGCGACGGCAAGTTGCGGCAGGTGATCGCGCGGCACGCCTGACGCGCCGCAGCCGGCGGCGGACCGGAGCGCCGGCTGTGGACAACCCGGTGGACGATCCGGTGGGGAACCGGTGGGTCCGCGGTGGATACCGGGGCTCTGCGTGGTTCACCGCCTCGCGAGGGATTGCTTCGTGCCCTTCGCGCCCTTCGTGGTTCGGGATTTTCCGGATCCGACCCATCTCGAACGGCGTTCCACGAGCAGCGACGTGCCAGTGTTCGGCTTGTGGTTTTTTGGATGCACCGCAACACGGATTTCCCTCTGTCGCAAATCCGCAACGCGCGCCGACCGTCCGTCGGCATGGCCGGTAGTGCACAGAGCGGTGGAAAGCCGGTGGATGACCTCTGGATATGCGTGCGGACAGCGTCCACGCGCCTGTTTCCCTTGTGCTTTCGGCAGCCCCTTCCTGTGCATGAAAAACCGCTTGCAGTGCCGGCGGTGACCCACTATGCTTTGTGCTCAGCAGGCACTTGAACACAAGATATAGTAGATTCTGATTTACAAGCAGATTCCGAGGGTGCTCCGCGGACGACCCCCGAGCCACGGGGGAAGGCCGCCGCCCGGCCGCCGCGCCAACCCCCGGAATCCCGCGCCGGACGCGCCTTTGCGACAAATGCGCTCCCGCCCGGGAAAGCCCGCGAAACCCGCGCAGAACGACAAGAAACGACAGGAGAGACGTCCATGCAGATTGCCAGCGCTCAACCCACCGGCTCCAGCAACGCCGCCCCGCCCCGGGAGCTGATCGTGGGAGAGCCCGGCAGTCCGGTGGGCAGCGGTGCCGATCCGCGCTTCGCGCAGTACAAGGTCATCCGCCGCAACGGGTCCGTCGTCGCGTTCGAGCCGTCGAAGATCACGATCGCGATGACCAAGGCGTTCCTCGCGATCAACGGCGGCCAGGGCGCCGCGTCCGCGCGCGTGCGCGAGCAGGTGACGCTGCTCACCGACGGCGTGGTCGCCGCGCTGGTCAAGCGCAAGCCCGAAGGCGGCGCGATCCACATCGAGGAGATCCAGGACCAGGTCGAGCTGCAGCTGATGCGCGGCGGCGAGCACGAGGTCGCGCGCGCGTACGTGCTGTATCGCGAGAAGCGCGCGCAGGAGCGCGCGCAGGCCAAGGGCAAGGACAAGGCCGGCGCCGCCGAGCACGCGATCCAGGTGACCGAGAACGGCGTGCGCAAGCCGCTCGACCTCGACCGGCTGACGGGCCTCGTGCGCGAGTCGTGCGCCGGATTGGCCGACGTCGACGCCGACCGCATCCTCAAGGCGACGCTGAAGGACCTCTACGACGGCGTCGCGGTCGAGGAGGTGCGCAAGGGCGTCGTGCTGTCGGCGCGCGCGCTGATCGAGAAGGACCCGGCGTACTCGTACGTCACGGCACGCCTGCTGCTCGACGCGCTGCGCTACGAGGCGCTCGGCGAGGAGGCCACGCAGGCCGACATGGCGCGCCGGTACCCCGAGTACTTCCCGCGCTTCGTGAAGCACGGCGTGAAGATCGGTCTCCTCAACGAGGCGCTGCTGCAGTACGACATGGCGCGGCTGGGCGCGGCGCTGCGTCCCGAGCGCGACCTGCAGTTCGGCTACCTCGGGCTGCAGACGCTCTACGACCGCTACTTCCTCGTCGACCAGTACGTCGGCGGCCGGCGCTTCGAGCTGCCGCAGTGCTTCTTCATGCGCGTCGCGATGGGGCTCGCGCTGAACGAGGTCGACCGCGAGGCGCGCGCCATCGAGTTCTACGACGTGCTGTCGACGTTCGACTTCATGTCGAGCACGCCCACGCTGTTCAATTCCGGCACGCACCGGTCGCAGCTGTCGTCGTGCTACCTCACGACGGTCTCCGACGACCTCGACGGCATCTACGAGGCCATCAAGGAAAATGCGCTTCTATCCAAATTCGCGGGTGGTTTAGGAAACGACTGGACCAACGTTCGCGCGATGGGCTCGCACATCAAGGGCACCAACGGCAAGTCGCAGGGCGTGGTGCCGTTCCTCAAGGTCGTCAACGACACGGCGGTGGCGGTGAACCAGGGCGGCAAGCGCAAGGGCGCCGTCTGCACGTACCTCGAGACCTGGCACTTGGACATCGAGGAGTTCCTCGAGCTGCGCAAGAACACCGGCGACGACCGCCGCCGCACGCACGACATGAACACGGCGAACTGGATCCCCGATCTGTTCATGAAGCGCGTCGTCGAGGGCGGCGACTGGACGCTGTTCTCGCCGTCGGACGTCCCCGACCTGCACGACAAGTGGGGCCACGCGTTCGAGGAGGCGTACAAGCGCTACGAGGAGAAGGTCGCCCGCGGCGAGCTGAAGCTCTTCAAGAAGATCCCGGCCGTGCAGCTGTGGCGGAAGATGCTGTCGATGCTGTTCGAGACCGGGCATCCGTGGATCACGTTCAAGGACGCCTGCAACGTCCGCTCGCCGCAGTCGCACGTCGGCACCGTCCACAGCTCGAACCTGTGCACGGAGATCACGCTCAACACGAGCGAGACCGAGATCGCCGTGTGCAACTTAGGCTCGGTCAACATGCTCGCGCACATGGTCAAGGGCGACGCGGGCTGGCAGCTCGACCACGCGAAGCTCAAGAAGACGATCGCCACCGCGATGCGGATGCTCGACAACGTCATCGACATCAACTACTACGCGGTCGCCAAGGCGCGCAACTCCAACCTCAAGCACCGCCCGGTGGGCCTGGGCATCATGGGCTTCCAGGACTGCCTGCACCTGATGCGCGTGGCGTACGCGTCGAACGCGGCCGTGGACTTCGCCGACCGCTCGATGGAGGCGGTCTGCTACTACGCGTACTGGGCGTCGACCGAGCTCGCGGCCGAGCGCGGCCGCTACTCGTCGTACGCGGGCAGCCTGTGGGACCGCGGCGTGATGCCGCAGGATTCGCTGAAGCTCCTCAAGGAGGAGCGCGGCGGCTACGTCGAGGTCGACGACTCGGCCTCCCTCGACTGGGACGCGCTGCGCGCGCGGATCCGGCAGTACGGCATGCGCAACTCCAACTGCGTGGCGATCGCGCCGACGGCGACCATCTCGAACATCATCGGCGTGGCCGCGTCCATCGAGCCCGAGTACCAGAACATCTACGTCAAGTCGAACCTGTCGGGCGAGTTCACCGTCGTCAACGAGCAGCTGGTCAAGGATTTGAAGGAGATCGGCCAGTGGGACGAGGTGATGGTCGCCGACCTCAAGTACTTCGACGGGTCGCTGGCCAAGATCGACCGCGTGCCCGCCGAGATGCGCGAGCTGTACGCGACGGCGTTCGAGGTCGAGCCGCGCTGGATCGTCGAGGCCGGCGCGCGCCGGCAGAAGTGGATCGACCAGGCACAGAGCCTCAACATCTACATGGCCGGCGCGTCGGGGAAGAAGCTGGACGAGACGTACAAGCTCGCGTGGGTGCGCGGCCTCAAGACGACGTACTACCTGCGCACGCTCGCGGCCACGTCGGCCGAGAAGTCCACCGGGCGCGGCGGCGAGCTGAACGCCGTGTCGGCGGGCGGCGCGGCGGTGGGCATGGGGGCGGCCGGTGGTGCCGCCGCCGGCGGCACGGCGAAGCTCGACGACGAGCCGCTGCCCAAGGCGTGCCTGATCAACGATCCGACGTGCGAAGCCTGCCAGTGATGCGCCGGCAGCCGTGCGCGCGGACGCGAGCGGCGCAACGATGACGCAAGGGCGGCATCCGGCCGGGCGGAGGGCCGGAGCGCAAGGAGACGAGGCAATACGCGAGATTCGGTGACCGGCAGGCGCGACGGCAGCGGCGCAACCCAAGGCCGCGCGGCGTCCCGCCGGGGAGCAGGCCCCGCGACACCCAGACAGGAACGCGCAGCAGGTGTGCGCGCTGGTAGCGAGGGACGGGCGGTACCGATGGGCGGCTCACGCGCGCGAGCGCGGGCCGGCCCGGGCTCCAAGGCGGCGACGCCGGCGGCCCGAAGCGGACGTTGATCCGGGAGGTGCGCGAGGGCATCCGCGCACCCATTTTTCCCGGGCCGGGCTTCGGCACGGTACGCACCACCTTCGTCCACAGCGCGAAAGGAAGGACCCCTTGCCCCGCTACGAGACCGTACCCCGGCACGTCGTCGAAGCACGTTACCTCGGAGACTACAAGGTCTGGCTGGAATTCAACGATGGACGCAAGGGCGTGGTCGATCTCGCGGACGAGCTGCACGGCGAAGAGCGCCTGCCGCTGCGCAACCGCGACATCTTCTCCACGTTCTACCTCGACTACGGGCTCGCCTCGATCGCGTGGCACGACGGCGCGGACTTCGCGCCCGAGTTCCTGTACGAGCGGCTGAAGGAAATGCACTAGCGCACCAGGACCCGCCCCGCACCCCGGCATGCCCTCCTCCCTCTCCCGCGTGCGGGAGAGGGCCGGGGCGAGGGTCCGCCGCACCGCGATGGCGAGAACGAACGGCAGCACCCACGGATAAGAAAGGTTCCAGGAGACCCCCCATGCTGAGCTTCGACGACGACGCCCCCGCCCCCGCGCTGCCTCCCCGCGCACCCCGCACGCCGGAGACGATCCGCGCGCAGGTGTTAGGCGGCATCCTCTCGCGCGAGCCGGTGCACGACATCGACGTCGAGAAGGAGGCCTCCCCCGACAACTTCCACCGCGTCCGGCTCGAGGACAAGCGCGTCATCAACGGTGCCGCCGACGTAAACCAGCTGGTGCCGTTCAAGTACCGCTGGGCGTGGGAGAAGTACCTGGCCGGCTGCGCGAACCACTGGATGCCGCAAGAGATCAACATGCAGCGCGACATCGAGCTGTGGAAGAACCCCGCCGGCCTCACCGACGACGAGCGGCTGGTCGTCAAGCGCAACCTGGGCTTCTTCGTCACCGCCGACTCGCTCGCCGCCAACAACATCGTGCTCGGCACGTACCGGCACATCACGGCGCCCGAGTGCCGGCAGTACCTGCTGCGGCAGGCGTTCGAGGAGGCGATCCACACGCACGCCTACCAGTACATCGTCGAGAGCCTGGGGCTCGACGAGGGCGAGATCTTCAACGCCTACCACGAGATCGCGTCGATCCGCGACAAGGACGAGTTCCTGATCCCGTTCATCAACGTGCTGACCGACCCGACGTTCAAGACGGGCACGGCCGAGGCGGACCAGGCGCTGCTGCGCAGCCTGATCGTGTTCGCCTGCATCATGGAGGGGCTGTTCTTCTACGTCGGCTTCGTGCAGATCCTCGCGATGGGCCGCCAGAACAAGATGACCGGCGCCTCAGAGCAGTACCAGTACATCCTGCGCGACGAGTCGATGCACTG
>JAYRNW010000165.1:0-24161 GCA_041911995.1 Casimicrobiaceae bacterium | reverse complement strand
CCCCCGCCCCGGGGGGGGGGGGGGCCTTCTCCGGGCTCCTCCGTGCGCCCCGGCACGGGGGCACACCCCCCCACCAAAACCTTTCCGAGCCGCCGCCCCCCGGGGGCGCCGCCCCCCTGGTCAGAGCGGGACGCAGGCGAACACGCCATAGTCGCCCTCGACGACCCAGCCCTTGCCGACCATGGACTGGACGTCGGGCGTGTCCACGACGTAGCGGTGGTTGGGGATCCCGCCCTGGCTGTTGTTGTACAGCCGGTAGAGGGTCTGCGTCCCCGCCGGGCACGCGCCGAGCGCCAGCGGCTTCACGACGCCGAACACCGTGTCTTCGTAGACCCAGTTCGCGTTGGCCTTCAGCGTCGCGCACTCGGACGGGACCAGCGTGTAGAAGTGCGTGCTGATGAGCGCGCCCGGGATCGCGCTGAAGAAGCGGCACATGCCGACGGTCCCGACGGTCCCGGTCGCGTACACGTTGAACGCCCGGCCGGTGCGCACCCAGCCGACGAACGTGCCGTCGTCGAGCTTGGTGATCTCGCCGGCGATCGCCGTCTCGAAGTAGTGGTTGAACCCGGCGTGGTAGTACTCGATCGCCCGGTAGACGTTGCTGTTGGTGACCGGCCCGCTGCCCGGCGAGCGGACGCCGCCCGCGGCGAGGAACACGGCCGCGTCGTAGATCGCGTCGGCGGTGTCCGCGATGGCGATCTTCACGTGGTTCGGCACGCCCGGCGTCACCGACGCGACGCAGTCGAGCGGCACCGTCAGCCCGTCGAGCTCCGTGTCGCGGGCGCCGCTCTCGTTGTTGATGAAGAGCTCGGAGTTGACGCCGGCGTTGATCGAGTTGACGCTGATCGGGCGACCGTTGTAGTTCGCGCAGTTCACGCCGTTGACGAAGATGCCGATGACGTCGTTGTACGGCGAGCCCACGAACTCCTGGTACTCCTCGGAGCCGAACACGAAGCGGATCGCGATCGTGTTGGCGGTCGGCGTCACGTCGAACTCGAGGATCGCGGCGTCGTAGGTGACCTCGGGATAGACGAGCGCGTTCAGCTGCGCGTCGCCCGGCGTGCCGTTGTCCTCGCTCCACGAGTCGCTGACGTTGGGGCCGACCACGTCGGCGGCGTGGCCGGTCGACAGCACGACGCCGCTCGCGACGCCGACGCTCGCCGCGCCGCCGGTGAACGTGCCCGCGGCCAGCGGATTGCCGGTGAACTTGGCGTTGGTGATCGTGACGCCGGTGCCGACCAGCAGCGCCGCGAGCTGCGCCGCGTTGGCGGTTTGCGTCACCGATCCGATCTTCGGCACCACCTTGGCCGGGTTGACGGGCACGGGCCGGGCCCCCGCGGCGGCCTCCAGCGCGGCCAGCAGCGCGACGGCGAAGACGACGATAACGCGGGACGAACGGGCCATGGCGGCTCCTCGGCGAAGGCATTGTGCCGGCGCAGGCATTGTCGCGCGCGGCGCGCGCGGCGGCAATGGCACGAGGTGCCCGCGGTCGGGCGGGCGTTCGCCGCACGGCGTCACGGATTGTAGTTTGCAGCGTGACGTCCGCGGCGAGGCGCGCACGCCGTTCGTCTCCGCGGCGCGACGCGGGGGCGCCGGATGCACTAGAATTCGCTCGGCGCCCACGTCCGCCCGGCCGCGCCATCGCCAAGACCAACGCATCCGGCCATGCCGCTGCTGGGTTTCCGTCCGACCAAGGTACGGCTCGTCATCGAGGACGGCAGGGACAGCGTCCTCGCGATGAAGATCGTGGCCGACACCGAGGACGCGGTCGCGCTCACGACCGGCGGGACGCTGCAGGACCTCCCCGGCGTGCTGCGCATCCGCGAGCGGCGCAACGGCGCGCCGGCGGGCGGCAAGCCGATCGGCTCGGTCGTCTACGTCGCCGAAGCCAACGCCGACGCCCTCGCCGCCCCCGCGAAGTTCCAGGTCGACGTCGCGATGGCGGCCGACAAGTTCGCGATGCTGCTGCGCGTGGCCAACGCCGGCCGCCTGCCGACGAAGTTCTTCGTCGACGCCGGAGGGCCCGCGGCGCGTGCGCAGGTCCCGGCGCTGGGGTACCGGATACGCTCCGGCGTGCGCGTCAAGGTCTGGGACAACCACGTGCACCGCACGCTGCCGGTGACCAATTTCGTGATGATCCTGCCGATCGACGTGCCGTCGCAGCCGGCGGGGGCGCCCGGGCCCGCCGTCGATCCGCCGGCGCCGTCGGCGCCCGGATCGCCGGCGACCAACGCGCAGGTCGCCGAGCTGATGGACGACATGCTGGTCTTCCAGAGCGACACGCGGCACACGATGTTCGGCCTGCTGCTGGTGCTCGCGATCGTCGCGACAGGCGCACTGGCGATGGGCATCGCGCTGTTTTTCCGCTGACCGGCCCGCGCGGCGGGCGGGTTGCTATGCTTGCACGCTCGACGTGAGCGCGGAGGCGAGGCGATGAACCAGTTGGATCTTGCAGGCCGGACGGCGGCCATCACCGGCGGCGCGATGGGCATCGGGCTCGCGGTCGCGCGGCGCCTCGCGGCGAGCGGTGCGCGGATCGCGCTATGGGATCGCGACGAGAAGGCGCTCGCGCAGGCGAAGGCCACGCTCGGCGGCGACGCGTTCGTCCGCGTGCTCGACGTCGTCGACGCCGCCGCGGTCGAGCGCGCCGCGCAGGAGACCGCGGCCGCCTGCGGCGGCATCGACGTGCTCGTGTGCTCGGCGGGCATCACCGGACCCAACGTCCCGCTCGCCGACTACCCGGTCGCCGACTGGAAGCGCGTCTTCGACGTCAACGTGCACGGCGTCTTCCTGTGCAACCGCGCCGTGGTGCCGCTGATGAAGGCGAAGGACTACGGCCGCATCGTCAACATCGCGTCGGTGGCGGGCAAGGAGGGCAATCCCAACGCGTCCGCGTACAGCGCGTCGAAGGCGGCGGTGATCGGCCTCACCAAATCGCTCGGCAAGGAGCTCGCGCGCACCGGCATCCGCGTGAACTGCGTGACGCCGGCGGCGGTGCGCACGGCGATCTTCGACCAGATGACGCAGCAGCACATCGACTTCATGCTGGCGAAGATCCCGATGGGGCGCTTCGGGACCGTCGACGAGGTCGCGGCGCTCGTCGCGTGGCTCGCGAGCGAGGACTGCGCATTCTCGACGGGCGCCGTGTTCGACCTTTCGGGCGGCCGCGCGACGTACTGACGGGGAATCAGGCCCCGGCCACGGCCGGGTCGACGGCCAGCAGGATCTTGCCGATCAGCGCGCCCGACTCCATCAGCGCGTGCGCGGCGGCCGCGTCGGCGAGCGGGAACGTGCGCGCCACGACCACCTTCAGCCGGCGCGCGGCGAACAGCGGCCAGACGTTCTCGTGCAGCGCCCGCGCGAGCGCCTCCTTGCGCGCCTGCGGGCTCGCGCGCAGCGTCGAGCCGGTGACGGTCAGCCGCTTCATCATGACGTGCCGCAGCTCGACCTCGACGCGGCTGCCCTGCAGGAAAGCGATCTGCACGAGGCGCCCTTCCGGCGCCAGCGAGCGCAGGTTGCGCTCGACGTAGTCGCCGCCGACCATGTCGAGCACGACGTCCACGCCGCGCTTGCCGGTGAGGCGCCACACCTCGGCGGACCAGTCCTGCGCCTTGTAGTCGATCGCGTGGTCGGCGCCCATCTGCCGGCAGAACGCGACCTTCTCCGGCGACCCGGCGGTCGCGTACACGACGGCGCCGAACGCCTTGCAGAGCTGGATCGCCGTGAGGCCGATGCCGCTGGTGCCGCCGTGGATCAGCACCGACTCGCCGGCGGCGAAGCGCACGCGGTCGAACAGGTTGTACCAGACGGTGAAATAGTTCTCCGGCACGCCGGCCGACTCGGCGAGCGAGAGGCCGTGCGGCGGTGGCAGGCAGAAGCCCGCGGGGGTCGTGCAGTACGCGGCGTAGCCGCCGCCCGGCGTCAGCGCGCACACGGGGTCGCCCGGCTTCCATCCGGTCACGCCCCCGCCGACCGCGGCGATGCGTCCTGCCACCTCGAGGCCGAGGATCGGCGACGCGTCCGCCGGCGGCGGGTACGCGCCGGAGCGCTGCAGGCAGTCCGGGCGGTTGACGCCCGCGTACGCGACGCGGACCAGCACCTCGCCGGCCTTCGGCACCGGCACCGGCCCTTCGGCCGGCACCAGCACGTCCGGCGGACCGGGCACACGGATCGCGATGTGGCGCATCTTGTCGGGCAGC
Source organism: Casimicrobiaceae bacterium (assembly GCA_041911995.1). Lineage (GTDB taxonomy): Bacteria > Pseudomonadota > Gammaproteobacteria > Burkholderiales > Casimicrobiaceae > VBCG01. The sequence continues at coordinate 19,962 of JAYRNW010000165.1, read as the reverse complement.
GGCATGGATTCCTCGGCGACGAAACGGGGCAGCGGCGGTGCCCCAAGGCTTTCAGTAGACGACGCGCACGTTCTCCGGCGCGAGCCACTCGCGCAGGCGGTCGATCAGCGCGTCGTCCAGGTTCACGCGCCACGCGTCGGACAGCACGACCTCGCCGCCCACGCGCTCGTTGGCGTAGCTCACGGTGACCGGCTTGTCGCCGGGGCGGTGCGGCTGCAGGATCTCGGCCAGCGCGGACGCCGACGCGTTGCCGTTGCACGCGATCCGCACGCCCTTCGCGTGCTTGCGCCGGATCGTCGCGAGGTCGTAGAGGTTCTCGGCGACGATCCGCAGGCCCTGCACCTCGCCGTCCTCGGTCATCCGCGGCGTCACCCGGACCTCGGCGACCACCAGCTGGTCCTCGCGCAGCAGGGGGCGGACGGCGTCGTACGTCTCGTTGTAGACCATGATCTCGGCGGAGCCGTGGCCGTCGTCCAGCGTGACGAACGCCATCTTGCCGCGCCGTCCCGTCTGCGTGCGCAGCTGCGTGACGATGCCCGCGACGAGCACGCGCTCCTGCCGCGGCGCGAGGCCCGCGATCGTCGTGCGCACCAGTGCGGAGAGCTCCGCCGCGTAGCCGGCGAACGGATGGCCCGAGAGGTAGTAGCCGATCGCGGCCTTTTCGTGCTGCAGGCGCTCGGCGTCGGTCCATTCGCGCGTGGCGACCAGTCCGACCGCCGGCCCCGCCGCGTCCTCGCCGAACAGCGACACCTGCGCCGCGTTCGCCGCCGCGTGCTCGGCCGCCTCCAGCGCGACGCCGACGGAGGCCAGCAGCGCGGCGCGGCGCGGGTCGACGGCGTCGAACGCGCCGGCCTTCACGAGCGCCTCGATCGCGCGCCGGTTGACGACACGCCGGTCGATGCGGCGGCAGAAGTCGAAGAGGTCGCGGAACGGCCCGCCGGCCGCGCGCGCCGCGACGACCGCCTCGATCGCCGTCTCGCCGGTGCCCTTCACGCCGCCCAGCCCGTAACGGATGCGCTTCGCGTCGACCGGCTCGAAGCGGTAGTTCGACGCGTTGACGTCGGGCGGCAGCACCTCGAGGCCCTGCGCGACGGCGTCGTCGCGGAAGCTGCGGACCTTGTCGGTGTCGTCCATCACCAGCGACAGGTTCGCCGCCATGAACGCCGACGGATGGTGCGCCTTGAACCACGCGGTCTGGTACGCGACGAGCGCGTAGGCGGCCGCGTGCGACTTGTTGAAGCCGTAGCCGGCGAACTTCTCCATGAGGTCGAAGAGCTGCGATGCCTTCGCCTCGGCGACGCCGTTCTTCGTCGCGCCGTCGACGAAGATCGACCGGTGCTTCGCCATCTCCTCGGGCTTCTTCTTGCCCATCGCGCGGCGCAGCAGGTCGGCGCCGCCCAGCGTGTAGCCGCCGATCTCCTGCGCGATCTGCATCACCTGCTCCTGGTACACCATGACGCCGTACGTCGGCCCCAGGATCGGCTCGAGGCGCGTGTCGACGTAGGCGACGCGCTCGCGTCCCGACTTGCGCGCCGTGTAGTCGGGGATCAGCTCCATCGGCCCGGGCCGGTACAGCGCGACCAGCGCGATGATGTCCTCGAACGAGTTGACCGGCGCCTGCTTCAGCAGGTCGCGCATGCCGCGCGATTCGAACTGGAACACCGCGGTCGTGTTGCCGGCGCGGAAGACCCCGAACGCCGCCTGGTCGTCGAGCGGCAGCGTTTCCAGCGCGACCTTCGTGTCGGGCTCGAGCCGGCGGACGTAGCGGATCGTCCAGTCGAGGATCGTCAGCGTCGTCAGGCCCAGGAAGTCGAACTTGACGAGGCCCACCGCCTCGACGTCGTCCTTGTCGAACTGCGAGACGATCGCGTCGCCGCCCGCCTGCACGTAGAGCGGGCAGAAGTCGGTCAGCTTGCCGGGCGCGATCAGCACGCCGCCCGCGTGCATGCCGACGTTGCGCGGCAGGCCTTCGAGCTGCTCGGCCAGCTCGAGCAGCTGCCGCACCTCCTCCTCGGCCGCCTCGCGCTCGCCGATCAGCGGCTCGGCCTCGCGCGCGTAGATCACGTTGGCCTCGGGCTCGCCGGTCGGGCGCGCGAGCGTGACGACCTTGCCCGGCTGGAACGGGATCAGCTTCGCGATGCCGTCGACGAACGGGTAGGGCAGGTCGAGGACGCGCCCGACGTCGCGCACGGCGGCCTTCGCGGCGAGCGTGCCGAACGTCGCGATCTGCGCGACCGAGTCGGCGCCGTACTTCTGCTTGACGTAGTCGATGACGCGGTCGCGGCCGTCCTGGCAGAAGTCGATGTCGAAGTCCGGCATCGACACGCGCTCGGGGTTGAGGAAGCGCTCGAACAGCAGCGCGTAGCGCAGCGGGTCGAGGTCGGTGATGCCGAGCGCGTAGGCGACGAGCGACCCCGCGCCGGAGCCGCGGCCGGGCCCGACCGGGACGCCGTTGCGGTGCGCCCAGTTGATGAAGTCGGCGACGATGAGGAAGTAGCCGGCGAAGCCCATCTGCACGATGGTCTTCGTCTCGAAGTCGAGGCGCGCCGCGTAGTCGGGGCGCCGCGCGTCGCGGACTGCGGCGTCGGGGAACAGCCGCGCGAGCCGCCGCTCGAGGCCGGCGGCGGCCTCGTTGCGCAGGTGCTCGTCGATCGTCACGCCGGCCGGCGTCGGGAACACGGGCAGGTGATTCTTCCCCAGCGGGATCGCGAGGTTGCAGCGCTGCGCGATCGCCACCGAGTTCGCGAGCGCCTCCGGCAGGTCGGCGAAGCGCTCGCGCATCTCGGCCTGCGTCGTGAAGTACTGCTCGGACGTGAAGCGCCGCGGCCGGCGCGTGTCGGCGAGCACGTGCCCTTCCGCGATGCACACGCGCGCCTCGTGCGGCCGGAAGTCGTCGCGCGCGAGGAACTGCACCGGATGCGTGGCGACCACGGGCAGTGTCAACTCCGCGGCGAGCGCGACGGTCGCGTCGACGAGCGCATCGTCGTCGGCGTGTCCGGCACGCTGCACCTCGAGGTAGTAGCGGTCCGGGAACCACGCCGCCCATTCGCGCGCGGCCTTCGCGGCGCCCGCGGCGTTGCCCTGCGCGAGCGCGGCGCCGACGTCGCCGGCGCGGTACCCCGACAGCGCGATCAGCCCCTGCGTGCCTTCGGCGAACCACTCGCGCCGCAGCTCGGCGCGGCCGCGATGCTGGTTGCCGCGGTAGGCGCGCGACAGCCAGTCGGCGAGCCTGAGGTAGCCGCCGCGGTCGGCGGCGAGCAGGATCGCGCGGAACGGCGCGTCGCGCTCCGCGTCGTGCGTCAGCCAGACATCGCAGCCGGCGACCGGCTTGACGCCGGCGGCGCGCGCCGCCTTGTAGAACTTGATGAGGCCGAACGCGTTGCCGAGGTCGGTGATCGCGAGCGCAGGCATCGCGTCGGCCGCCGCCGCGGCCACCGCCTCGTCGATCCGCACCGTCCCGTCGACGATCGAATACTCGCTGTGCAGGCGCAGGTGGACGAAGGACGGTGCGGTCATGACGGGCGCGTGCTGAGTGCTAGAATTCTACTCCGTTCGTTTCGTTCTCCGGCCGCTCCGGCGGCGGCGCGGAAGCCATCGTCGTCATGCGTTTCCCGTCGCTCGCATTGCGCGTCTGCGTACCGGTCCTGCTGGCGGTCGTCGCCGGCTGCGCCAGCGTTCCGCCGAGCGCGCCGGCACCGACCGCGCCGCCGCAACCGAAGCCGTACGTCGAGCCGCCGCCGCCGCCGGTCAACCTCCAGGGATTCCCGCCGACGTACCGGCTGGGCTTCGGCGACGGCTGCGCCAGCGGACGCGGCGACGAGAAGAAGGACTCCGCGCGCTACGCCGCCGACGGCAACTATCGCACCGGCTGGCACGACGGCCTCGCGCAGTGCGGCAAGCGGTGAAGCCGTCCGCGTCGCGCTTCGTTTCCGTGCGCGGCTTGCGTTATCACGTGCGCACGTGGGGCCGGCCGGACGCGCGCAAGCTCTTCCTGCTGCACGGGTGGATGGACGTCTCGGCGTCGTTCCAGTTCCTGGTCGACGCGCTCGCGCGCGACTGGTACGTGCTCGCGCCCGACTGGCGTGGCTTCGGGCTCTCCGATACGCCGCAGGACGGCTACTGGTTCCTCGACTACGCGGCGGACCTCGACGCGCTGGTGCGCGCGCTGGGCGACGGCGCCAGGGTCGACCTGGCCGGCCACAGCCTCGGCGCCAACGTCGCGCTGCTGTACGCGGGCGCGCGCCCCGACGCCGTCGCGCACGTGGCGGCGCTCGACGGCTTCGGCGTGCCCGACCAGCCGGCGGACCACGCCCCGCAGAAGCTCATGCAGTGGCTGGACGCGCTCGCGGCACCGGAAGGATTCGCCCCGTACCGCAGCATGGCAGCGGTCGCCGACCGGCTGCAGAAGAACAACCGCCGCCTTGCGCGCGATCGCGCCCTGTTCCTCGCGCGGCACTGGGCGGAGGAACTGCCCGACGGCACTGCGCGCCTGCGCGCGGACCCGAAGCACAAGCTGCCGTTCCCGACGACGTACCGGATGGCGGACATGTACGCGGTGTGGGGATCGATCACGGCGCCCACGCTCTTCGTGGCCGGCGCGGACTCGCACATCGCGAAGTGGCTCGCCGCGGGCGGCGACCCCTCGGGCGAGGTGGCGCGCCGCGTGGCGCACATCCGCCATGCGCGGCTGGAGACGGTGGCCGACGCCGGCCACATGCTGCACCACGACCAGCCCGAAGCGGTGGCGCGGATCCTCGAAGCCTTCCTCACCGCGCCGCGCGACTGATGCGCGAGCGCTTCCGCGTGCGCTCGCGGCGGGGCGCCTACGTCGCGCTGGCCGTGCTGACGCTGATCTGGGGCAGCAACTGGATCGTGATGAAGTTCGCGCTGCAGCACGCGGACCCGGTGCCGCTCAACGTGCAGCGCACGTGGTTCGCCACGCTCGCGCTGTTCGCGATCCTGGTCGTGCAGCGGCGCCCGCTGCTGCCGACGTCGTGGCTCGCGGTCGTCGTCACCGGCTTCTTCCAGACGACGATCAACTTCGCCGCGACGACGATGGCGCTGGCCGGCGGCGGCGCCGGCCGCACGTCGGTGCTCGTGTTCACGATGCCGTTCTGGACGCTGCTGATCGCGTGGCCGGTGCTGCACGAGCGCGTGAAGGGCACGCAGTGGGTCGCGGTCGCCTTCGCGTTCGTCGGGCTGGTGCTCGTCGTCGCGCCGTGGAACTGGCAGGGCGACCTCGCGCCCAAGCTGTGGGCGGTGCTGTCCGGCTTCGGGTGGGCCGCCGGGACGGTCGCGACCAAGTACTTCCAGCGCGGCCGCAGCCTCGACCCGCTCAACTTCATCGCGTGGCAGATGGCGGTCGGCGTGCTGCCGCTGACGCTGCTGCCCTTCGTGCTCGCGTTTCCCGAGACGCGGTGGAGCGCGACCTACGTGCTGCTGCTGTTCCAGATCGGCGTGGTCTCGACCGCGCTGGGCTTCCTGCTGTGGATCGCCGTGCTGCGCCACCTGCCGGCGGGCACCGCGTCGCTCAACATGTTCGCGATTCCCGTGATCGCGCTCGTGAGCTCGATGGTCGTGTTCGACGAGCGGCTGACCGGCAACGAGTGGCTCGGCATCGGCTGCATCGGCGCCGGCCTCGCCATCGTCTCGGTGGCCGCGTGGCGCGCGAGCCGGCGCGGCGCGGCGGCGCCGCCGGCGCCCACGCCGCTCGACGGCGGGTGACGCGCGGCGCCGGACGCCTATGCGGCGCCTGCCGCGCGCGGCATGCCCGCGCGCCGGTCACGCCGCCACGCCCACGCGAGCCAGCCCGCCGGCACCAGCACCATGAGGTACGTCAGCCACTGGCCGAACGCGCCCTCGGGGCCGTACGGCTCGGTCACGACGTGCCAGTGCGCGTTGTCGATGCCCGGCACGACGCCCGCTTCGGTGAACTCGTGGAAGGCGTAGACGACGAGCTGCACGGTGAACAGCGCGAGGAAGATCGACGTCACCTGGAAGAAGCGCCGCAGGTCGACGCGGTGCCCGTAGCGCGACCACGCCCAAGCCAGCGCCGCCGCCGCGGCGACGCCCAGCGCGGCCCCGGCGAGCAGGTTGCGCGACCCCTGCTCGAACAGCAGCGTCGTCAGGATCAGCGCCGTTTCCATGCCCTCGCGGACGATCATCACCAGCACGAACGCGAACACGCCGAGCCAGGCGCCGGCGGCCGGTTGCGTGGCCGCCGCATCGATCTTCGCGGCGATGTCGCTGCGCATCCGGCGTGCCGCGCGCATCATGTAGACGACCATCGTCAGGACCATCGCCGCCGCGGCCGCCGCCAGCAACCCTTCCCACAGCGGCTTGTTCTCCGCCTCGGCGAACACGAGGCCGGCCACGACGGACAGCGCGACGGCGACGCCGGTGCCCCAGTAGACGGCCGGCGCCAGCGCGATGCGTCCGGTCTTGCGCAGGCAGGCGAGCGTGATCGCGACGATGAGGAAGGCTTCGATTCCCTCGCGCAGCGTGACGAGCAGCGTGGCCAGCATTCCGGTCTCCTGCCGGCGGGGGGAAGTCCCGGCCGGTACGATTGCGAATACGACTGATTCGCATTATCTACTTTTTCGGCCGAAACGCAAGCCCCCGGCAACAGCCGCCGCGCCACCGCGCCGACCTTCGCGCGTACGCCGGCCGCGGCTCTCGGGGCGGTGGTCGGTAGAATGGGCGGCTTCCCACGCGGCGCCGACCCGGGCGTCGCGCCACGAAGCCCACCGCCGCCACCCCATGCCGCCGGAAACCCCGACCGATCTGTCCAAGCTCAGGATCGACCGCGACCTCGCGCCGGTGCGCTCGCGGCGCCGCCGCAAGTGGCTGTGGCTGCTGGCGTTCGCCGTCGCGGCGGCCGCGGGCGGCGCGTGGTACGCGCTGCAGCCGCGGGCGCTCGCCGTCCAGGTGACCCCGGTCGTCGTCGCCTACCCGTCACAGCAGTTCGTCGTCCTCAACGCGACCGGCTACGTCGTCGCGCAGCGCAAGGCGTCGATCTCGTCGAAGGCGACCGGTCGCGTCGAGTGGCTGGGCGTGGCCGAGGGCTCGCGGGTGAAGGCGGGCGACGTCATCGCGCGGATCGACGCGCGCGACGTGGTCGCGCAGGCCGACGCCGCGCAGGCGAACGTGCGCGCGGCGCAGGCGGCGCTGACGCAGGCGCAGGCCGAGGAGACCGACGCGCTCGCGCAGCTGAAGCGCGCCAACGACCTGCTGGCGAAGGGCTTCGTGTCCGCCGCGTCGGTCGACACGGCGAAGGCGCGCGCCGACCGCGCCGTGGCGGGCGTCGCGAGCGCCAAGGCGAGCATCGGCGCCGCCGAATCCGCGGCGCGCAACGCGCAGGTGGCGGTCGACTACACGGTCATCCGCGCGCCGTTCGACGGCGTCATCCTGTCGAAGAGCGCCAACGTCGGCGACCTCGTCACGCCGTTCTCCAACGCGGCGGACTCGAAGGGCGCCGTCGTGTCGATGGCGGACATGGATACGCTGGAGGTCGAGGCGGACGTGTCGGAGGGCAGCCTCGCGAAGATCCAGGTCGGGCAGCCGGCGGAGATCGTGCTGGACGCGCTGCCCGGCGTCCGCTTCCGCGGCCGCATCAGCCGGATGGTGCCGACGATCGACCGCGCGAAGGCGACCGTCATGACCAAGGTGAAGTTCGACGCGATCGACCCGCGCGTCCTGCCGGAGATGAGCGCCAAGGTGAGCTTCCTGTCGCAGGAGGTGACGCCCGACCAGCAGAAGCCGCTGCTCGCCGTCGCGCCGGACGCGCTCGCGCAGCGCGACGGGCGGGCCGTCGTCTTCGTCGTGCGCGACGACAAGGCGGCGCCGATCGCGGTGACCCCGGGTCTCAAGTTCGCGGAGCTGGTCGCGATCGCCGGCGACGTGAAGGCGGGCGAGAGGGCCGTGCTGCGGCCGCCGGCGACGCTTGCGGCCGGCGCGCCCGTCAGGGTCGCGGGCAAGTAGCGCCCGCCCGCCGCCGCCATGCCGCCCGCGCCCGCCAGCGACACCGCCGCCGCGGAGGCCGCCCCCCGCGCGTCGCTGGTCCGGATCCGCAATCTGACCAAGCACTACGTGCGCGGCGGCCAGGTGATCCCGGTGCTGGTCGACATCAACCTCGACATCGACGTCGGCGAGTTCGTCGCGCTGATGGGGCCGTCGGGCTCGGGCAAGTCCACGCTGCTCAATCTGATCGCCGGCATCGACAAGCCGTCGTCGGGCGAGATCCGCGTGGCCGGCGTGGACATCGGGACGCTCTCCGAAGGCGACCTCGCCGCCTGGCGCGCGACGCACGTCGGCTTCGTCTTCCAGTTCTACAACCTGATGCCGGTGCTGACGGCGTTCCAGAACGTCGAGCTGCCGCTCCAGCTCACCGCGCTGTCACGGCGCGAGCGGCGCGGGCGCGTCGAGCACGCGATGGCGCTGGTCGGCCTGTCCGACCGGGTCGACCACTACCCGAACGAGCTCTCCGGCGGGCAGCAGCAGCGCGTCGCGATCGCGCGCGCACTGATCGCGGACCCGACGGTGATCGTCGCCGACGAGCCGACCGGCGACCTCGACCGCACGACCGCCGAGGAAATCCTCTCGCTGCTGGACGCGCTCAACCGGGAGCTCGGCAAGAGCATCATCATGGTGACGCACGATCCGAAGGCCGCCGGCCGCGCGCACCGCCTGATCCACCTGGAAAAGGGCGTGCTGGTCGACTAGGATGAAACGGCCCCCACGCTCGCTGCCCACCGAGCCGCCCTCGCGCGCGGGCCGAAGGCCAGGCTCGCAGAGCGCGTCCGCGCGCGAGGGCGACGGCCGACACGCAGACTTCCGCACGACGTGCCCGTCCACGGAGGCCGTGGCAGGTCAGTCGCTCGGGGCGGCCCTTCGCAACTGACGCCTCATCGCCCGTGTTCGTCCCCTTCCTCGTCCTGCGCAACGCGCTCCGCCACAAGCTGCGGACGACGCTGACGATGATCGGCATCGTCGTCGCGATCGTCGCGTTCGGCCTGCTGCGCACGATCGTCGACGCGTGGTACGCGGGCTCGGAGGCGTCGTCGTCGGCGCGGCTCGTCACGCGCAGCTCGATCTCGCTCGTGTTCTTCCTGCCGGTCAACTACGCGGCGAAAATCCGCCAGATCGACGGCGTGAAGTCCGTGTCGTGGATGAACTGGTTCGGCGGCGTCTACGTCACCGAGAGCAACTTCTTCCCGCAGTTCGCCGTCGACGCCCCGACGTTTCTCGCCATGTACCCGGAGTACCGGCTGGACGACGCGCAGCGCAAGGCGTTCCTGCTCGACCGCAAGGGCGCCGTCGTCGGCCGCAAGCTCGCCGACAAATTCGGCTGGAAGGTCGGCGACCAGATCCCGCTGCGCGGCACGATCTTCCCCGGCACGTGGACGTTCACGCTGCGCGCGATCTACGACGGTGCCGACAACAAGGTCGACGAGACGCAGTTCTTCTTCCACTGGGATTACCTGAACGAGACCGTGAAGGCGCGCTTCGCGCGCCGCGCCGACCTGGTCGGGCTCTACGTCGTCGAGATCCGCGATCCGACGCAGGCCGCCGCGATCTCGCAGCGCATCGACGCGACGTTCCACAACTCGCTGGCCGAGACGCTGACCGAGACCGAGAAGGCGTTCCAGCTGGGCTTCGTCGCGATGACCGAAACGATCCTGGCCGCCATCGAGGCGGTGTCGTTCGTCATCGTCCTGATCATCATGGCCGTGATGGCGAACACGATGGCGATGACGGCGCGCGAGCGCTACTCGGAGTACGCGACGCTGAAGGCGATCGGCTTCGGGAACGGCTTCGTCGCGCTGCTCATCTTCGCCGAGTCGCTCGGCATTGCGCTGGCCGGCGGCGCCACCGGCATCGCGCTCACGTTCCCGATCGCCGATGGGTTCGCCGAGCGGATGGGCACGCTGTTCCCCGTGTTCTTCGTCTCGCCGGAAACCGTGGCGATGCAGGTCGGCGCCGCGGCGACGGTCGGCGTCGTCGCGGCGCTGATCCCCGCGTGGCGCGCCGCGCACGTGCGCATCGCCGACGGCCTGCGCGCCGTCGCGTGAGGAGGCGCACGTGACGACGATCCCGCTCTCGTACGTCGCGCGCAACCTGTACGCGCGCAAGCTGACGACGACCCTGACGGCGGCGGGCATGGCGCTCGTCGTCTACGTCTTCACGACCGTGCTGATGCTGGCGGCCGGCCTGCGCGAGACGCTGGTCGCCACCGGCCAGCCGGACAACGTGCTCGTCATCCGCCGCGGTTCGCAGACGGAGATCCAGAGCGGCATCGACCGCGCGTCGGCGGCGATCGTCGAGACACTGCCGCAGATCGCGACCGGCGGCAACGGCGTCAAGCTGATCTCGAAGGAGCCGGTGGTGCTGATCACGCTGCCGCGCCGCGAGAGCGGCGCGCCGTCCAACGTCGTGATCCGCGGCGTCACGCAGGAGGGCCTCGCGCTGCGGCCGCAGGCGCAGATCGTCGAGGGCCGCATGTTCCGGCCCGGCACGTCGGAGATCATCGCGGGCCGGTCGATCGCCACCGGCTTCCGCGGCGCGTCGCTCGGCGAGACGCTGCGGTTCGCGCAGCGCGACTGGACCGTCGTCGGCGTGTTCGACGCCGGCCGCACCGGGTTCAACTCGGAGATCTGGGGCGACGCCGAGCAGATGCTGCAGGCGTTCCGGAGGCTCGGCTTCTCGGCGCTCGTGTTCAGGCTCGCCGATCCGCAGAGCTTCGAGGCGGTCAAGAAGGAGATCGAGGGCGACCAGCGGCTGACGCTGGAGGCCAAGCGCGAGACGCAGTTCTACGCCGACCAGTCCGAGGTGATGGCCAAGTTCATCTCGTATCTCGGCACGACGATCTCGGTGATCTTCTCGGTCGGCGCGATCATCGGCGCGATGATCACGATGTACGCGAGCGTTGCCTCCCGCACCGCCGAGATCGGCACGCTGCGCGCGCTGGGCTTCTCGCGCGCGGCGATCCTCGCCGCGTTCCTGGGCGAGGCGCTGCTGCTCGGGCTGGTCGGCGGGCTGGCCGGCATCGTCGCCGCGTCGTTCATGCAGATGGTGCCGATCTCGACGTCGAACTTCCAGACGTTCTCCGAGATCGCGTTCTCGTTCACGCTGACGCCCGAGATCGTCGCGGCGTCGCTGGGCTTCGCGCTGCTGATGGGCTTCGTCGGCGGCTTCCTGCCCGCGGCGCGCGCGGCGCGCCTGAAGATCGTCGACGCGCTGCGCGCCGCCTAGCGCCGCACCCGCGCCGCGCGCCCGTGAGCAACCCCGCGCTCTTCCTCACCGCCACGCTGATCTGGGGGTCGACGTGGCTCGGCATCACGTTCCAGCTGGGCGTGGTGGCGCCCGAGGTGTCGGTCGCCTACCGGTTCGCGCTGGCGGCCGTGCTGCTCGCCGCGTGGTGCGCGTGGCGCGGCGTCCCGCTCGCGTTCCGGCGCCGCGACCACGCGTTCCTCGCGGGCCAGGGCGTCACGCTGTTCGGCGTCAACTACGTCGTCATCTACTGGGCCGAGCGCTACGTGCCGTCCGGCCTCGTCGCCGTCGTGTTCTCGACGATCGTGTTCATGAGCCCGGTCGGCATGCGGCTCGCCTTCGGGGCGCCGCTGTCGCCGCGCACGCTGGCGGCCGCGACGCTGGGCGTGGCCGGCGTCGCGCTGCTGTTCCTGCCGGAGCTCGACGCCGCGCGCCGCGGCGGGGGCGCCGCGCTGGGCATCGCGTTCGCGCTGGTGGGGACCGCGATCGCCACCGCCGGCAACCTGTTCGCGGTCAGGAACCACCAGGCGGGGCTGCCGACGTTTCCGGCCACCGCGTGGGGCATGGCCTACGGCGCACTCGCGGCGGGGCTGGCGGCGCTCGCCACCGGCACGCCGTGGACGTTCGACCCGCGCGCGGGCTACGTACTGTCGCTCGCCTACCTGTCCGTGCTCGGCAGCATCGTCGCGTTCGGCGCGTACCTGACGCTGTTGAAGCGCGTCGGCGCCGCCCCGTCGTCGTTCGTGGGCGTGGCCACGCCGGTCGTCGCGATGCTGCTGTCGACGCTGTTCGAAGGCTACCGCTGGACGTGGGTCGCCGTGCTCGGCGTCGCGCTCGCGGTGGCGGGCAACGTGATTGCGCTGCGGCAGCCGCGGTGAGCGGAGGCGCCGGCGTCGCGGGCCGCTACTCGAACGAGAGCTTCGCCTCGACGATCAGCTTCTTCCAGCCGTTGAGGTCACCCTCGATCAGCGACCCCAGCCGCTCCGGCGGGCCCGGGATGAGCTCGGCGCCTTCCTTCTCCAGCCGTTCGCGGAAGTCGGGCTGGGCCAGCACCTTCTGCACGTCGGCGTTCAGCCGCGCGACGATCGCCGGCGGCGTGCCGGCGGGCGCGACGATGCCCCAGTAGTTGATCACGTTCGCGTTAGGGACGCCTTCCTCCTGCCAGCTCGGCACGCCCGGCAGCTGCGGGATGCGCTTGGCGCCGGTCACCGCGAGCACCTTGACGCGCTTCTCCGCCGCGAGCGGCAGCGTGGCCGGGATCGACGCCGTCATCGACTGGATCGTGCCGCCGAGCAGGTCCTTGGTCGCGTCGGCGATGCCGCGGTAGGGCACGTGGACGACGACGACGTCCGCGCGCGCGTTCATGAGCTCGAGCGCCAGGTGGTTTACGCTGCCCGAGCCGGCCGAGCCGTAGTTGAGCTTGCCGGGCTCCTTCTTCGCGAGCGCGACGAACTCGCGCATCGTGTTCACCGGCAGGTCACGGTTGACGACGAACGCGAGCGGCCCGGCGGCGATCGGCGCGACCGGCACGAACTGGCGCACCGGATCGTAGGTCGGCGTCTTCGCGGCGGCGGCGACGGTCGTGAACGGCGAGGCGACGAACAGCAGCGTGTAGCCGTCCGGCGCCGCGGCCGCGACTTCGGCGGCGCCGATCGCGCCGCCGGCGCCGGTCTTGTTCTCGACGACGATCTGCGCCTTCGTCGCCTCGGCGAGCTTCTGCGCGACGAAGCGCGCGACGGTGTCGGTCCCCGCACCCGGCGGGAACGGCACGACGAGGCGGATCGGGCGCGCGGGCCAGGCGTCCTGCGCGGACGCGGCGAGCGGGACGAGCGCGGCGACGGCCAGCGCGGCGGCGAGACGGAAGAGGTTCATGGGCGCCTCCGGAGGGATGCGGAAGTATGCGCGATCGCGGGCGACGTCCGCACGACGGCGTCAGTCCCTGCCTTCCTGCCGGATCACGTCGACGTTGTCGATCAGCCGCGTGTTGCCGATCCGCGCGGCCGCCAGCACGATCAGCCGGTTCGGGTGGTCGTAGCCCTCCGGGTGCGGGATGCGCAGCGCGAGGCCGTGGCGTACTGCGACGTAGTCGACCTTCCAGCCGCGGGCGGCCAGCTCGGCGCGCCCGGCGACCTCGAGGTTCGCGTAGTCGGTGCGCCCGCCCGCGATCGCGTCGGCGATCCCGCGCAGCACGCGGTACAGGTTGGGCGCCTCGCGGCGCTCGTCGGGCGACAGGTAGCCGTTGCGCGACGACAGCGCGAGCCCGTCGTCGGCACGGACCGTCTCGGCCGGCACGATCTCGATGGGCAGGTTGAACTGCTGCACCATGCCACGGACGATCTTGAGCTGCTGCCGGTCCTTCTTGCCGAAGACGGCCGCGTCCGGGCGCACCATGTTGAAGAGCTTGAGCACGACCGTGCACACGCCGTCGAAGAAGCCGGGCCGGAACGCGCCCTCCAGCTCGTCGGCGAGCGGAGGCGGGTGCACGCGGTACACCTGCGGCGTCGGGTACATCTCCTGCTCGAGCGGCGCGAACAGCACGTCCACGCCCTCGCGCTCCAGCGCGGCGCGGTCGGCCTCGAACGTGCGCGGATAGCGGTCGAAGTCCTCGTTCGGCCCGAACTGCAGACGGTTGACGAAGATGCTGGTCACGACGGCGTCGCCGTGCTCGCGCGCGATCCGCGCGAGGCGCAGGTGGCCGTCGTGCAGGTTGCCCATCGTGGGCACGAAGGCCACGCGGCCGGCGCCGTCGAGGCGCCGCGCGAGATCCGCCGCGGTGCGGATGATGTCCATCGTGGTCAGGTCTGCCCGAGGTTGAAGAACTCGCGCCGCGCGCGCATGCCGGCGACGCGCGACAGCAGCAGCTCGAGGTGCGCCGGATCGTCGACGAAGTTGAGCCGCTCGCTGTTGATGATGAGCAGCGGCGCCTCGTCGTACTGGTAGAAGAAGCGCGCGTACGCGTCGGCGAGCCGCGCGAGGTAGGCGTCGGGCATCGACTGCTCGAACGCGACGCCGCGCCCGCGCACGCGCGCGACCAGCGTGTCCACCGGCGCCTGCAGGTAGATGACGAGGTCCGGCGTCGCGGTCTGCGGTTTGAGGTGCGTGAACACCTTGTCGTAGAGCGCGTACTCGTCGTCCGACAGGTTGATCCGCGCGAACAGCGGGTCCTTGTCCAGCAGGAAGTCGGCGACGGTCGGACGCCGGAAGAGGTCGAGCTGCGCGAGCTCGCGCAGCTGGTCGGCGCGCTGGAACAGGAACGTGAGCTGCGTGGGCAGCGCGAAGCGCGCCATGTCGTCGTAGAAGCGCGGGAGGAACGGGTTGTCCTCCGGCTGCTCGAGCAGCATCTCGGCGTCGAGGTGCGCGGCGAGCTGGCGCGCGAGGCTCGTCTTGCCCGCGCCGATCGGGCCCTCGACGACGACGTAGCGGCAGCGCTCGAGGTCCATGCCTCGTCAGCCGCCTGCGGGATCTTTCCCCTTGTCATCCCGAGGAGCGCAGCGACGAGGGATCTGCTTCGACGCATCTTGCCGATGCGGCGAGACAGCAGACCCCTCGCTTTGCTCGGGATGACACGGGGGGATGGAGTTCGGTGCCAATTTCAACCGCCTGCTAGTGCAGGTGATGCGTGCGGGTGCGCGCGATCCGCTGGCCGCGCGTCCCGCGTCCGTCGCGCCGCGCGAGCCCGCGGCCGGGGATGCGCGCGGCGGGGGCGATCTCGCGCAGCGGCTCCAGCACGAAGGCGCGCTCGTGCATGCGCGGATGCGGCACCGCGAGGCGCGGCACCTCGATCCGGTGCGCGCCGTATAGTAGCAAATCGAGGTCGAGCGTCCGCGGGGCGTTGCGCGGCACCTGCGCGCCGCGGCGGCGCCGCTGCCGGCGCTCGATCGCGTGCAGCCGGGCGAGCAGCGCGCGCGGCGCGAGCGCCGTGCGCAGCGCGGCGACCGCGTTCACGTAATCGGGCTGCGGAACCGCGCAGCCGACGGGCGCGGTGACGAAGTTCGACGACACGCGCAGCACCGTCGTGCGCGGCAGCCGGCGCAGCGCGGCGACGGCGCGCGCGAGCTGCCGGCGCGGATGGGCGAGGTTGCTCCCCAGCCCGACGTACGCGACGGTCGCGTTCAAGCCCCGGCGTCTACGGCTCGCCGCCGGCGTCCGGCGGCGGCGGCGCGTCGCTGCCGCCGTCCGCGGCTTCGCGCCGCTTGCGGCCGCGCCCGCGCGAGCGCCGGCCCTTCTTCGGCGCTTCCTCGGGCTTCAGCATCGTCGCGCGCTCGGCCTCGCCCGCGTCCTGGAAGCGGGTCCACCAGTCGACGAGCGACGCGTCGACCTCGCCCGACTCGCCGCGCAGCGCGAGGAAGTCGTACGCGGCGCGGAAGCGCTCGTGCTCGAGCACCCGGTACGGCCGCGAGCCGGCGCGCTGCTCGAAGCGCGGCTGCAGCGACCAGATCTCCTTGATCGTCGCCTCGAAGCGGCGCGGGATCGAGATCCGCGCGGCCTGCGCCTCGAGCACGCGGTCCATCGCGTCGAACAGCGCCGGGATGGGCTTGTCGCCGCGCGCCTTGGCGGTGTTCCACTGCTGCAGCACCTCGTGCCACAGCAGCGTGGCGAACAGGAACGCCGGCGACACCGCGCGGCCCGACTGCACGCGCGCGTCGGTGCCGGCCAGCGCCACCTCGATGAACTTCTGCCCCAGCGGCTGCTCGAGGATCACGTCGAGCAGCGGCAGCAGGCCGTGCGACAGGCCGTGCGCGCGCAGGCTCTGCAGCGTCTCCGTCGCGTGGCCCGACAGCAGCAGCTTCTGCATCTCGTCGAACAGGCGCGCCGGCGGCACGTTCTGGACGAGCCCGGCGAGCTTCGGAATCGGCGCGGCGGTCTTGGGCTCGATCGCGAGCCCGCCCTTGGCCGCGAGGCGGACCGCACGCAGCATGCGCACCGGGTCCTCGCGGAAGCGCGTCACCGGCGCGCCGATGAGCTTGAGCCTGCGCGCGCGGATGTCGGTCACGCCGCCGACGTAGTCCCAGATCTCCTCCGCCACCGGATCGAAATACAGCGCGTTGATCGTGAAGTCACGGCGCGCGGCATCCTCGGCCTGCGTGCCGTAGACGTTGTCCGACAGGAGCCGCCCGTGCTCGTCGGTCGCCTCGTCGGCCTTCTGCCCGGCGCGGAACGTCGACACCTCGAGCACCTCGGCGCCGACGTGCACGTGGACCAGCCGGAACCGGCGGCCGATCACGTACGCGCGCCGGAACAGCGGCTTCACCTGCTCGGGGGTGGCGTCGGTCGCGATGTCGAAGTCCTTCGGCGTCATCCCCAGCAGCAGGTCGCGGACGGCGCCGCCGACGACGAAGGCACGGAACCCGGCCTCGTGCAGCTTCTCGGTGACGATGCGCGCGCCGCGCGGCACCTGGTCGCGGCGCACCGGGTGCTCGCCCGGGCCGTAGATGCGCGGGTCGCGTGCCGGCCGGCCGGGAATCAGGCGAGCGAGCAGGCGACGGATCATTGCGGACGGAAGGAGGCGTGCGGCGGATGCCGGTGGCACCCGCCCGCGGTGCGGAAGAGCTCAGGCGGCATGCTGCGCCGCCGCAGGCGCGAGGGGGGCGATCATAGCACGTCCGCCCGTCGCCATTCCCGGGGCGCGAGGCGGGCGATCGCCGTACGGCTTGTCGAGCAGGACGACGGCCGGGTCCGGACCGGGTCGGCCGGCCGGCACCCCTGGCGCGTGGCGGGAATCGTCAAGTCCGAGGATAATCAAGAGTTTCCGAAAGCCAGTCCCAAGTCCCCAGCGCGCGCGCGGTCTTCGCGGCGCCCTCCGGCATTCCCCCGAACAGCGCGCCAGCACGAGGAGCATCCATGCCCAGCTATCAACACGTCAAGGTGCCGGCGCACGGTGCCCGGATCACCGTGAACGCCGACTTCAGCCTCGTAGTCCCCGACAACCCGATCATTCCCTACATCGAGGGCGACGGCACCGGCTACGACATCACGCCGGTCATGCTGAAGGTCGTCGACGCCGCCGTCGCCAAGGCCTACGGCGGCAAGCGGAAGATCGCGTGGATGGAGATCTACGCCGGCGAGAAGTCGACGAAGATCTACGGCCCCGACGTCTGGCTGCCGGAGGAGACGCTGGCGATCCTCCGCGACTACGTCGTCTCGATCAAGGGGCCGCTGACGACGCCGGTCGGCGGCGGCATCCGGTCGCTCAACGTCGCGCTGCGCCAGGAACTCGACCTGTACGTGTGCCTGCGGCCCGTGCGCTGGTTCCAGGGCGTGCCCTCGCCGGTCAAGGAGCCGGGCAAGGTCGACATGGTGATCTTCCGCGAGAACTCCGAGGACATCTACGCGGGCATCGAGTGGCCGGCCGACTCGCCGCAGGCGAAGAAGGTCATCGACTTCCTCGTGAAGGAGATGGGCGTCCGGAAGATCCGCTTCCCGGCCACGTCGGGCATCGGCATCAAGCCGGTGTCGTCCGAGGGCACCGACCGCCTCGTGCGCAAGGCGATCCAGTACGCGATCGACAACGACAAGCCGTCGGTGACGCTCGTGCACAAGGGCAACATCATGAAGTACACGGAAGGCGCGTTCCGCGACTGGGGCTACGCGCTCGCGCAGCGCGAGTTCGGCGCGACGCCGCTCGACGGCGGCCCGTGGATGACGTTCGGAAATCCGAAGACCGGCAAGCCCGTCGTCGTCAAGGACGTGATCGCCGACGCGTTCCTGCAGCAGATCCTGCTGCGCCCGGCCGAGTACAGCGTCATCGCGACGCTCAACCTGAACGGCGACTACATCAGCGACGCGCTGGCGGCCGAGGTCGGCGGCATCGGCATCGCGCCGGGGGCCAACCTGTCCGACTCCGTCGCGATGTTCGAGGCCACGCACGGGACGGCGCCGAAGTACGCGGGCAAGGACTACGTGAACCCCGGGTCGGAGATCCTCTCCGCCGAGATGATGCTGATCCACATGGGATGGAAGGAGGCGGCGGCGCTGATCGTGTCGAGCCTGGAAAAGGCGATCCAGGACAAGGTCGTCACGTACGACTTCGCGCGGCTGATGCCCGGCGCCACGCAGGTGTCGTGCTCGGGCTTCGGGCAGGCGATGATCGAGCGGATGTAGCCGACCGTTCGTCGGCCGGCGCACGAAGCCCGCCGACCGGCGGGCTTCGTGCTTCTGGACGGGTGGCGCCGCTTCGAGGAGGGCGCCCGAAAAAAGGCCCGCGCGAGCGCGGGCCTAGAACGGGTGTCGACGGCGTCTGCGGCACGCCGCCGGCGCTTGGGGCCTCAGGCGGACTGGATGTTCGACGCCTGCTTGCCCTTGGGGCCCTGCGTCACGTCGAAGGAGACCTTCTGGCCTTCCTTGAGCGTCTTGAACCCCTGCATGTTGATCGCCGAGAAGTGCGCGAAGAGGTCCTCGCCGCCGCCGTCCGGAGTGATGAACCCGAACCCCTTTGCATCGTTGAACCACTTGACGGTACCGGTTGCCATACTGCGTATTCCTCTAGGTATTGAACGGGTGCCTGGCGGACGCCTCGAGCCGGCCCGCCCCTGCCGTCCTGCGGCGAGCCGCCGGTGGGGCGCCGGCCCGGCCGCGCGACCTCGAACGGCGGGCCGAGGTGCGCCAAACATGCGCTTTCTACGCGCATTGCTCCCGCATCGTCAAGCGGGGGGCCTCCCGCGGGCGTTCCCCTTGAAAAAACTGTTGCAATCATCAAACATTGACCCCACCTTCACCCGGAGTATCGTGGCAGGACATGCGCAACCAGGAACAGCACGGCGCCGTCATGGAGGCCCGGAAGGCCCGGGTCAAGCCGCCGCCGCTGTACAAGGTCATGTTGCTGAACGACGACTACACGCCGATGGACTTCGTCGTCGTGGTCCTGCAAACTGTGTTCGCCATGAGCCGCGAGAAGGCGACGCAGGTGATGCTGCAGGTCCATCGCGAGGGCATGGGCGTGTGCGGCACGTACACGCGCGAGGTGGCCTCCGCGAAGGTCGAGCAGGTGATCGACATCGCGCGCAGGCACCAGCACCCGTTGCAGTGCACGATGGAGGAGACGTAGGCGTTATAGCCGCAGGGCCGGGCGGTTTCCCGGCGGCGGGCACCGGATGAAGGAAGGTCGATGATCGCGCAGGAACTGGAAGTCTCCCTCCACATGGCCTTTGTCGAGGCCAGGCAGAAGCAGCACGAGTTCATCACGGTCGAGCACCTGCTGCTGGCGATGCTCGACAACCCGTCGGCGGCCGAGGTGCTGAAGGCCTGCGGCGTCGACCTGGACGAGCTGCGCGGCGTCCTCGCGGACTTCATCCAGGAGCACACGCCGCGGCTCGCTCCGCACTCCGACGCGGACACGCAGCCGACGCAGGGCTTCCAGCGGGTCATCCAGCGCGCGATCCTCCACGTGCAGTCGTCGGGCAAGAAGGAGGTCACCGGCGCCAACGTCCTCGTCGCGATCTTCGGCGAGAAGGAGTCGCACGCCGTCTACTTCCTCAACCAGCGCGGGGTCACGCGCCTCGACGTCGTCAACTACATCGCGCACGGCATCACCAAGACGCCGCAGCAGAAGCAGGAGAAGCAGGAGGCGAAGGGCGACGACGAGGGCGGCAACGAGTCGCAGGGCGCGCTCGACGCGTACACGCTGAACCTCAACGCGCTCGCGCGGTCGGGCAAGATCGACCCGCTGATCGGCCGCGCGCACGAGCTCGAGCGCGT
>JAYRNW010000164.1:0-2388 GCA_041911995.1 Casimicrobiaceae bacterium | reverse complement strand
CCTGCCCCGGCGTGGCGATGAGCACCAGCGAAGCGACGACGAACAGCAGCCACGAGGCGTCGATCATGTGCATGTCCGGCGAGGGCCGCACCGGCGGTGCGCGTTGCCTGCATCCCGCGACCCGCCGGCCGGCGTCGCGAGGGATTGCGGGTGTCGCATCATGTCCTTCCCGCGGCCCCGATGTTACCGCGCCTGCTGCGCCAGGTACTTGTGGACGAACGCGATCGCCATGCTGCCCTCGCCGACCGCGGAGGCGACGCGCTTCACCGGGCTCAGTCGCACGTCGCCGCAGGCGAACACGCCGGGGGCGCTCGTTTCGAGCAGCCAGGGATCGCGCTCGTGCGACCAGCGCCCGGCCTTCACCACGTCGTCGCCGGTCAGGACGTAGCCGCGCCGGTCGCGCGCGACGTCCTCGGGCAGCCACGCGGTCTCCGCGTCGGCGCCGATGAACACGAACAGTCCCCCGCAGTCGTGCCGGGTCACGGCACCCGTCGCGCCGTCGCGGACGTCGATGGCCGTCAGGTGCGTGTCGCCGTGCGCCGCGACCACTTCCGAGCGCGTGCGGACCGCGACGTTGGACTGCGCCGCGATCTGCCCGATGAGGTAGTGCGACATGCTCGCCGCCATCGATTCGCCGCGGACGACGAGCGTGACCGAGCGCGCGTGACTGGCGAAGAACAGCGCGGCCTGGCCTGCCGAGTTGCCGGCGCCGATCAGGTAGATGTCGAGGCCGTGGGTGGCGGCCGCCTCGCTGCGCGCCGCGCCGTAGTAGATGCCCTTGCCGATGAGCCGGTCGAAGCCTTCGATCGCGAGGCGCCGCCACGCGACGCCGGTGGCGAGGATGACGGTCCGCGCCGCGATGGCGTCGCCGCCGTCGAGGTGGACCCGACGCGCGGCCGTGTCGATGCCGGCGACCGACCGCGTGACCAGGATCTCCGCGCCGAGTCGCTTCGCCTGCTGCAGCGCGCGGCTCGCGAGCTCGTCGCCGGACACGCCGCTCGGGAAGCCCAGGTAGTTCTCGATGCGCGACGACGTGCCGGCCTGGCCTCCGGGCGCCTCGCGCTCCACCACGACGGTGCGCAGCCCCTCCGAGGCGCCGTAGACGGCGGCCGCGAGGCCGGCCGGACCGCCGCCGATGACGACGGTGTCGTACTCCGGATGGCGCGCGTGCGTCTGCAGGCCGAGCCGCTCGGCGATCTTGCGCTGCGCGGGCCGGCGGAGCAGCGTCCCGTCCGCCAGCCTGAACGAGGGGCACTCGTCGTCCGCCGGCCGGGGCCCCGACCAGCGCGCCGCGAGGTCGGGCGCGTCGGGCGTCATCCAGTCGTACGTGATCTGGTTGCGCGCGAGGAACTGGCGCATCGCCGTGCACGCGGGGTCCCAGCGGTGGCCGACCATCGTGATGCGCGACCTGGGCGGCTCCGCCGCGATGCCCTGCAATCCGCCGATGCGCTCGCGCGCGAGCGCGCCGATCTTCACCGCGATCTCCGGGCACGTCGCCGCCGCGGCGAAGTAGTGCTTCGGGTCCACGCGGAACACGCGCGAGGGCTCCGCCGCCCGATACCCGCCGACGAACGCCGTGCCGAACGCGATCGGCACCTCGCCGAAGATCGTGCCCGGCAGGCGCCAGCCCAGCCGGCGCTCGATGCCGTCGATCAGCTTGACGACCTCGATCCTGCCGGAGAGCACCGCGTAGAGCGCGCGGTCGCCGCCCTCCGGAACGGCGAACTCCCCGGCGGCGAGGTGCAGGTCGGCGGACGTGTCCGCGAGGCGCGCGAGCTCGGCGTCCGCGAGCGCCGCGAACAGCGGGATGGACCGGACGTCGTCGGCGGTCAGCATGATGCGATCGCCGGCGGGATCCGACCTGCGGCTTGCCTCGAGTCCGCCATGAGAGCCTCCACCGCGGGTTGTGCGGGCCGGCGAGCACGACGGGCGGCGCGCCGGAAGGGCGAATGCTGCGCCGACGCGAACCCGCGCGCAACTGCACGCGCGCGCCGCGGGGCGCGCCGCAACCCCGCCTACTCGATCACGTCCTGCGCGCGCGCCAGCAGCGGCGGCGGAACGGCGATCCGCAGCGCCTTCGCGGTCTTCAGATTGATCATCAATTCGAACTTGGTCGGCTGCTCGACCGGAAGCTCGGCGGGCTTCGCGCCGCGCAGGATCCGGTCGACGAAGGACGCGGCGCGCTCGTCTTCCTCCGCCTCCAGCGGATCGTAGGAGACCAGCGCGCCGGTCTCCCGGATGTAGATCCGCGACGTCGTCACGGGCAGCGCGCGCGCCAGCGCGGCGTGCATGAGCTCGCCCCGATTGTCGTAGAACAGCGAATCGGTGCTGACGAGCAGGCCCTGTCCGCGCAGCCGGACCGCCTCGGCGACCGCTTTGGTCAGATTG
>JAYRNW010000163.1:0-36062 GCA_041911995.1 Casimicrobiaceae bacterium | reverse complement strand
TGGTGCTGCAGCGCGTGCTGAACCGGCGCATCCCGCTGCTCAAGTTCTTCCTGAAGCAGCAGCTGATCTACGTGCCGGTCATCGGCCTCGCGTGGTGGGCGCTCGACTTCCCGTTCATGCGCCGCCACTCGGACGCCTACCTGAAGAGCCATCCGGAGAAGCGCTTCGACGACATCGACACGACGCGGCGCGCCTGCGAGAAATTCGCGCTGGTGCCCACGTCGGTGATGAACTTCGCCGAGGGCACGCGCTTCACGCGCGCGAAGCACCGGTCGCAGCACTCGCCGTACCGGCACCTGCTGAAGCCCAAGGCGGGCGCGCTCGCGCTGGCGCTCGACGTGCTCGGCGACCGCTTCGACTCGCTGCTCGACGTCACGATCGTCTACCCGGACGGCGCGCCGACGTTCTGGCAGTTCCTGTGCGGCAACGTGCGGCGGATCGTCGTGCGCGCGCAGAAGATCGCGATCCCCGGCGAGCTGCTCGCCGGCGACTACGCGCGCGACCCGAAGTACCGCAAGTCGTTCCAGCGCTGGCTGCAGGAGGTCTGGACCGACAAGGACCGGACGATCGACGCGCTGGTCGGCGCGCCGCCGCAGCCCGCGCCGTCCTGACCCCACGCACTTCCCACGGAGCTTCCGATGACCAGAACGCATGCCGCCGCGCGAGCCGCGGCCCGCTGGTGCGCGCCCCTGCTGTTCGCCGGCCTCGCGCTGGCGCTGCCCGCGCACGCCGCGGACACCGGGGCGGCGAAGGCCGCCAAGCCGGACGGGGTCGCCGTCACCGTGACGCCGGAGATGATCGGCGCCGGCATCGTATCGAGCGGCGTCGCGCTGCCGCCGATTCCGCCGGTCACCGGCTCGCGCGAGCAGCCGGTGGCGGCGTGGAGCGGCCCGCTCCCGTACCCGATCGTCATCGCCGACCGCCGCAACAACCGGCTGATCGAGATCGCGCCCGACAAGCGCATCGTCTGGGAATTCCCGTCGCCGAACCTCAGGATCTACCGCGGCAACGACGACGTGTTCTTCTCGCACGACGGGCGCCGGCTGATGGTCAACGAGGAGGACAACTACGACATCCACATCGTCGACTATGCGACGCGGTCGCTGACGTGGACGTTCGGCGCCTCGGACACCCGGGGGACGAAGCCCGGCTACTTCAACTACCCGGACGACGCGCACCTGCTGCCCGACGGCAAGGTGGTCACCGCCGACATCCGCAACTGCCGCATCCAGTTCATCGACCCGGAGACCTCGAAGGTCATCGGCCAGTGGGGCAAGGAAGCCACGTGCAAGCACGACCCGCCGCGCTTCCTCGCCTATCCGACCGGCGCGACGCCGCTGCCCAACGGCGACATCCTCGTCACCGAGATCACCGACGCGTGGATCACGCGGATGACGCGCGACGGCAACGTCGTCTGGAGCGTGCGCGCGCCCGGCGTCCGCTACCCGTCGGACGCGTTCCCCACGCGCGACGGGCAGATCATCGTCGCCGACTTCGCGAAGCCGGGGCGCATCGTGATCTTCGACCCGAAGACCCGCAAGGTGTCGTGGGAGTACTTCGTGCGCGAAGGCGAGCGCATGCTCGACCACCCGTCGCTCGCGCTCGAACTGCCCAACGGCCACGTCATCGCCAACGACGACGCGCGGCACCGCGTGATCGTGATCGACCGCGCGACCAAGGCGATCGTCTGGCAGTACGGCGTCACCGACCGGCCCGGCCACGCGCCCGGCTACCTGTTCTACCCGGACGGCATGGACATCGACGTCTTCTACGACTGGAAGGGCGCGCTCGCCGGCAGGTAGCGCCGCCCGCAGGCGGTACAATGCGCGCCCCACCCAGCACGGAGACGGTAATGACGATTTCCATGTACCGGACGTCGGTCCCGGTGTTCGCCCGCGGGCTCGCCAACCTGAAGGGCGTCCTCGCCAAGGGCGCCGCGCACGCCGCCGCGCGGAAGATCGACGAGAGCGCGCTGCTGACCGCGCGCCTCTATCCCGACATGTTCCCGCTGACGCGGCAGATCTACGTCGCGACCGACTTCGCGCGCGGCACCGTGGCGCGCCTCGCCGGCGACGAGCCGCCGAAGTGGGACGACACCGAGGCGACGTTCGCCGACCTGATCGCGCGCGTCGAGCGCGCGCACGCCGCCGTCACGGCGTACCCCGCCGCGCGGATCGACGGCTCGGAGGACCGCGCGATCACGCGCCCGGTACGCGGCCAGCCGCACACGTTCGCCGGCATCGACTTCCTGCTGACCTACGCGCTGCCGAACTTCTACTTCCACTCGGCGACCGCGTACGCGATCCTGCGCCACAACGGCGTCGAGCTCGGCAAGGGCGACTTCATCGGCGCGCTCGCCTGATCGCCGCGGCGCGCGATGGCGCGCGGCGCGAACCGGCTACGCGAGGTTCGGCGCCAGCCGGCGCGCCGCGTCGTCGCGCGCAATCCCGGCCCGCTGCGCGAAGTCCGCGAGCTGGTCGTCGCCGATGCGGCCGACGGCGAAGTAGTGCGCGTCCGGGTGCGCGAGGTAGAAGCCCGCGACCGACGCCGCCGGCAGCATCGCGTAGCCGTCGGTGATCGCCATGCCGAGCGCGTCGGCCCGCACCAGCGCGAACAGCGGCGCCTTGACGGCGTGGTCCGGGCACGCCGGGTAGCCGGGCGCCGGCCGGATGCCGCGGTATTCCTCGCGGACGAGCGCCGGTTTGTCGAGCGCCTCGTCGGCGGCGTAGCCCCACAGCTCGCGCCGGACCTTGACGTGCAGCCACTCGGCGAACGCCTCGGCGAGGCGGTCGGCGAGCGCCTTCAGCATGATCGCGCCGTAGTCGTCCTTCGCCGCCTCGAACTCGGCGAGCTTGCGCTCGATCCCCAGGCCCGCCGTGACGGCGAACGCGCCGATCCAGTCGGCGCGTCCGGACGTCTTCGGCGCGACGAAGTCGGCAAGGCAGTGGTTGGGCTTGCCGGACGGCCGCGCGTTCTGCTGCCGCAGGTTGCGCCACGTCAGCGCGACGCGCGTCCGCGCGTCGTCGGCGTAGACCTCGATGTCGTCGCCGACCGCGTTCGCGGGCAGCAGCGTCACCACGCCGTTCGCCGTCAGCCAGCGGCCGTCGACGATCCGGCGCAGCATGTCCTTGCCGTCGGCGTGCAGGTTGCGCGCCGCGGCGCCCACGACGGGATCGTCGAGGATGGCCGGGAACGGCCCGGACAGCTCCCACGCCTGGAAGAACGGCCCCCAGTCGATGAAGCGCGCGATGTCGGCCAGGTCGGCGTTGCGGAACTCGCGGCGTCCCGGCGCGCGCGGCGCGGGCGGCGCGTACGCGGCCCAGTCGGTGCGGAACGCGTTGTCGCGGGCGGCGGCGAGCGGGATCAGCGTCGGCCCCTTCTTGCCGGCGTGCTGGACGCGGATCTTCTCGTAGTCGGCGGCCACCTCGGCGACGTAGGCGTCGCGCAGCTCGTCGGAGAGGAGGCTGCCCGCGACGCCTACCGCGCGCGACGCGTCGGGCACGTAGACGGTCGTGCCGCCGTAGTTGGGCGCGATCTTGACCGCCGTGTGCACGCGCGACGTCGTCGCGCCGCCGATCAGCAGCGGCTGGCGCATGCCGAGCCGCTGCATCTCGTGCGCGACGTGCGCCATCTCCTCGAGCGACGGCGTGATGAGGCCCGACAGCCCGACGATGTCCGCGCCGCGCGCGACCGCCGTGTCGAGGATCTTCTGCGCCGGGACCATGACGCCCAGGTCGATCACGTCGAAGTTGTTGCACTGGAGGACGACGCCGACGATGTTCTTGCCGATGTCGTGCACGTCGCCCTTGACCGTCGCCATCACGATCGTGCCCTTCGGCTTGCCGGCGTCGCCGGACCTCGCCTTCTCCTCCTCGATGAACGGCACGAGGTGGCCGACCGCCTGCTTCATCACGCGCGCCGACTTCACGACCTGCGGCAGGAACATCTTCCCGGCGCCGAACAGGTCGCCGACGACGTTCATGCCCGCCATCAGCGGCCCCTCGATCACCTGGATCGGGCGCGCGTACTTGAGGCGCGCCTCCTCGGTGTCCTCGACGATGTGCGTCGCGATGCCCTTGACCAGCGCGTGCGCGAGCCGCTCCTCGACGGTGCCGGCGCGCCACGCGAGGTCCTCGACCGCCGCCCTGCCCTGCGCCTTCACGGTCTCGGCGAAGGCGACGAGGCGCTCGGTCGCGTCGGGACGGCGGTTCAGCACGACGTCCTCGACGCGCTCGCGCAGCGCGGGGTCGAGCTCGTCGTAGACGCCGAGCTGCCCGGCGTTGACGATGCCCATCGTCAGCCCGGCGCGGATCGCGTGGTACAGGAACACCGTGTGGATCGCTTCGCGAACCGGCTCGTTGCCGCGGAACGAGAAGCTCACGTTGGAGATGCCGCCCGACACCTTCGCGTGCGGCAGGTGCTCGCGGATCCAGCGCGTCGCGTTGACGAAGTCGACCGCGTAGTTCGCGTGCTCGTCGATGCCGGTGGCGATCGCGAACACGTTCGGGTCGAACACGATGTCCTCGGGCGGGAAGTCCGCGCGGTCGACCAGCAGGTCGTAGCTGCGCCGGCAGATCCCGGTCTTGCGCTCGAACGTGTCGGCCTGCCCCTTCTCGTCGAACGCCATCACGACGACCGCGGCGCCGTAGCGCCGCACGAGCCGCGCCTGCCGCAGGAACTCGGCCTCCCCCTCCTTGAGCGAGATCGAGTTGACGATCGGCTTGCCCTGCAGGCACTTCAATCCCGCCTCGATCACCTCCCACTTCGACGAGTCGATCATCACCGGGACGCGCGCGATGTCGGGCTCGGCGGCGACGAGGGTGAGGAAGCGCACCATCGCCGCCTTCGAGTCGAGCATCGCCTCGTCCATGTTGACGTCGATGATCTGCGCGCCGCTCGCGACCTGCTGGCGCGCGACCTCGACGGCGCCCGCGTAGTCGCCGGACAGGATCAGCTTGGCGAACGCGCGCGAGCCGGTGACGTTCGTGCGCTCGCCGACGTTGACGAACAGGGAGTCTTCGCCGATCGCCAGGGGTTCGAGCCCGGAGAGGCGCATGACACGGGACGACGTCACGCTTCGGCGGCTTCCTCGTGCGGCAGCGCCCGCGGCGGCACGTCTTCCACCGCCTGCGCTATCGCGCGGATGTGCGCGGGCGTCGTGCCGCAGCAGCCGCCGACGATGTTGACGAAGCCGCTCTGCGCGAACTCGCGCAGCATGCGCGACGTCTGCTCCGGCGTCTCGTCGTAGCCGGTGTCCGACATCGGGTTCGGCAGGCCGGCGTTCGGGTAGCACGAGACGAACGTGTCGGCGACGCGCGCGATCTCCTCGAGGTACGGGCGCATCAGCGCGGCGCCGAGCGCGCAGTTCAGGCCGACGGCGAGCGGCTTCGCGTGGCGCACCGAGTTCCAGAACGCCTCGGGCGTCTGCCCGGAGAGCGTGCGCCCGGACGCGTCGGTGATCGTGCCCGACACGACGAGCGGCAGCCGCTGGCCGACCCGCTCGAAGTAGGCGTCGATCGCGAACAGCGCGGCCTTCGCGTTCAGCGTGTCGAAGATGGTCTCGACCAGGATCAGGTCGGCGCCGCCCTCGGCCAGCCCGGCGACCGCCTCGCCGTACGTCGCGGCGAGCTCGTCGAACGTGACGTTGCGCGCGCCCGGGTCGTCGACGTCCGGCGAGATCGACGCCGTGCGGTTGGTCGGCCCCATCGCGCCCGCGACGAAGCGCGGCTTGTCCGGCGTCCTCGCCGTCCACGCGTCGCAGCACTCGCGCGCGATCCGCGCCGCCGCGCGGTTCATCTCGAAGACGTGGCGCTCCATGCCGTAGTCGGCCTGCGCGATGCCGGTGGCCGAGAACGTGTCGGTCTCGACGATGTCGGCGCCCGCCGCCAGGTATTCGTCGTGGATCGCGCGCACGACGTCCGGCCGCGTGAGCACGAGGAGGTCGTTGTCGCCCTGGAGGTCGTGCCCGTGGTCGTGGAAGCCGCCGCGGAAGTCCGCCTCCGACAGCTTGCGCTGCTGGATCATCGTGCCCATCGCGCCGTCCATCACGAGGATGCGCTGGCGCATGAGGCGGACGAGGAGTGCGGTGCGGTCGGGCTGCATGACGGCGGAGGGTCGAGCGGGTGCTGCGGCAAGGCTTTGAATTTTAGCATTTATTTCCGGCGCCTTCCGAACGGCCGCGCATATGCGGCGAACTTTCCGCCATATGGAGCGCACGCCCCGCGTGCTACTCTTGCCCGCATGAAGCACCTGACGCCGAAGGAAGCCGCCGAGCTCCTCTCCACCAACCCGTCGGCCGTGTTCGTCGACTGCCGCAGCGAGATGGAGTATTTCTTCGTCGGCCATCCGGTCGGCGCGCAGCACGTCGCGTGGAACGACGGGCCCGACTGGGAGATCAACCCCCACTTCGTCGGCCAGGTGAAGAAGGTCGCCAGCATGAACCGGCCGATCGTCCTCATCTGCCGCAGCGGCCACCGCTCGGTCGACGCCGGCCTCGCGCTGGAGAAGGCCGGGTTTTCCGAGGTGTACAACATCCTCGACGGCTTCGAGGGCCCGCTCGACGACCGGCACCACCGCGGCACCAGGTCCGGCTGGCGCTTCGAGGGCCTGCCGTGGGAGCAGCTCTGATTTCGGGGTCAGAGCCTTAAGGTTGCGCGCCGCGGGCCCTGAAGTCGGTGTCAGAGCCGTAATATTGCGCGTCGCAGGCCAGGCCGACCCGCACGCGGTTGGCCGCGCAATATTACGGCTCTGACCCCGACGACCCCGACGACCCCGAACCGATGGACGCCTTCGGTCCGCTGAGCGCGCTGTTCCGCGACACGGACCGCCCGCGCGCGCCCGACGCGGAGGTCGCGTGGTACGCCGAACGCATTCCCCGCGACGCGCTGGCGCTCGACGTCATGTGCGGCTGGGGCCGCGTGCTCGTCCCGCTCGCCGCGCGCGGCGTGAAGGTGCACGGCGTCGACCGCTCGGCGGCGATGCTCGCGCGCTGCGACGCCGGCGTCGCCGCCGCCGCGGCGAACGCGCCGACGTTCCGGCAGGACGCCGTGCAGATGAACCTGCCGTTCCGCTACGGGTGCGCGTTCGTCGCCGACGGCGCGCTGCAGCTGCTCGCCGAGCCCGCGGCGGCGGCGGCGGCGCTGGAGCGCATCCGCGCGCATCTCGTCGAGCCCGGCCTGCTGTTCGTCGACTGCCGCGTGCCGTCGGCCGCCGTGCAGCGGCTCGGCGCGCCGCTGGTCGAGGTACGCACCGTGAGGCTCGACGACGGCGCGCAGGTCGCGCTGCGCTCGGAGCGGACGTGGACCGCCGACGCGCGGCTCGCGCACGCGCAGAACCGCTACGCGCATCGGCGCGGCGCGCAGCGCATCGCCGAGGAGCACGAGCGCATCGTGACGACGTGGTATCCGGCCGACGAGTGCCGCGACCTGCTGCTCGCCGCGGGCTTTCGCGACGTCGCGATCGGCCCGCCGGCCGGCGCGCCGACCGACGACGGCGAGGCGTTCGCGCTCACCGCACGACTGTAGCCCCCCGAGGGGCGCGGGGGTCTCCCCCGTAGCGCGCTCTCGCGCGCCTACCAGCTCCCCGAGCTGCCGCCGCCGCCGGAGCTGCCGCCACCGCCGGAAAAGCCGCCGGACGACGACCCGCCGGACGACCAGCCGGAGCCGCTGCTGCCGCCGGAGGTCATGACGAACCCGCCGACGGTCGCCGTGCCCGTCTTCTTGAGGTCGGTCTTCGCCTTCTTGTACCACTCGGTCCGGCTGACGACGAGCTTCGCGATCGGGAAGCCGACGACGTAGACGCCGAGCAGGATCAGCGCGCCCTTCACGCCGAGGACGACGATCGGGAACATCGCCCAGAAGGGGATCAGGAAGAAGTACAGGAACCATCCCATCCCCGGCGTCAGCACGCCGATGACGGTGAACAGGCCGATGACGCCGAAGATGAACGCGCCCAGCAGGATGCGCATCGGCCACGGCGGCAGGTCCGACATCTCGATACCGGCGAAGCCGTGCGCCGAGTCGCTGCCGGACGACGGCTCGGCCGCGGGCTCGGCGCCCCCTTCCAGCCGCGCCACGATCGCGTTCACACCGGCCTCGACGCCGGCGTCGTAGTTGCCCGCCTTGAACTGCGGCGTCATCTCGTTGCGGATGATCCGGCTCGCCATCGCGTCGGTCAGCGTGCCTTCGAGCCCGTAGCCGACCTCGATACGCATCTTGCGGTCCTTGGGCACCACGATGACGAGCACGCCGTTGTCCTTGCCCTTCTGGCCGAGCTTCCACTGCTCGAACACGCGCGTCGCGTACTCCTCGACGCTCTCCGGCGCGATCGTCGGCACCGTCAGCACGACGACCTGGTTCGTGGTCTTCTGCTCGTGGCTCTTGAGCGCCGCCGCGAGGCGGTCGCGCGTGGCCGGCGCGAGGATCTCGGCGTCGTCGACGACGCGGCCCGACAGGAACGGCACGTCGGCCGCCCACGCCGGTGCCGCCAGCCACGCGGCCGCCGCGACCCACGCGAAGAAGCGCAGCGCCGTCATGGCCCGTCGCTCTCCACCGGCGCGTCGGCGAACGCGTTGCCGGTGCCGCGCACGATCGGCTTGCCGGAGAGCAGCGCGCGCGTGCCGTCGAGGCCCGCGAGCAGCGCGTCGCCGACGCGGCGCGCCTTGAGCGGCCCGGTCATCCGCGCGATGACGGCGTCCCAGTCGGCGGCCGTCGCGCAGCCGTGCAGCCCTTTGTCCGCGAGGACGACCACGCGCCGCTCGAGCAGGCTCACGACGATCAGCACCGCCGTGCGCGCCGGCGTGGCGAAGAGCTCGCGGTCGAGGAACTGCATGTGCGCGTACTGGCGCACCTCCAGCGTCGCGCGCGCGTCGCGCAGGAAGAGCCGCGCGAACGCCGGGACGAGGACGCTCACCGTCGCGCACAGCGCGCCGGCGCCGAGGATCGCGACGGCCGACCACAGCACGGCGGTCGCGGTCACCCAATCGGGCCGCAGCACGTCGCCGACCGTCACCGCGAGCGCCGCCAGCGCGGCGCCGAGCGCGAACGCCTTCCACACGGTCTCGGGATACGCGTCGGCGCGGCCCACGACCAGCGTGACGATCTCGATGCCGAGCTCCGCCTCGAGCGCCTTGACGCGTGCGGCGATCGCCTGCTGTTCGGTGGGGTCGAGGATCATGGGCCGTCGCCGGTCACAGCGTGCGCGCCATGTAGACGGCGCCGGGCAGTGGATTGCGATAATACGGCGAACACTCGGCAAAGCCCAGACGCGCGTAAAGCCGGCGCGCGTCGGCCATCCAGTCGAGCGTGTCGAGCTTCAGCTCGCGGTACCCGCAGGCGCGCGCTTCCTCCACGAGCCGCGTGACCAGCCGCTCGCCCAATCCGGAGCCGCGCGCCTCCGGCTTCACGTACAGGCGCTTGACCTCGCCGACCGTGTCGTCCGGCCCGCGCAGCGGCCGCAGCGCGATGCAGCCGACGACGGCGCCCTCCGGTCCCGCGAGCAGCAGCCGGCCGCGCGGCGGCGCGTACCCGCCGGGCAGCGTGGCGAGCTCCTCCGCGAATCCCTGGAAGCACAGGTCGACGGCGAGCCACGCTGCGTATTCCTCGAACAGCGCGCGCGCCGCCGCCATGTCCGCCGGCGTGACCGCGGCGCGGATCGCGGGCGGCGTCAACTCGGACGCTCGCACGCGGTGATCTTGAGCTCGCTGCCCGGATACTGCGGCTGTACGTCCTTGAGCTTCGCGACGACCGCCTGCTGCGGGTCGCGGACGACGAGGATCGTCTGCGCGATGGTCTGCTGCCGCGGCTGCACCTTCGCGAGCTTGATGCCGAGCTGCGCCAGCTCTTCCGCGTAGGCGACGGCCGCCACCTCGGTGCGGAACACGCCGAACGAGACGGCGAACTGCCCCTTGCCGGCGTCCGCGACCGCGAGCTCGCGCGCGCCCTGCTTGCGCAGGTCCGCGATGCGCGCCTCCGCGGCCGCGCGCGTCGCGAACGGCCCCATGTTGACCCAGAACCCGCCGTCGAACTCGACGCGGCGCTGCGACAGCAGCCGGCCCAGCGCGAACGGCTCCAGGTCCGCCAGCGCGCGGGCGCGGTCGGGGTCGGAGAAAGGCCCCCATTCGACGCACACGTCGGCCAGCGCCGCGACCTTCGCCGGCCCGAGGGCCGCCACCTGCTGCGGCGTCAGCAGCTTGATCTTGTCGGGCTGGACCTGGTCGGCCAGCAGCATCGCCTCGCCGCCGCCGGTGTCGAGCCGCGTGTACGCGTAGAGCGTCAGGTTCGCGAAGAGCAGGAGAACGATGACGATGCGCATGGGGTGTGGATCGGCGACGGTGCCCGGGCGCGCCGGACCGCCGCTTACCGCGGGCCGTCGGCTGCGAGGACCAGCACGCCTTCGAGCACCAGATTATCCACGACCTCCAGCGGACCGGTAAGGTGCGGCGCGATGTCGTGGGCGGCGCCGCCGGTCAGGTAGCACTTGACGACGACGTCCTCGCGCCGCAGCTGCGCGCGCATCTGCTCGATGGCGCCGCAGACCGCCTGCACGGCGCCGGTGGCGAGCGCGTCGGCGGCGTTGGTGGGAAATGCCTGCACGCGGCCGGGCGCGATGCGCAGCGCGGGCGTGCGCTCGGCGATCGCCTGCAGCATGAGCCGCGGGCCGGGCAGGACGAGACCGCCGCGGTACACGCCGTCCGCGTCGAGCGCGTCGACGGTGACCAGCGTGCCGGCGTTCACGACGACGCACGGCGACGGGAAGAGTTCGCTGCCGACGGCGCGCCGGCGCGCGGCAACGAGGAGCGCCCAGCGATCCGCGCCGAGCTGCGCAGGCGGCTCGTGGCGGTTGACGATGCCCGCGCCCGCCTCCTGCGCGCCGAGCCACTCGACGGCGATCCGCCAGCGCGCGACCTGGCTTTCGACGCGCACGCGCGCGGCCTCGCCGGCCGCGTTGACGCCGACGGCGCGCACGGGCCGCTGCAGGTTCTGCCAGTCCCGCAGCGCGAGCGTCCCGATTTCGGCGTTGGGGAGCACGCCCTGCGCGAGCCATCCGCGGGGGCCGTGCAGCCCCCACTTCATCCTGCTGTTGCCGACGTGCAGGATGAGCGTGGGGTCCATCGTGGGCAGGCAGGCGGCCGGGCGCATCGACCGGGGGCGACGCGCGCGCGCCGCGGGCGCGCGGCGCGCGCGTGGAAACGCGTGCCGCTAGGCGCGGCGCAGCGAGATTTCGCCGGACAGGAACCGCGCGCGGCGCGGGCCGTCGGCGAGCACCAGCGCGCCGGTGCTGTCGACGCCGGCGACCGTGCCCTTGACGCTCGCGCCATCGGGAAGCAGCAGCTTCACCGGCTTGCCCTGGTACGCGTGCCGGCGTTGCCATTCGGCGGCGAACGCCGGGAACCCGGCGTGCGCGTACGCATCGAGCGTCGTCGCGAGCTCGGCGGCGACACGCGCCAGCAGATGGTTGCGGTCGATCGGCGGCGCGCCGCGGCCGGCGACGGTCGTCAGGTCGCTGACCGGCTGCTCGATGCTGCGCCGGATCTCCGCCGGCAGGCGCACGTTGAGGCCCACGCCGACGACCACCGTCGACGGGCCGAGTGCATCGCCGTTCAGCTCGACCAGGATGCCGCCGACCTTCAAGTGGCGGTAGACCAGGTCGTTGGGCCACTTCAACTCGACGCCGGACAGGCCCTCGGCCTCGAGCGCACGGACGACGGCGACGCCGACGGCGAGCGACAGGCCCGCCAGGTACCCCGCGCCCTGCTCGTAACGCCAGCCCAGCGAAAACGTGAGGCTCCCGCCGGCGACCGCGCTCCACGTCTTGCCGCGGCGCCCGCGCCCGGCGGACTGCCATTCGGCGGCGAGCACGCAGCCGTGGATGTCGCGGCGCTGCGCGCGGCGCAGCAGTTCGGTCGACGTCGAGCCAACCTGGTCGACGACCTCGATCTCGAGCAGCGGGACGCGCGAATCCTTGCCGGCCAGGTCGCGCAGCGCGCGGCGGACGGCGTCGGCGTCGAGGAAGTCCGGCGCCGCCGTCAGCCGGTAGCCCAGGCCCCGGACCCGTTCGAGCGAAAGCCCGGCGGTCTCCGCCTGCTTCAGCAGTTGCGACACCCGGGCGCGCGTCAACCCCACCGTCGCGGCAAGGTCTTCACCGGAGTGGAACGCGCCGTCGGAAAGCTGGCGCAAGAGCGAGAATCCGAGAGGAGTAAGCACTGACATCAACCCGTGATGTTGCACCGCCGAATGTACCACGGCCGCGAAGTTCGCGCACCAGTTTCGGGCCCTAGGACCCATGGAGGTGGGTCCGGACAGCGGCGATTGCAAGGCTTGCGAAAAATGTTGCGCAGAATCATGCCTTTGGCAGCACCCTACCGCCGCCCCTACCGAAACCGGCGGGCCTTCCGCCGCCCTCTTTGCACAGACAATCGGACCGCGTTCAGGTTCGGAGGCGCTGCAGCAGTTCGGCATGCAGCGCCGGGTCTCCGCAGGCCAGCACCGGCCCCCCCTGGTCGCAGCGCCCCCCCTCCCAGTTCGTGATGACGCCGCCCGCGGACTCCACGATCGGCACCAGCGCCTGGACGTCGTACGGCTGCAGCCCGTTCTCGATGACGACGTCGACGAACCCCATCGCCAGCTGCGTGTAGCAGTAGCAGTCGCCGCCGTAGCGCAGGAACCGCGCGCCGTCCGCGACCGTCCGCAGCGCGGCGGTTTCCGTCGGCGTCCGGAACTGCCGCGGATCGGTCGTCGCCGCGATGGCGTTCGCGAGCCCCGCGCAGGCGCGCGTCCGCAGCGTCCGCCGCTCGTCGCCGCGGCGCCACTGCGCGAAGCCGCCGGCGGCCCCCACGAAGGTCTCGCCGACGAACGGCTGGTGCATGACGCCCGCGATCGGCCGCTGCCCGTCGTTGAGCGCGATCAGCATGCCCCAGTGCAGCTGCCCGAGGATGAAGCTCTTGGTGCCGTCGATCGGGTCGATCACCCACGTGAGCGGCGACGTGCCCGGCTCGCGGCCGTGCTCCTCGCCGTGCAGGCCGTGGTCCGGGTACGCGCGCCGGATCGCCGCGCGGATCACCGCTTCCGCGTCGCGGTCGGCGACCGTGACCGGGTCGTAGCCCATGAAGTTGCGCTTGTCCTCGACCGCGATGACCTCGCGGAAGTGCGGCAGCACCGCCGCGCCGGCCGCCAGCGCCGTACGGTAGGCGAACTCGAGAAAGGCGGCGACCTCGCGCGGGCTCATCGTGGCATTGTGCGGGGCACGCGCGGCGTTGAACACTGCAAAAAATCAATTTCTGATGCGCGGGCGGCCGTCCGCCGCGAGGATCTCGCGCTCGGCGTCCGCCGACAGCACGGCGCTCCACGCGCCGGCATTGTCGCGCTGCGCGAGCCACGCCGCCGTGTCGGCGACCGTCGCGGCGAGCGCGCGCGTCGCAAGCCCCGCGCGCTGCGCCTTGCCGCAGTCGACCTCCATGAAACCCGCTTCGTCGGCGAACGTCGCCGGGATCCACAGCGGCAGGCCGGTCCACGGCTCGACCTTGTGCTCGAGCAGGCGCGCCTCGTCGGTCCACGCGACGCGCGGCGCCGCGGCGCCGCCGACCTGCACCAGCGCGTCGACCAGCGTCCCCATCGTCCACTGCCGCGCCGGGCTCGACGCGTTGAACGTGCCGGTCGCGCCGGCCGCGACGAGGTCGAGCAGGAACGCGGCCAGGTCGCGCGCGTCGACGAGCTGGATCGGCCGCTCCGCGGGCAGCGGCACCACGGCGGCGGCGGCGCGTTCGCCCAGGAGCCGCGGATGCACGAAGCGGGCGACCCAGTAGCCGAAGCGGTCGGTCGGATCGTGCGGCCCCACGATCAGCCCCGGCCGCACGTTGAGCGCGCGGGGACCGCATACGTCGGACACGACGCGCTCGCACGCCGCCTTCAGCGGCCCGTAGTGCTTGCCGATTTCCTCGGTCGCCGGATCCTCGAGCACGCCGACCGGCGACGCCTCGTCGAGGCCCGGGCGGCTCGCATCGGCAAACACCGAGATCGACGACACGAAGACGTAGCGGCCCACGCGCGGCGCCAGCAGCCCGGCGGAGGCGCGCACGATCCGCGGCACGTAGCCGCACGTGTCGATCGCCGCGTCCCACGTTCCGTGCGCGAGCGCGGAGAGCCCCGCGCCGTTCGCCGGATCGCGGTCGCCGGTGAGGGCGGCGACCACGCCGGGCCAGTGGTCGGGCTGCCGGCCGCGCGTGAACGTCGTGACCGCGTGCCCGCGCGCGAGCGCCGCGTCGACGACGTGCCGCCCGAGGAAGCGCGTGCCGCCGAGGATCAGCAGCCTCATCGCCGCCCTTCGGTTGCCTTCACGCGCCCGTCACCGCGGCACGATCGCGACGCCGTTGAGCTTCTCCTGCGCCTCGATCAGCGACGCGACGTACTTGTCGCCGAAGCCCATGAGGTTGGCGTTGACGAGGCTCTGGTGTACGGCCTCGCCGACGATCGCCGATACCGGCAGCGACTCCGCGAAGTGCGTGTAGTAGCGCAGGTCCTTCATCGCGTTGACGAGCGTGAACTTGAGGCCGGTCAGGTCGCCGCCGTCGAGCATCCGGCCGACCATCATCTGGAAGATGCCCGAGTTGACGGCGCCGGCCGAGATCACCTGGTGCAGCTTCGCGATCGACAGCCCGGACTTCGCGGCGGCCGCGAGCGCCTCGGCCGTCGCCGTCGCGATCGCCTGTGCGATGAAGTTGTTGATGAGCTTGAGCACGATGCCGTGCCCGGGCGGGCCCGCGTGGATGATGTTCTCGCAGAACGCCTCCAGCACGGGCTTCAGCTGTGCGAACGTCGCGTCGTCGGCGCCGACCATGATGTTGAGGCGGCCCTGCTCGGCCTCGACCGGCGTGCGCGCGAGCGGCGCGTCGACGAAGCGCACGCCCTTTGCCGCGAGCTCCTCGCGCATCTTCGTCGTCGTCGCCGGCTCGGACGTCGACGTGTCCACGACGACGAGTCCCGGGCGCGCGACCGACGCGATGCCGTCGGGCCCGTTGACCACCTCCTCGACCTGCGGCGCGCCGGTGACGCACAGGATCACGACGTCGGCGTCGCGCGCGACGTCGGCGTTGGTCTTGACCTCCTTCGCCCCCGCCGCCAGCAGGTCCGCGAGCGGCGCGCGGTTGCGGTTCACGCGCACGGCGAGCGGGAAGCCCTTCGTGACGAGGTTCTTCGCGATGCCGTGGCCCATGAGGCCGACGCCTACGAAGCCGATGCGGGGCTTGCCCATGTGGTTCCTCCGTTGTCGGTTGCGCGTTGCGGGGTCAATCGATCGCGGTCGGCTCGGCGGGCGCCATCAGCGCGCGCCGGCGCTCGTGCCACGTCAGCAGCAGGCCGCTGCCGCCGATGACGGCCATGCCGGCCAACGCCAGTACGTCCGGGAAGTCGCCGAACACGACCCAGCCGACCAGCATCGCGAACACGAGGTGGACGTACGTGAACGGCGTCAGCGCCGAGGCCGGCGCGCGCTGGAACGCGAGGATCAGCAGGAAGTGGCCGCCCGTCCCCAGCACGCCGACCATCACGAGCTTGGCCATGTCGAGCCACGTGAGGTCGAGGCGCGAGCCGAAGAACGGCCACACGGCGGTCATCACGACGGCGCCGACCAGCGCCGGGTAGAGCAGCATCACGCGCGGGTCCTCGCGCGCCATCACGCGGGTCAGGACCTGGAACACCGCGTAGAACGACGCCGAG
Source organism: Casimicrobiaceae bacterium (assembly GCA_041911995.1). GTDB lineage: Bacteria > Pseudomonadota > Gammaproteobacteria > Burkholderiales > Casimicrobiaceae > VBCG01. The sequence goes on along the minus strand of JAYRNW010000163.1, from coordinate 20,352 downwards.
CACAGCACGAGCAGCGACGCGCCGTGGAAGAGCGCAGCGCCCGGCTGCACGATCATCAGCATGCCGGTCACGCCGGCGACGACGAACGCGATCCGCGCGCGGGTCATCCGCTCGCCCAGGAACGCCACGGCGAGCAGGATCACGAGCACCGGCGTCGTGTAGTTGATCGCCGTCGCCTCGGCGAGCGGCAGGTAGCGCAGCGCCAGGAAGAAGCACAGCGACGAGCTGATGAGCAGCACGCCGCGCACGAGCTGCAGCGGCAGCCGCTGCGTGCGCACCATGCCGCGGCCCATCGTCGGCCCGAGCCAGATCAGCATCGCGACGACCTGGAACGTCCAGCGCGCCCAGACGAGGAACGGGACCGGCAGCCGCGGCAGCATCGTCTTGATCGTGCCGTCCATGATCGAGAACGTCGCGACCGCGCCGACGATCATCAGCACCGCCGACGGCGGGATGTGCGCGTGCCTCACTTGAGCGTCGCGAGGAACGCGTTCAGCGGCGCCTCCTGCGCCGCGCGCAGCGCGAGGCACAGGTCGATCCTCTCGAGGGATTGCCGGTACTTGAGCGGCCCGGCGTCCAGGTCGGCGGCGCGCTTCTCGAACAGCGCGATGAAGCGCGCGCGCTCGCCGGCCGTGCACGCGTCGTCGGCCCACCGCGGCCAGTACCCCTGCTCCTCGCGCGGCGTGCGCGCGGCGAGGGTGCCGATGTTCGCTTCGAGCCAGCCGAGCGCGGCGGGCCGCGCGACCGGATCATCGAGCGCCGTCTCGAGGAGCCTGCCGTAGTCGCGCGCGAACCGCGCGTCGAGCGAAAGGTCGAGCGCGCGGCGGACGAGCGCCGGATCGCGGAACGACGCCAGCGCGGCCACCACGTCGTCGCGTTCGTTGCGGCTCTTCGCGGACGCGATCGCCGCGTAGAGCGCGTCGAACAGCGCCGGCCCGTCCTTGCCCGCCGTGCGCGCCGCCGTCTGGAGCACGATGCCGCGGACCTGCGCCGGCACGGCGCCGCGGTCGGCGAGCCAGCGCCGCGCGAGGCGGCGCGCCTCCCGCGCGAGCGCCGCGTCGCCGGCGCGGTCCGCGACGAACGGCACGGCGACCGCGCGCAGCCGCTGGATCTCCGCCGACTCGCTCTTGCGCGGCAGCCAGCCGAGGTAGTGCGCGCGCGGGCCGAAGCTCGCGCGCAGCCACGCCGCGTAGCGGTCGGCGTTCGCCGGCGCGACGAGCGCGGGCGGCATCCGCTCCGGGACGTCGACCGCGCGGTTCGCGACGCGCGCGTTCGCGCTCCCGGCGTGGCGCGCGGCGAGCGGCAGCACGTCCTGGTAGCCGACGGCGCCGCTGCGCGCGAGGATCTCGGCGTCGGCGAGCAGGGGATCGTAGTCGGCCTCCGCTAGCACCTTGGCCGCCTTCGGCAGCGCGGCGTACAACGCCGGCGTCAGCCGCGGCAGGTAGTAGCCGAGGCCGGTCCGGTTCGCGACGACCCACTGCGGGCACGCGGACGTCTCGAGCGGGATCGTCTGCCGCGTCTCGCGGACGAGCGCGCACGTCTGCCGCCCCTTCGCGGCGTCGCCGTACTCGAAGCACGCCGGAAACACCCAGCGCTCGGCGCCGCTCGCCGCCGGGGCCCCCGCGGGCGCGAAGCGCTGCTGAACGAGCGAGAGCGCCGGCGAGCCCGAGCAGTCGAGCGCGACGGTCACGAGCGGCACGCCGGCGCGGTCGACGAAGTCGCGGAACGCCGGCACCACGGCGTCGTCGGCGCCGGCCAGCGCGGCGAAGAAGTCGTCGGCCGTCGCGTTGCCCCACGCGTGCTGCGCCATGTAGCGGCGAACTCCGTCGCGGAACTTGTCCGGGCCCAGCCACTGCTCGAACATCGCGAGGATCGTTTCGCCCTTGGCGTAGGTGATGCGGTCGAACGCGCCGCGGACCTCGCCGGCGTCGGCGACCGGCTGCCGGATCCGCCGCGCCGTCGCGAGGCGGTCGAACTCGATCGCCGAAGAACGCTGGTACGACCGCCACGCGCCGCGCTCCCAGTCGGGACGCACCTCGTCCACGATCCGGGTGGCGAGCCACGACGCGAACGATTCGTTCAACCAGAGGTCGTTCCACCACGCCATCGTCACGTAGTCGCCGAACCACATGTGCGCGATCTCGTGCGCCGTCGTGCCCATGAACCTGCGCTCGAACATCGGCGTCATCTCGTCGGCGCGCACGAGCAGGAGCCTTGCCGTATACGTGACGAGCCCCGGGTTCTCCATCGCGCCGCCGAACGTCGACTTCGGGTACGCGAGGAGGTCGAGCTTGGGGAACGGGTACGGCTGCCCGAAGAAGCGCTCGACCGCCGCGAGGACCGCGCCGGTGTTCGCGGCGGCGTATGCGGCTTCCGCCCCCTGCCCCTTCGGCACCACGATCCGGATCGGCGTGCCGTTGCGGCCGGCGCGGCCGCCGTCGCGGACGTCGAACTCGCCGACGGCGAAGGCGACGAGGTACGACGGCAACGGCGGCGTGCGCGCGAACGTCACTTCCTTCGTGCCGGCGGCCGCGTCGGCCTCGCGCTCCGCCGGCATGTTGGCGAACGCGCCCATGCCCTGCGGGACGACGAGCGTGAGCTGCCACTCGGCCTTCATGTCCGGCTCGTCGAAGCACGGGAACGCGCGCCGCGCGTCCATCGGCTCGAACTGCGTGACGACGTACCAGCGCTCTCCCTCCTGCTGCCGGAACACGCCGATCGCGCCGACCGCGTCGATCGGCGCCGAATAGGACAGCGAGAGCCGCGCCTCGCCCGCCGGCAGCGGCCGGTCGAGCTTCAGTCCCATCACGTCGTCGCTGCCGCCTATGCGCACGGCCGCGATCTCGTCGGCCGGCGCGCCGGCGGCGACCGCCTTCGCGTCGCGCAGCGTGATGTTCTTCGCGTTGAGCCACACGACGTCCGTCGGCCGCGCGACGCGCACGTCGATGTCGATCGTGCCCGAGAACGTTCCCTGCGCCGGGTCGATCGCGAGCCGCGGCGCGTAGCGCAGCGGCAGGACGTCGCGGGGCAGCCGCAGCCCGGGCGCCTCCGGCGCCGTCGCCGGCGGCTGGACCTCGGCGGCGGCCGCGAGCGGCAGGCCGACCACGACCGCGAGCGCGAACGCCGCGCGCACGCACGCCCACCGGCCGCCACGCGTTTGGCCGATGCTGCGCGGGCGGGGGAAGGTCGAGACGGGCAAAGTTCGCGGGCGCTTTGAAAAAAGGGACGCCGGGCGGAGCGCGCCCGGCGCAACTGGCCTGACCATTTTACCAATCCTCGCGTGCGTCGGAAAGCGTGGCCGTCCCATACGCGGGCGGCGCGGTGCGCTCGACGCGCTGCGCCTCCGCTTGTTGCGCCGACGCGCCGCGCCGGCCCCCGCTACGCCGCGTGGACCGCGAGGATGCGCAGCGCCGCGTGCGCGGCGCCGAAGCCGTTGTCGATGTTGAGCACGGACAGGCCGGACGCGCAGCTCGCGAGCGCCGCGTGGAGCGCCGCCTGCCCGCCGGCCCCGACGCCGTAGCCGACCGACACCGGCACCGCGAGCACCGGGCACGCGACCAGCCCGGACAGCACCGAGAACAGCGCGCCTTCCATGCCCGCGACCGCGATCACGACGCGGTGCGCGCGGATCTCCGGCAGCCGCTCCATCACGCGCCACAGGCCGGCCACGCCGACGTCGACGATCAGGCTCGCCGCCTCGCCCTCGAAGGCGAGCGTGCGCGCCGCTTCGCGCGCGACCGCCGCGTCCGACGTCCCGCCGGCGACGATCGCGACGCGGCCAGTCGCCTGCGGCGCCGGCAGCGCGCCCAGGATCGCCGTGCGCGACGTGGCGTCGTAGTCGAGCAGGCCGCGCGCGGACGGCGCGAGCCGCGCGTGCTGCTCCGGCGCGAGCCGTGTCAGCAGCAGCCGTCGCGACAGCTCGGCGGCGTGCGCGACGATCGCGTCGATCTGTGCCGCGGACTTGGGCTCGCACAGCACGGCCTCGGACGTGCCGGTGCGCGCGGGCCGCTCCCAGTCGAGCCGGAAGTCAGTCATCGGCGGCCGCGTGCAGGAACGCCGCGCCGCGCGCGTAGCGGCGCACGCCCGCGAACACGCGGCCGGCGTCGCGGCACGCGCGCTCGCCGATCGCGCGCGCGACGGCGTGCGCGTGCGCGCCTTCGTCGCCCAGCTCGATCACGATGCCGGCGTGCGTGACACGGCAGCGCAGCACGGCCTCGCGGCCCAGCTCGCGCGCGATCGCCGACTCGACGCGGTCGACGAAGGCGAGGTCGGCGGCGGCGATCGCGATGCCGGTCTCGACGCGGCTCGCGAGGCACGGCTGCGCGGGCAGCCGCGCGAGGTCCGTCAGGCCGAGGCGCGCGGCGAGCGCGTACACGTCGTCCTTCGCGAGGCCGGCCTCCACGTACGGATGGACCACGCCGTGCTCGGCGGCGGCGGCGAGGCCCGGCCGGAAGTCCGCGAGGTCGTCGGTGTTGGTGCCCGACGCGATCGGGTCCGCCGTGCGCCCGCGGATGCGCGCGTACAGGTTGGTCTTGCACCAGTAGCAGCGGTTCACCGGGTTCGCGCGGTAGCGCGCGTCCTCGTACTCGCCGGCGTCGAGGACCTCGAGCGCCCAGCCGTGGCGCGCCGCGTGCGCTTCGACGCGCGCCCCCGCCGACGCGGGCACCGCCGGCCCGCACGCGTGGAACATCGTCGGCCGCGTGCGCGCATGCCGCTGCGCGACGTGCGCGAGCGTCATCGAGTCCACGCCGCCGCTCACCGCGATCGCGAGCCGCGGGTGGCGGTCGAGCGCGGCGACGAGCCGCGCGAGCGCGTCGGCGGTCGCACGCTTCACTCGTCGTCCCCCAGCGCGCTGCGCTCGGCGTCCGCGCGCGCGCGGCGTCGCGCTCCGAGGCTCGGCAGCGCGCTCGCATCGTCGTGCGCGGCCTTCGCGGTCCGCTCGCCCGACGGACGCAGCGCGCGCTTCACCGCGACGGGCGGCGCGCCGACGGCGACTTCCTCGCGCGGCAGCACGCGCCGCCGCTCGTCGCGGAGGCGCAGGCCGAGCGTCGACGTCTCGGTGAAGCACACGCGCACCGCCGCCTCCGCGGCGTGCGGGCGCGCGAGCACGCGGATGCCGGTGAGCGGCCGCCCCTTCTTGCCGATCCGCGCGCCGACCGAGACGTCGACGACGCCGGCCACCGCGCGCAGCCGGTCGGCGGCGAGCGCCACCTCCTCGCCCGTCATGTCGTCGACGTCGAATTCGACGACCGCAATGGCCTCGTCGCCGACTTCCGCCGCCGTGTCGAACACGAGTGCGCGCAGCACGTTGGGCAACCCCGGCAGCGTCCGCGTCCCGGCGCCGCAGCCCACGCTGCGCAGGCGCCCGCCGACGCGCGCTCCTTCCGTCGCGGGCACGAGGTGGCGCAGGATCGCGGCGCCCGTCGGCGTCACGCGCTCGCCGGCGACCCCGTCGTCGTGCCAGCGGTAGCCGGTCAGCAGCGCGCACGTCGCCGGCGCCGGCACCGGCAGGAGGCCGTGCGCCGTGCGCACGGTGCCGCCGCCGCGCGGCAGCGGCGAGCTGGTCCATGCGGCGCCGGCGAGCCGCGCGGCGATCGCGCCGGCGGCGACTACGTCGAGCAGCGAGTCCCAGTCGCCCAGCTCGTGGAAGTGCACGGCGTCGACGGCGGTGCCGTGCACGCCGGCTTCGGCGCGCGCGAGCGCTTCGAGCAGCGCGAGCGCGTGCGTGCGCACGTCGTCGGCGAGCGGCGCGGCGGCGATGCGCTGCTGCAGCGCGTGGTACGAGGTTCCGCCGTGCGCGGCGGCGGCCTTGGCGTGCGTGTACGCGGCCGGCAGTCCGAAGCGCCGCGCGGCGAGACCCGCCTGCGTGGCCGCGACGAACGCCGGCATCGGCGCGCCCTCGGGCTTCACCGCGGCAACTGCCGCGAGCACCGGCGCCTCGAGTTCCGGCAGCGCGTCGACCAGCGCCGCGACGAACATGTCGCCGGCGATGCCGCCGACGGGATCGAGGTGGATCGCGAGCGACCCGGCCGCGAGATCAGGCGACGACGGGGACGACATACGGCCCTTCGGGAATCACGGCCAGCGCCGGGTCGCCGGCGCGCGCGAGCGCCGCCTCCCGCGCGCCGGCGAGCGAGTCGACGGTCTCCACCCCGGTGAGCCGGCGCTCCTCGCCGTCGAGGCCCGTCGTGTAGAGCTGCACGCGGCCGGCGCGCATCGGCTTCAACTGCATCTCGGTCTGCCACTCGTCGACGTCGGCCAGCGACTTCGCGAGCAGCGTGCGCAGGAACGCGTCGGGCCCCAGCTCGACCAGGCGCCGCTGCGCGGCGCGGAACGCGCCGGAGCCGAAGCCTTCCGAGCACGCGGACGCGACGATCAGCGTGCCGCCGGGCGCCAGGATGTCGAGCGGCGTGACCATGCCCTTGACCGTCTGGTAGTACGTCTTGTCGAGCGGATAGCCGGCCGCCGACGTGAGGATCGTCGAATAGCGACGCCCGACCGGCACGCGGACACTGTCGGCGACGAAGCGCACGGCGGCCAGGTGGCTCGCGACGATTCCGCCGAAGTTCACGTGGACGAGGTCGCGGTGCTCGTCGATCACCGTGTTCACCGCGTACACGTCGCCCAGCATGCGCACGATCGCGAGCTGCTCGTCGTGCAGCGGGTTGCCGTCGAGGTTGCACTGGATCGCCGCCGGGTCCTCCATGAAGCGCGCGCTGTGGAACGTGCGGATCGTGTCGGCGTGCGCCACCCCGGGCGCGACGACCTTGCGCCCACCCGACCAGCCGGCCATGAAGTGCGGCTCGACCAGCCCGGTCGCGATCTTCAGGTCCGCCTCGACGAAGCGGCGGTCGATCTTCACCGGCGTGCGCCGCGCCGGCGTGACCCCGAGGTCGACGTGCGCCGCGTCGTCGCGCGCGTCGTGGTTCTCGACGCGCGCGTGCTCGAACACCCACGGGTCGCCGACGACCTCGGCGAGCTCGTCGCCTTCGTTGGGCCGGTGCAGGCCGGTGGCCACCAGCACGACGATGCGGTCGCGCGCGACGCCTTGCGCGTGCAGCGCCTCGATCAGCGGCCGCAGGAACAGGCGATTGGGTACCGGCCGCGTGACGTCGCAGATCAGGATGCAAGCGCTCGTCCGGCCGCGGATGAGCTCCGCGTACGGCGGGGCGTCCACCGGCTGCGCGAGCGCCGCGCGCACGGCAGCGTGCGGGTCCGGGAGCTTCGCGAGCGGCCGCTTGCCGATCACCGCCGGGCGCGCCGACGGCGGCAGCGGCACGGCGAGCGTGTCGCGCCCGTAGAGGATCTCGACCGAATCCACGTGCTGGCTGGGGTTGTTCATCGGGACCTCGCGCTGCCGGTGACGCGGCGGGCCTTCGCGTCGCCGCCAGTGTATACGAGCGCCGCGCGCGGCGCCCCGCGCGTTCGGTATCATCGGGGCATGATCGGGACCGGCTACGCGGAGCGCTACCTCGACGACGGCGAGGTCCGGGAGATCGTGCGCGCGGGCATCGACGCGCTCGCGCCCGACGGCAAGCGCCTGCTGTTCGTCGTCCCGGACGGCACGCGCACGATGCCGATGCCGCGGATGTTCGCGCTGTTCCGCGAGTTCCTCGACGGGCGCGCGAAGGCCGTCGACTTCCTGATCGCGCTCGGCACGCACCAGCCGATGGACGACGCCGCGCTGTCGCGCCACTTCGGCGTCCCGGTGACGGACGGCCGCGCGGGAGCGACGCGCATCTTCAACCACGCGTGGCACGACCCGGCGACGTTCGCGACGATCGGCACGATTTCCGCCGACGAGATCGCCGCGCTGTCGGGCGGGCGGCTCGCGCAACCCGTCACGGTGTCGCTCAACCGCCTGATCTTCGACTACGACCGGATCGTGATCTGCGGGCCGGTGTTCCCGCACGAAGTCGTCGGCTTCTCGGGCGGCAACAAGTACTTCTTCCCCGGCATCGCCGGCGCCGAGGTCATCGACTTCACGCACTGGCTGGGCGCGCTCATCACCAACTACGAGGTGATCGGCTCCGGCTACACGCCGGTGCGCGCAGTGATCGACCGCGCGGCCGCGATGGTCACGGTGCCCACCGCGTGCTTCGCGCTGGTCGTCACGCCGGCGGGCACGGCGGGCCTGTATTTCGGCGACGCGCGCGAGGCGTGGGAGCGCGCGTCCGCGCTGTCGGCGCAGCGCCACATCGTGTGGCTCGACCGGCCGGTGCGCACCGTGCTGTCGGTGATGCCGCCGATGTACGCCGACGTGTGGACCGCCGGCAAGGGCATGTACAAGATCGAGCCCGTCGTCGCCGACGGCGGCGAGGTGATCATCTACGCGCCGCACATCCGCGAGGTCAGCGTCACGCACGGCCGGATCCTCGAGGAGATCGGCTACCACTGCCGCGACTATTTCACGGCGCAGCCGCAGCGCTTCGCGCGCTACCCGGGCGGCGTGGTCGCGCACTCGACGCACGTGAAGGGTTTGGGCACCTACGACGCGGCCACCGGCGTGGAGACGCCGCGCGTGACGGTCACGCTCGCGACCGGCATCTCCGCGGAGCGCTGCCGGAAGATCAACCTGGGCTACCGCGATCCCGCGTCGATCGACGTCGCGGCGTGGACCGCGCGCGCGGCCGAAGACGTGCTCGTGGTGCCGCGCGCCGGCGAGATGCTCTACCGGCTGCGGCCGGCGGCCGGCCGCTGAGCGCGGCGCCCGGTCGTTTCGTCGCGCGGCGCGACCTCGTCGACCAGCTCGGCGATCCGCGCGCGCAGCAGGGCGAGCAGGCGGTCGCCCGCCCGCGTGGTCCGGTAGTACCGGCGGGACTTGCCGGCGACCACCGCAGTTGCCGACGTCAGCGCGCCGTCCTCCTCCAGCCCGTGCAGCAGCGGATAGAGCGTGCCGGGACCGATCGTGTAGCCGTGCCGCCGCAGCTCGTCCATCATCTCGACGCCGTAGATGCGGCCCTCGCTCGCGTGGTGCAGCACGTGCACGCGCACGAACGCGAGCAGCACGTCGCGCAGGATTCTGCCGGAGATGTCCTGTCCCATGATGGTCCGCGGGTTCTGTAGTCCGGGTCCGGCGCACGCTGGCGCAAGAGGAAAGGGCCGGCGCCGGCCGGCCCTTTCTCGACACTGTGCACCCGGTGCCGGGCCGGGCGCCGTCCGCTACTTCGCGAACTTGAGCTTGAGCGCACCCATGTTGAACGCGTGGCGCACCTGCGCGTTGTCGAACGCGGCGAAGCCGAATCCGTACTCGGCGTTGAGGTCCTTGAACTGCACGTCGTACGGGCTCTTGGTGACGAGCGGCCGCGCGAGCACGAACGTGTACTTGCCGTTCTTGTAGTCGAGCACCGTGTCGATCACGCCGCGGTCGCCGGTGAACTTCGACACGAGGATCGACGCGACTTCGTCGCCGGCGACGAACTTGCTGTCGTCGAACGGGACCTTGTCCTCGGCCTTGAGGTAGTAGAGGCCGCCCTTGTTGGCGGGCTTCGCGTCCTTGCTCATGAACTCCGGCTTGCCGTTGACGAGCTTGATGTCGTCGTAGCCGCCGCCGGTCTTCGCGTCGCTCTTGCGGCCGGCTTCGGGCGCCTTGTCCTTGTCGAACCGCGTGTGGTCGACGTACTGGTTGTCGGTCTGGCCGATGTAGCCGCCGCGCACCGACTTCATGTGCCAGATGTCGCCCAGCTCGCCGGCGCTCGCCGTGTACTTGTTGCCGTACGGCTTGCCCTGCTCGCCCGCGTGACACGTCGCGAAGCAGCCGTTCTGGTCGAAGCCCTTGATCGAGTTGTCGATGTTCCAGATGAACGCGAACTTGTCCTCGTAGTACTTGTTATTGTCGCCGCCCTTGTCGTCCGGGTCGACGAGCTTCTTCCACGAGCCGTCGGCCTGCTTGACGAACGGGCTGCGCCGCACCGACTGCGTCGGGTCGTCGTACTGCAGCCAGACGTAGAGCATGTCGTTCGTGTAGACGGCCTTCATCGCGACGTTGCTCTTGCCGTCGACGAAGTTCTGCCCGCCCGAGATGCCGAACTTGAGCTCGGGCGCCTTCGCCCAGGCCGGATCGGCGCCGAGCGCCGCCATGTTCGGCGCCTGCGCGACCTTGACCGCCGTCAACACGTTCTGGCCGAACGCCGGCGCCGCGAGCAGCGCGCCCACGGCCAGCGAAACCGCCAGTTTCATCGCTTTTCCGTACATGATGTCTCCCCGTATGGTTGTCGGATCCCGGAATCGGGTTTCGATACCGATCGCCGATATCGAATGCCGGTAACGTTAGTCGACGGACGTGGGGCGAAACCTGATCGGCGTCAAACGCGGCACCCCGCGCACGGCGCGGAGGCCGGCAAACGGGCCAAACCCTGACGCAGGTCAAACCGCGCGGCGGAGCACGGGCGGGGACGGGACGGGCCGGGACGGGACGGGGACGGGGACGGGGTGAACGGCGCTACGCGACCTTCGCGCCGCAATGCCCGCAGAAGCGCTGCCCGGCCGGTACGGCCGTGCCGCATTTCGCGCACGGCTTGCCCGCGACCGTCGCGTCGCGCGCGGCCGGCTTCGGCGCCGGGCCGCGCCGCCAGATCCACGCGATCAACCCGGCGCCGATCGCTCCGAGCAGCGCGAGGCCCGCGAGCGGGATCACCCAGTCCGGCATCCCGGGGGAGGCGGGCGGCGTGAACGGCACGACCGGCGGCACCGTCGGCGACGACGCGGTTGGCAACGCCGCGGGGGGCGCCGCGGGCTTGACGATCTCGGCGGACGGGCGCGCGTCGGCCTTCGTGTAGCGCACGGCGATCGGCAGCGCGCGGCCGACGTCGTGCGCGCCGACTTAGCCGACGCGGTACTTCAATCCGTCCTGGCCGGCGGAGATGCCGTCGAGCTTCGGCTCGACCGCGACGTCGGTGGCGGTGGCCGGCTCCTGCACGACGACCGTCACGCGGTCGGCGGCGAGATCGCCCGGCCACACGTAGCGAACGCTGCGCGCCGGCGCGCCGGTCGCGATCGGCACGTAGAACTCGACGTGGAAGAAGCGCTCCGGCGCCGTGAACTTGAGCGTCACGTGATCGCCGGCAGGCACCGCCTCGTGCTTCAGGTTGAGCAGGTTGCCGTCGGCCGTCGCCGCGTACGCGACCGCGGCCGCGCCGCCCGCGGCGGCGGGCAGCCGCAGCGTCACGGGCGCCGGCAGCTTCGTGCCCTCGGCCAGCGCCGCCTTGAGGATCACCAGCGCCGCCGGCCGGTCGTACTCCGGCCACACGTCGATGGAAAGACTCGCGAGGCGCGGGTTGCCCTTGGGCGCGCCGCCGGCCTGCGCCAACGCGAGCGCCGGCAGCAGCAGCGCCGCGAGCGCGAGCAGGCGCAGCCACGCGGCAGGGCCGGCGCCGGCGGGTTGCGGGTCGATGCGCGTTCGGTTCATGGCGTCGCGTTCTGACGGTTGACGCGCGAGTTTACAATGGGCGGCAGGACAGCGAATTCCAGGGGAACGCCACCATGCCGATCTACGAATACGCGTGCAGCACATGCGGCCACGAGTTCGAGACGCTCGTGCGCTCGGACACCATTCCCGACTGCCCGCACTGTCATTCGACCGACCTCGCGAAGAAGCTGTCGGTCTTCGCCACCGCGACGACCGACGCCGCGCCCGTCGCCGCCGGCCCGTGCGGCTCGTGCGGCCACCCGGGTGGGCCGGGGTCCTGCGCGTTCGACTGACGGGCCGCGCAGCGCGCGCGGCAGGCATGTAGCGCAGCGCAACGACTAAAGCTGGAGTTTCGCCCGTAGCGTTGCCACCAGCTTGGCGTGCCGGTCCGGATGCGCCATTCGAAGCTTGCGGACATTGAGAAGCTTCCACGCCAGCGCGGGCAGCTTTTCTGCGTACGGCACGCCGAGCAACGCCCACGCCGGGTCTCCTTCCTTCATCGACAGCAGAAACCGCCGCTCCTCGTCATCGAGCGACTCCGGCAGCTCGTGAAACAGCCTGGCACGAGCTTCGACAAGACGGTCGAGCGAAACGTCCTGCTCCGTCATTCCGGCGAATTCGGTGCGATAGACCCGGTCGAGCGGCAGCTCGTTCGGCGTGAGCAACTCGCCGATCGGCCGGTTGTGCCCGGCCGCGTAGACGACGAAAGCACGGCGCATCCGCGGTGTGATGCCGCCGTGGTCGAACAATTGCATGACGTCGAAGAGATCGCGCGGATGCTGGCGGTCCATCGCGGCGACGAGCTTGCTGCCGTACAACTCGTCGATGTCCAGGACTGCGACGCGCACGTCTCGCTTGAACCGGTCTGCGGCGGCGGATGCGAGCGGTCGTGCGGCGACCGGATACGCGGTGCCGCGAAAGACCGTGTTGACCTCGACCTTGACGCGGTATCCGCCGCGCTCGACCAGGAGCTTGACCTCGTCGCCAGCCGCCCCCGCCTGGCTGACGGACGTTTCCGGACTGCGTTCCAGGACCCGGCGGATGCGGTCGAGTGCCGCGGAGATGCGCGCAAGGGCCTCCGGACGCGGCACGTCGACAGGCGTAAAGACGACGTCGATGTCGACGGACAACCGCGGCAGGTCGCGCACGAAGAGGTTGATCGCCGTTCCGCCCTTCAGCGCGAAGTCGGGTTCCGCGAACACGCGCGGCGCCAGGTCGAGCAGCAGCTCGACGGTGCGCCGGTAGGCCTCGTTCACCGCTTGAGCGCCAGCGTCCGGCCCGGCAGCTTGAGGACGTAACGGCTGCTGGAGCCGGCCGGCAGGTGCTCGGGCGCGAGCCGATCGAGGACCGGCAGGCTCGACGCGCGCGCGAAATGGAGGAACAGCCGCACGGTCTTCCGGCTCCTGCAGCGGGAGAGCAGATCCTGCAGTGCGGCGGGTCGCAGGGCAACCAGGCCCTCGACCAGTTGAGCGGCTTCCTCGACCCCCTGCCGCGCCGGGACTCCGCTCAGGAGTTCCAGAACGGCGCGCTCGGGCTCCGAGACGGGCACGCCGGGGTGGTCCGGATGTTCGGACACGAACGCCGGCTGTCCGGCTTCCTCGGCGAACAGTTGGCGCGAGTCGGTCTCCGGACGGAATCGGGTCACGAACCAACCCGGGAGCGGGCGCCCCTTCCTCCGATAGAGCGTGAGGGCTTCCCCGCCCAGCGACAGATTGTGGCGATGGCCCTGCCAGGCGAGGGCGGACTTGCCTCCGACATGCACGCGGCAGCCTGTCTCGACCAGCAGTCGCAAGCTGGGCTCGACGTCCAGAGGGGCGCCGGGCTTGGCGAACACCCCACGCGCAACGCGCTCCAGCCAGCCGGTCTGGACGTAGCGATAGGCGAGTTGGGGAGAGATCGCCCTTTCGGCGAGCCATTTCCGCCCCACTGGGACGCCGGGGAGCAGATCCTTCGACAGTTGTTTGGTCCGGCCGCGCTCAGATAAACCCATGGTTTATAAAATAGCCGATGGATCAAACATCGGCAAGGCCCGTGTTTAGAGGACATGACAGAAGATCACCTTAAAGTAGATTTCGAGATATGCCGATAAAACACTGCATCCGGGGGCAAAAACCCGAAGGGAGGCCGCCCCGGCAGCGAGGGGCCATCCTCGGGCGCGAACTGTAACGCCCGTTACAGTCGGCCAGAGGCTGGCCCCGCCATCGCCGGGCAGCGCTATCTATGCATGCATGGATGCCAGGGTTCGCATACGCACACATTCCGGGCGCATCGGAAGTTGGCATGCCAACCCGCATGCAGGTCTTCACCCACGAATGGGGGGAGCGGGACGGTCGCCGATCTATGCATGCATAGATCATCAAGCAGGTCTTCACCCACGAACGGGGGGAGCGGGACGGTAACGGTCGTTACCGTCCTGACGGCGATGCTGCGCTGAGTGAGTATACTCACAACCCGGTGGTTTCAGTGTGTGCGCTCACTCTCGTCGAACGCGAGACAGCCTGCAGCAATGATCTCATCCGTCTCTGAGGACGCTCTTCCTGCCGGCCATCTTCTGAGCGGTCGAAGAAATAATATGAACAAGTGACTCACATACACTTGCAATCCGGGATACCAAGGACTACACTGAGCGTGTTACTCACCAATGCACAGTATCCGATCATGACCAATACCTCGTCTGCGCCCACCCTCACGGCCCTTCAGGCCGAACTGCGCCACCACCTCGTCGTGCTGGCGGTCATCCTCAACGACACCTACGGGCCCCACGCGCTTCGTTCGGTGCTGCGCGCCGACGCCGCGACCGACGACGACGCGGCCGCCGCCTTCGACGTCGATCGCACGCGTCTCGGCACGCTGCTTCCCCAAGCCTGCGACTACGCGTTCCACGGCAAGCTCACCGACGACCTCGAACGCGAGCTCGACGGCGGTCCCAATTATTTCGCCATCGTCGGCGACTTGGTCGCGATGCTCGAGCAAAGCGAGCTCGCCGCGGAACTTTGGACCGATTACGCCGGCCGCACGGAATACGCACCCGGCGGCCTGCGCCACCTGATCGACGTCGCCCGGGCGCGCATCGATCTCGACGCCGGCGATCCACTCGACGCCCGGCAACTCGCGCTGCTGGCCGGCATGACCGAGCGCAGCGTCCAGAACGCGTTCTCGCTGAAGGGGGCGCAGCGGCTGCGCGGCACCCGCACGGCGGGGCGCTTCGAGGTCGCCGCCGGCGAGGCGCGGCGCTGGCTCGCCGAACGCCGCGGTTTCGCGCCCACGCAGCGCATCGCATTCGACGTCGACGAAACGCAGCCCCCGCGCATCGCCTCCGGCGCGGAGCTCCGCGCCTACCTGCGCGAACTCGTGCGCCGGAAGCACGGAAACGCCTCGGTTGCCGCCGCCCGCATCGGCATGGACCCGGACCGCTTCGCCCGCATCCTCGCGGGGACCGAGCCGCTCGGCCTTCCGCATGCCCGCCGCATCGCCGAGGCGCTGGTCATCGACGAAAGCTGGCTCCTGCGACAGGTCCTCGAGCTCGACTACCCCGACGAAGCCGCACTGCTCAGGAAAGCCCTGCGCGAGCCGTAATGGCGCGTCGGGACACTGCTTCACTTCGCCACTGCACCGCCGAACCCCGAAGCCAACCACCGTCGTTCGCGAGAAAGGAATTTGCCATGCCGACCCAGCTCTTTCTGCAACACGAGGCAGCCATCCGTTCGCTCGGCGGCGATCGCATCGACGACCGACTCCTGCTCGCGCGCGATGGCCGCCTGTCCGCCTGGTACGCGCCGTTCGACTGGATGAACGCGCATGCGCGACTCGTCCTCGTCGGCATCACTCCGGGCCGCACGCAGATGTTCAGCGCCCTCCGCGCCGCCCGGCAAGAGCTGCTCGCGGGCGCAAGCGCCGTCGAGGCGCAACGCGCCGGGTTGACGACCGGCGCGTTCAGCGGCGCCCTGCGAGGCAACCTGATCGCGCTGCTCGACCGCATCGGATTGCACGCGTGGCTGCGTCTGCGTACATGCGGGGAACTGTTCGGGACTGCGGCCCATCTGCTGCACAGCTGTTCGACGCTGCCGTTTCCCGTGCTGGTCGACGGCCGCGACTACAACGGCATACCGGGCCCGATGCGGCATCCGATGTTGCGCGATCAGGTCGAGCGCCACTTCGTGCCGATGGTACGCACGCTCGCCCACGCGGTCTTCATTCCCCTTGGCCGGGTTCCGACCGAAGTGTTGCGCGCGCTGGCGACGCGCAAGCTCGTGGACGAACGAAGAATCCTCGACGGATTACCGCACCCGTCGGGCGCCAATGCGGAACGCATCAGCTACTTCCTCGGCACAAAGGAGCGCAGCCGGCTGTCGGTCAAGACCGGCCCGGACAGGCTCGACATCGCGCGGACGGATCTGGTCAGGAAGGTCGCCGCACTCGCGCCCATCGCATGACCGCGCCGATCGCAACCCTTCACCCCCGGAAACAACGACGGCCCGCATTGCGGGCCGTCGGATCTGGAGCGGGTGAAGGGAATCGAACCCTCGTCGTAAGCTTGGGAAGCTTCTGCTCTGCCATTGAGCTACACCCGCGACGCGCGCCATTCTAATGCGCGGGCGGTACCACGGGCAAATCGGGCGCCTGCGAGGGCCCGCCACGACCATCAGCCGTACCGCGCCAGCGCCGCGTCGAGCATCGGCAGCGCGCCGGGCACGCCCATGGCCACCGCCTGCGCGCGGCACGCGGCGAGCGCCGCCGGGTCCGGCCGGCTGCGGCCGGCGGCAGCCAGCGCGCGCGCGCGCGCGACGTGGAAGTCGGAGAACGGCAGCGGCTCCGCGCGCGACGCCGTGAACGCGGCGAGCGCGTCCGCGTGGCGCGCGACGCCGTCCCAGTCGCCGCGCCCGAGCAGCACGTCGATCGCCTCGCGCCGGAACCAGAAGTGGCAATGCGCGGGGCAGCCGTCGGCCAGCGCGCGCTCGCCGTCGGCCAACGCCGCCGCCAGCTCGGCCGCATTCCGGGCAAGCGGCAATCGCGCGCCGTGCAGCATCGCACTGACGAACCGTCCACCCGCCACGTCGCCGTAGCCGCCGGCTTCGCGCAGCGCCGCGGCGGCGGCCTCCGGGCGCCCGACGTGCGCGTACGCGAACGCCAGCAGGCCGGCGTTGAACACGACGAACCGGCGCGCACCGATCTCGCGCGCAAGCGCGAGGCTGCGCTCGGCGGGCGCGATCGCATCGGCGTCGCGTCCCTGGATGACGCGGACCCAGCCCTCGGTCTCGTCCGCCATCACCTCGGCGACCGGATGCCGGAGATCGCGCGCCTGCGCGCGTGCGCGGTCGAGTTCCGGCAACGCGGCGTCGGCCGGCTCGAGGTACGAATGCGTGATCGCCAGCATGCAGCGGTTGTTGAGCGAGAAGCGGATCAGCCCGAGCCGGTCGCACAGCGCCACGCAGCGCTGGAACGCCACGTACGACGAGCGCATGCGGCCGTCGGCGTACAGCACGTCCGCCAGCCCGGACAGCGCCTGCGCCTCGCACTCGGCGTCGCCGGCGGCGGCCGCGCGCTCGCGCGCGAGCTCCTGCGCGCGTTGCGACGCCCGCGCGTCGCCGCGCGCGAACTCGAAGCAGCCGCGCAGGTACGCGGCGCGCGACGCCTCGCGCGCGAGTCCCGCGGCCACCGTGATCGGCTCGACGGTGTCGAGCACCGCGACGCCGGCGGCCGCGTCGCCGGCCGCCCGGGGCGCGGCCGCGATGCCGAGGTACGCGCCGGCGCGCTGCGCGGCGGTCGCCGCGTGCGCGAGCGCGCGCTCGAACGCGGCGATCGAGCCGCCGACGTCGCCGAGGTCGCGCGCCAGGTCGCCGGCGAAACGCGCGAGCTCGAAGCGGACGTCCGCCGGCGCCGGCAGCTCGCCGCCGCGCCGCGCGAGGCGCAGCGCGTCGTCGAAGCGCAGCGCCGCTGCGGCCGCGCGTGCCGCCGCGAGGTACGCCGCCGGCGCGCGCGGATCCTCGGCACGGTGGAGGTGTTCGGCGTGCAGCGCCGGGTCGCGCCCGTCGTACCATTCGGCGGCGCGCAGGTGCAGCGCGCGGCGCGCGCTGTGCAGCAGCGACGCGTAGGCGCCGTCGCGGATCAGCGCGTGCGCGAACACGAAGCGGCGCGCGTCGGCGTCGTCGGTACGCACGAGGTCGCGGCCCAGCAGCGTGCCCGCGTCGTACGCCGGATCGTCGAGCAGGTGCCGCAGGAGCGGCAGCTCGAAGCGCTGGCCGACGATCGAGGCGGCCTGCACGGCCGCCTTGTCCGCCACCGGCAGCCGGTCGAGCCGCGACAGCACGACGCTCTGGATCGAGCCGGGGATGGCCGCGCCGTCCGCGCCGCTGCGCAGGAGCTGGGTCAGGAACAGCGGGTTGCCCTGCGCGCGCTCGACGCAGCGCTGCGCGACGTCGGGGTTGGCGGTGAGGAACGTGTGCGCGAGCGCCAGCGCGTCGCGGGCGGCGAGCGGCGGCAGGTCCCAGTGCTCGACGCCGACGTCGAGCCGCGGCGCGCCGAACGGGTCGCCTTCGCGCCGCGACGTGCAGACGACCACGACGCGCATCCGCTGCGCGCAGTCGGCGAGCGCGCGCACGCCGGCGCGGATCCACGGCGTGGCCCAGTGCACGTCCTCGACCAGCAGCACGATCGGGCTCGCCGTCGCCGCGTGCGCGACGGCGCCCGCGAGCGCACGCAGCCGGCCTGCGGTGCGCGTCGCGTTGTCCATCGCCTCGTAGATCGACGGCGCGCGCTGCGGCAGCGCAAGGAGGTCGGCGGCGAACGGCTCGTCGTCGGCCGCCACGCCGCCGGTGGCGACGGCGCGGTCGAGACCCGCGCGGCGCTCGGCATCGGAGGCGTCGGCCGCGATCCCGAGCACGCTCGCGAACAGTGCGTGCACGGCGTCGCGCCCCTGCGCCGTGCCGAAGTCGAGCACGGCGGCGACATGCGCCGGGTAGCCGCGGCGGCGCGCGTGCAGGACGAGCTCCTGCGTCAGCCGCGTCTTGCCCATGCCGGGGTCGGCGCGTACGAGCAGCGTCGCGCCGCGTTCTCCCGCGTCGACGGCGTCGAGCCGCGCGAGGAAGCGCGCGACCTCGGCCTCGCGCCCAATCAGCGGGTGCTCGGCCGCGACGTCGACGCGCAGCGAGCGCAGCTTCCACACGGGCACTACGCCGGCGAGCCCGCGGATCGGCACCACGCCCACCTGGTCGGCCTCGACGAACGCCGCGCACGCGCGATGGACGTCGTCGGAGATCACGGTCTCGCCGGCGCGCGCGATCTCGTCCAGCCGCGCGGCGAGGTTCACCGCGTCACCGGTCACCGTGTAGGTGCGGTGGACGGCGCTGCCGGTGTCGGCGGCGACGACCTCGCCGCTCGCCACGCCGACGTGCGCCGCGAGCGGGCGCCCGAACTCGGCCGACAGCGTCTGCATCGCGGCGTGCACGCCGGCCGCGGCGCGCAGCGCGCGCAGCGTGTCGTTGCCGTACGCGACCGGCGCGCCGAACACGCCCATCACCGCGTCGCCGATGTGCTTGTCGATCGTGCCGCCGCACTGCGCGACCAGCCCGTCGACGAGCTCGAAGTAGCGCGACAGCAGCCGGTGCACGTCCTCCGGGTCGAGCTCGCTCGAGAGCTTCGTGTAGCCGGACAGGTCGGCGAACAGCACCGCCACCGGCCGGCGCTCGCCGCGCGGTGTGGGTGCGGCCGCCGGCGCGCCGGCGCCGGGCGCGAGCGGCGCGCCGCATTGCGGGCCGAAGCGCGCGTCCGCGGGGACGGCGGACTGGCAGCGCGGGCAAGACGGCGCGGCGTTGGGCATCGCGCGGCGGCTCCGGAAGACGGGCGCGGGCCGGGGCAATGGCCCGCCGTCCCGCGCGGGCATTCTGCCACGCAGGCGCTCGCCGCGGCTTGCCCCTTGGCGCCGTTCGCGTAAACTGGCGGCGACGCTAGGGGTCCTGTCCGCGGCGCGAACGACAGCGGCGGCGGGCGGGTGAGATGAGACCCTTGGAACCTGATCCGGATAATGCCGGCGCAGGGAAGCGTGAAGCGCCTTCCCCTTCCGCTCCCTCCGCCGGCCGCCTCGAGAGGAGCGCACCATGAACGCCAACGACCGTTTCTTCGCGCGCGACGCGAAGGTGGATGCCGCCGCCGTCGCGCCGCTGCCGGCCTCGCGCAAGGTCTACGTGCCGGGGTCGCGGCCGGACCTCAACGTCCCGATGCGCGAGATCTCGCAGAGCGAGACGCCCTCCTCGTTCGGCGCAGAGAAGAATCCGCCGCTCACCGTCTACGACACGTCGGGCCCGTACACCGACCCCGCCGTGCGCATCGACATCCGCAAGGGTCTCTCGCCGCTGCGCGCCGCGTGGATCGCCGAGCGCGGCGACACCGTCGAGCTCGAGGGTCCGACGTCGGCGTACGGGCGGGCGCGCCTCGCCGACGCCGCGCTCGCCGGATTGCGCTTCGACCTGCACCGCAAGCCGCGGCGCGCGAAGCCGGGCGCCAACGTCACGCAGATGCACTACGCCCGGCGCGGCATCGTCACGCCCGAGATGGAATTCGTCGCGATCCGCGAGAACCTGCTGCGCGAGGAGATGGTGGCGCGGTTCCCCGACAGCGTGCGCCGCCAGCATCCCGGCCAGAGCTTCGGCGCGGCGATTCCGGCGGTCATCACGCCCGAGTTCGTCCGCGACGTGGTCGCGCGCGGCCGCGCGATCATTCCGTCGAACGTCAACCATCCGGAAAGCGAGCCGGTGATCATCGGCCGCCACTTACTCGGGAAGAACAAAGCGAACAACGGCAACACGGCGGTGTCGTCGTCGATCGGCGAGGAGGTCGAGAAGATGACATGGGCGATCCGCTGGGGCGGCGACACGGTGATGGACCTGTCCACCGGGAAGAACATCCACGAGACGCGCGAGTGGATCGTCCGCAATTCGCCGGTGCCGATC
>JAYRNW010000162.1:0-24043 GCA_041911995.1 Casimicrobiaceae bacterium | reverse complement strand
GCGACGTCTGCCAGAGCAGGACGAAGCCGACCGCGACCAGCGCGTAGATGCCGCCGGTCGCGAGGCCCGCGACGAGGAGCTGCAGGAAGTCGGTCATCGCGGGCGCGCGGATCGCGCGCACCGGCGGGCGCGGGCGGGCGGCCCCGCCTGCGCCGGCGCGCGCGATGATCGACTTCCTGCAACTCCTGGTCGCGGGCCTCGCGACCGGCGGCATCTACGCGCTGGTCGCCGTCGGCTTCGTGCTGCTCTGGCAGACGTCGCAGACGATCAACTTCGCGCAGGGCGAGTTCGTGATGCTGCCGGCGTTCCTCGTGCTGGCGGCGATGAAGTTCCTCGGCCTGTCGTTCGCGGCGGCGATCGCGCTCGGCTTCCTGCTGTCGGTGCTCGTGCTGGGCGTGCTGTTCAAGCGCGTCATCGTCGACCCGGTGATCCGCCACGGCGTGCTGCCGCTCGTGATCTCGACGATCGCGCTCGCGATCTTCATGAAGGAAGGCGTCAAGGAGTTCTACGCGGCGGACGCGCAGCCGTTCCCGGCGGCCTGGGCGACCACCAACATCACGATCGGCGGCGTCGTGGTGTCCGGCCAGAACCTCGTGATCATCGGCGTCGCCATCGTCGCCGTCGCGGTGCTCCAGTACTTCCTCGCGCGCACGCGCACCGGGCGGCAGATGCAGGCCACCGCGCAGAACCCGGACCTCGCGCGCATCCTCGGCATCCCTGTCGAGCGGATGATCATGCTGACGTTCGTGATCAACGCGCTGCTGGTCGCGCTGGCGTCGTTCCTCGTGAGCCCCATCTACCTCGCCAAGTTCACCAACGGCGAGACGCTGGGACTGGTCGCGTTCGTCGCCGCGATCGTCGGCGGGTTCAACCAGGTGCGCGGCGCCATCGTCGGCGGGCTGCTGCTCGGCGTGCTCGACAACCTGGTGGCCGCGTACTGGTCGGCGCAGTACCGCGCCGCGATCCCGCTGTTCCTGCTGATCGCCGTCATCCTGTTCCGGCCGCAGGGGCTGCTCGGGCGCGCCGAGGAGCGGACCGTATGATGCCGCGCCGGCGCCTCGCGTACGCGGCGGGCGTCGTCGTCGTCGCGCTGCTCGTCGTCGCGCCGCTGGGGTTGAAGCCCTACGGCATCTACCTGCTGTCGATGTGGACGGTCATGACGATCGCCGCGATCGGGCTCAACCTGACGCTGGGTTACGCCGGACAGATCTCGCTCGCGCAGGCGTCGTTCGTCGGCATCGGCGCGTACTGCGCGGCGCTGCTGACCACACAGGGCTGGCCGCTCGGCGTGGCGCTGCTGCTGGCCGTCGCGCTCTGCTTCGCGATCGGGTGGGTGCTGGGCTTCCCGGCGCTGCGCGTCCAGCACCACTACCTCGCGTTCGTCACGCTGGCCTTCACCACGCTGGTGTTCCTGGTGCTGCGCAACGAGGAGTGGCTGACCCGGGGCGTCTACGGCGTGTCCGGCATCCCGCGGCCGAAGATCCTCGGCTGGTCGACGGCGAAGCCGGCCGACTTCTACTGGTTCTGCTTAGGCGCGCTGGGCCTGGTGACGCTGGGCAAGTGGTGGCTGGTCCGCTCGCCGTGGGGGCGCGCGTTCACCGCGCTGCGCGAGAACCCGATCCGCGCCGATTCGCTGGGCGTGGACACGCGCCGCTACACGCTGATCGCGTTCGCGCTGGGCTCCGCGCTCGGCGGTGTCGCCGGCGTGCTGTACGCGCCGCTCGTGCAGTTCATCGAGCCGACGGCGTTCGCGCTCAACCTGTCGCTCACGCTGCTGCTGATGGTGATCGTCGGGGGCTCGGGGTACTTCTTCGGGCCGTTCGTCGGCGCGGCGGTCGCCGTGCTGCTGCCCGAGTGGCTGCGCTTCTCCGAGGGCCTCTACCTCGTGCTGTACGCGGTGTTCGTGATGGTGCTGATCGCCGTGTGCCCGGCGGGCCTCATCGGGCTCGTCGAGCGGCTGCGGCGGCCCGTGGCGACCGGCGCCGCGCCGCCGCCCGCCGACGCGGCGGCCGCCGGGCCCGAAGGCGGGGCGCCGCCGTGAAGAGCGTCCTCGAGGTGCGCGGGCTCGCGAAGTCGTTCGGCGGGGTGGTCGCCGTCGACGGCGTCTCGTTCGAGGTCCGCGAAGGCGAGATCCTCGGCCTCATCGGGCCGAACGGATCCGGCAAGTCGACGCTGTTCAACTGCATCCTCGGCCAGCTCGCGCCCACCGCCGGCGACGTGCGCATCGACGGGCGCACGATCACCCGCATGCGGCCGTACATGCTGAACCGGCTGGGCGTCGGGCGGACGTTCCAGCTGCTGCAGGTGTTCCCGAAGCTCACGGTGCGCGAGAACCTGATCCTCGCCGGGCAGGAGCACCGCGGCTCGATGTGGTCGCGGCTGGTCGGCGCGCGCGACGCCGGGCTCGGCCCGGCCGCCGACCGGATGATCGAGTTCTTCCGGCTGTCCGCGCTGCGCGACGCGCAGGCCGGCGGCCTGTCGTACGGCCAGCAGAAGCTCCTCGACGCCGCGATGGCGTTCATGGCCGGGCCGCGGCTCGTGCTGCTCGACGAGCCGGCCGGCGGCGTCAACCCGACGATGCTCGCGGGCCTGCGCGAGCGGCTGCGCGAGATCAACGCGCGCGACCGCGCGACGTTCGTCGTGATCGAGCACAACATGGAGTTCGTGATGTCGCTGTGCTCGCGCATCCTCGTGCTCGCGGAAGGGAAGATCATCGCCGAGGGCGCGCCGGAGGCGATCCGCAGCAACCCCGACGTGATCGAGGCCTACCTTGGCCACTGACGCAGGCGCCGCGCCGGCGGCCGCGGACGCGTCGCCGATCCTGACGCTCGACGGCGTCGTCGCCGGCTACGGCAAGCTCGTCGTGCTGAACGGCACGACGTTCGCGGTGCCGCGCGGGAAGATCACGACGATCATCGGCCCCAACGGCGCCGGCAAGTCGACGGTGTTCAAGGCGGTGTTCGGCCTGCTGCGCGTCCAGCGCGGCCGCGTCGCGCTCGACGGCGACGACGTGACCAACGCCGGGCCCCGCCGGCTGCTCGAGCGCGGCTTGAGCTACGTGCCGCAGGGGCGCAACATCTTCCCGGAGCTCTCGGTGCGCCACAACCTCGAGCTCGGCGCGACGGCGGCGCCGCCCGGCGTCGACGTCGCCGCGCGCATCGAGTCGGTGATGGACCGCTTCCCGATGCTGCGGCAGCGCGCGGACGCGCAGGCGTCCACGCTCTCGGGCGGCCAGCAGAAGCTGCTGGAGATCGGCCGCTGCCTGCTGCTGCAGCCGAAGCTCATGTTGATCGACGAGCCGTCGATCGGCCTGTCGCCGAAGCTCGTGCAGGAGACGTTCGGCATCCTGCAGGACCTGCGGTCGCGCGGGATGTCGATCCTGATGGTCGAGCAGAACGCGCGCAGCGCGCTCGAGATCTCCGACGCGGCCGTCGTGCTGGAGCTCGGCCGCACGCGGATGACGGGCGACGCGCGGACGATCCTCGCCGATCCGCGCGTCGGCCGCCTGTTCCTCGGCGGCGCGCTGGACGCGCAGCCCGAGCCTGCCGCGCCCGCGGCCGGCTGACGCTACAGGCCCACGGCCTGCGCGATCAGCGCCTTCAGCTCGCGCCGCAGCCGCTCGCGCACCGGCGCGAGCGCGCGGCGGCCGTTCAGGTTGACGAGCTCCCACGGGTCGGCGTCGAGGTCGTAGAGCTCGTCCAACTCGCCGGCGCGGCCGCGGTTGACCCAGTGGATGTACTTCCAGCGGTCGGTGCGCACCGCCTTGTACGTCATGCCGACGAGCCACGGCATCGCCTGCTCGGCCCAGTACTCGACGAGGAACGACTTGCGCCAGCCGGCGCGGCTGCCCTTGCGCGCGGGCTTCGCGCCCTTCGCGAACAGAGGCAGCAGCGAGCGGCCCTGGATCTGCGGCCCGGGCCGGCCGCCGGCCAGCGCCAGCATCGTCGGCGCGATGTCCTGGCAGATGACGAGGTCGAAGAGTCGCAGCCCCGCCTCGACGCGCCGCGGGTAGCGGACGAGGAACGGCGAGCGGATCCCTTCCTCGTAGGCGAAGCGGCGCTCCGGCCCCAGCGCGTGCTCGCCGAAGAAGAACCCGTTGTCGCCGAGGAACACGACGAACGTGTCGTCGAGCTGGCCCTGCCGCTCCAGCGTGGCGAAGATCGCGCCCAGGCCCTCGTCCACGGCCGCCATCATCTGCGCGCGCCGCCGGATCTCGTCCTGCGAGCGCGACTGCAGCGCGCCCAGGATCTTCTGCGCGGTCTCGCCCGAGCGCAGCGCGAAGCACTCGGCCCACGCCGGCTTCTGCCGCACGACGTCGGCTTCCGACATCATGTTCGGCGTGCGCGGGAAGACGGCGTCGCGGTAGAGGTCGCGGTGCCGGTCGGCGACGACGTAGCCGCCCTGCGCCGAGATGCGCAGGGTGCCGTCGGCCGCCTGCTCGGCGTCCGGGTGCACGGCCTTGTGCGCGAAGAACAGCGAGAACGGCCGATCGCGCCTGCGCTCGAGGAACTCGACGGCCAGCCCGTTCATGATGTCGGTGATGTAACCGTGGTGCTGGACGTACTTGCCGTCGTGGTTGAGCCTCGGGTCCATGAGCTTGCCGTGGCCGTCGTAGCTCACCCAGTAGTCGTAGCCGGGGCGCGGCATGCCGTCGTTGCCCATGTGCCACTTGCCGATGTGCGCGGTCTCGTAGCCCAGCCGCTGCAGCTCGACGTGGTAGTTGGGCAGCCGGTGGCTCATCGCGTCGCGCGCCACGTTGTCGATGATCCCGTGCCGGCTCGCGTACTGGCCGGTGACGATCGACGCGCGGTTGGGCGAGCAGATCGGCGTCGTGTGGAACGCGCGCTCGAACAACGCGCCCTCGTGGGCGAGCCGGTCGACGTTGGGCGTGCGCATGTACGGGTGGCCGCCGGCGCCGAACTCGTCGTAGCGCAGGTCGTCGATCAGGATCACGAGGAGGTTCGGTTGCCGGGCGCGCATGCGGGGTCCTTCGCGAAGGTGACGCAGCGGCAAGCATACCCGTTCGCGGCGACCGGCTCGTGGCCCGGGCGGGCGCTTGACGGTGCGCGGGCGTCGCCCGCACGATGACGGACGGGACGCGACGGAGGATCGCCGGCATGCGGCAGCGGTACTGGCAGGACGCGACGTGGGAGGAGATCGGGGCGCTCGCCGGCGACCGGACGATCGCGCTCCTGCCGGTCGCGGCGATCGAGCAGCACGGGCCGCACCTGCCGCTGGCGGTCGACGCGTGCATCGTCGACGGCATCGTCGCCCGCGCGGTCGCGCTGATGCCCGACGCGCTGCCGGTGACGGTCCTGCCCACGCAGGCGATCGGCAAGAGCAACGAGCACGCCGCGTTCCCCGGCACGCTCACGTTCGACGCCGACACGCTGCGGCGGACGTGGACCGAGGTCGGTGAGGCCGTCGCGCGCGCGGGCCTGCGCAAGCTCGTGCTGTTCAACGCGCATGGCGGCAACCCGCAGGTGATGGAGATCGTCGCGCGCGACCTGCGCGTGCGCCTGGGGCTCGTCGCCGTCTACGCGAGCTGGTACGACTTCGGGATGCCGGAGGGCCTGTTCCCGCCGCACGAGCTGCGGCACGGCATCCACGGCGGCGCCGTCGAGACGTCGCTGATGCTGCACCTGCGGCCCGACCTCGTCCGCCGCGACCGGCTGCAGCGCTTCGCGTCGCTGTCCGAGCGCATGGCGAACGAGTACCGGTGGCTCGGCCCGGGCGCGCCGGGCAAGCTCGCGTGGCAGGCGCAGGACCTGAACGCGGCCGGGGCGTGCGGCGACGCGACGGACGCCGACGCCGAGCGCGGCGCGCGCCTGCTCGAGCACGCGGCGCGGTGCCTGGTCGAGCTGCTGGCGGAAGTCGACCGCTTTCCGGTGGCGGCGCTCGCGTCGCGCTGAACGCAGGCAGGTCCGCGGCGGCGGCCCGGTCGCCGCGCGCCGCGGCCGGCGTTCAGTGCACGACGAGGATCCACGCCGTGCCCAGCGTGAGGAACACGGCGAGGAAGAACAGCGTCACGACGAGGCCCAGCCGGTAGAGCTCGCCCTGCGTCAGGTAGCCGCTCGCCACGAAGATGACGTTCTGGCTGCCGCCCTGCGGCGTGATGACCGAAAAGTAGCTGCTGGCGAACAGCAGCGAGAACGCCATCAGCGGCGGCGGCACGCCGCCGCGGATGCCGACGTCGAGGAACACGCCGAGCAGCGCCAGCACCTGCGACGACTGGCTGACGAACATGTAGTGGATCGCCACGTACAGCACGACCAGCGCGACGTACGTGGTCGGCCACGCGAGGCCGCCCAACTCCGCGGCGAGGCGCTGGCCGACGTAGCCCATGAAGCCCAGCTCGTTCAGCTGCCCGGACAGCCCGAACAGCACGGCGAGCCACAGGAACGTCGTCAGCGTGTCGCCCTGGTGCGTGATGTCGTCGAGCGTCAGGACGTTGGCCATCAGCAGCAGGCCGAGGCCTCCGAACGCGATGCTGGTGACGTTGAGCTTCAGCGGATCCGCGAAGATCCAGCCGGTCACCATCAGCGCGAACGCGACCGCGGTGATCTTCTCGTCGCGCGACATCGGGCCCATCGCGGCGAGACCCGCCTTCGCGGCGGCCGGCGCGTCGGGCGTCGCCGTCACGCCCGGCGGGAAGAGCTTCGCGATCACCAGCGGCAGCAGCACGATCGCGGTGAGCGCCGGCACCGACGCCGTCAGCAGCCAGTTGCCGAAGCCGATGTCGACCTTGAAGTCGCGCGCGATCGCGATGCCGATCGGGTTGGCCGACGTGGCCGTCATCCACAGCGCCGACGACACGGCGAGGCCCGCCATCGTGCAGAACATGAGGTAGCCGCCGAGCCGGCGGCCCTGCGGGTCGTCGGGCTTCGAGCCCGCGCCCTGCGCGACCGACAGCACGACCGGGAACAGGACGCCGCCGCGCGCCGTGTTGCTCGGGAACGCCGGCGCGATCACGGCGTCGGTCAGCACGAGGCTGTACGCGAGCCCGAGCGACGAGCGGCCGAAGCGGCTGACCATGAACAGGCTGATCCGCTTGCCCAGTCCCGACTTGACGACCGCCTGCGCGACGAGGAACGCGATGACGACCAGCAGCACGCTCGCGTTGGCGAAACCGGAGAACGCCTTCGCCGGCGGGATCGTGTCGGTGAGCACGACCGCGGCGACCGCGAGCATCGTCGAGGTCAGCAGCGGGAACGCGCCGACCAGCACCGACGCGATGGCGCCGGCGAAGATCGCGAACAGGTGCCACGCGGGCGCCGTGAGCCCGGCGGGGACGGGCACGAACCAGATGCCGAACGCCACGGCGAACGGCAGCGCCATCTTCGCGAGCGCGAGCGGGCGCGTCACGGGTTCGCCCCTGCGGCGGCGCGCGGCGCGGCGGCCGGCGCGACGCGGACGCGGCCGGTGAGGCCGACCGTGCGGCCCTGCACGGTGCCGTCCTCCGCCTCCAGCACGTACTGCCACGTGAACGCGTAGGCGCCGGTCGCCCCGGCGTAGCGGCCGGTGCCTCCGACGATCGTGCCGGTGACCTGGTTGCCCTTCTGCGTGCCGTCGCCGCGCAGCTCGCTGAACACCTGGTCGCCGTTCTGGTCGGTCCACACGGCGCGCCCGACCATGCCGGTCGCGTTGTCGGCGAGCACGACGGCCTCGCCGCCGAAGCCCACGCCGGGCCGCGTGGGACCCGACAGCAGCAGCGAGCCCGAGAGGTCGAGCAGCGCGGCCCGGCGCTCGCCGCCCATCGCGATCGTGTGGCGGCGGCCGGTCGCGTTCCACGTGCCGCCGAAGTCGTACCAGCCGTCGGCGGCCCCCGGTGCGGCGGTCGGCGCCGGCGCGGGGCCGCACGCCGCCAGCAGCAGCGCGCCGACGACGGTCAGGCCACGGACGGACATGCGCGTGCGATCCACGTTGGCGTCAGTCCACGAAGAGCAGCGCCGGGCATTCGAGGTAGCCGCGCAGCGCCTGCACGAAGTCGGCGCCGTCGCTGCCGTCGATCACGCGGTGGTCGAACGACGACGACAGGTTCATGACGAGGCGCGGCACGACCATGCCGCCGCGGACGACCGGCCGCTCGACGATGCGGTTGACGCCGACGATCGCGACCTCGGGCGCGTTGATGATCGGCGTCGTCACGATGCCGCCGCGGGGGCCCAAGCTCGTGATCGTGATCGTCGACCCCGAGAGCTCGTCGCGCTTGGCGCGACCCGCGCGCGCCGCGTCGGCGAGCCGCGCGACCTCGGCCGCGGTCGCCCACAGGTCGCGTGCCTCCGCGTGCCGGACCACCGGGACCATCAGCCCGTGGCCCGTCTGCGTCGCGATGCCGACGTGGACGGCGGCGTACCGCGTGACCACGCCCTGCGCGGCGTCGTAGCGCGCGTTGACCTGCGGGAACGCCGGCGCGGCGAGCACGATCGCGCGCATCAGGAACGGCAGCACGGTCAGGTGCCCGCGCGCGGCGCCGCGCTCCGCGTTGAGCCGCGCGCGCAATGCCTCGAGCTCGGTGACGTCGACCTCCTCGACGTACGTGAAGTGCGGGATCGCGAGCGCCTCGGTCATCCGCTGCGCGATCTGCCGGCGCAGCCCGATCACCGGCACCTGCGCCTCGCCGCTGCGCTCGGCGTAGCGCTGCACGCCGGCGGGCTTCGCGGCGCCGCGCGCGGCGTAGCGCACGACGTCGTCGTGCAGCACGCGGCCGTCGGGGCCGGTGCCCGGCACCAGCGCCAGGTCGACCGCCAGCTCGCGCGCGTGCCGGCGCACGGCGGGAGAAGCCAGCGGCTTGCCGACCGGCACCGCGACGGCGGCGGCCGCGTCGGCGTCCGTCGCGGTCGCCGCGACCGCGGGAGCTGCGGGAGTGGCCGCGCGAGAAGCAGGCGCCGCAACCGCTGCAGTGGAGGCGGGCGCCGCGGCAGCGGCGACGGCCGGCGCAGCGGCAACCGCAGCCGCGCCCGTGGCTGCGTCGTCGATGCGCGCGAGCACGCTGCCGACCGCGAGCTTGTCGCCGGCGTTGCCGCTGATCTCGACGACGCGCCCGGCCACCGGCGAGGGCACCTCGACGGTCGCCTTGTCGGTCATCACGTCGGCCAGCACCTGGTCGGCGACGATCGCCATGCCGACGGCGACGTGCCATTCGACGAGCTCGACCTCGGCGATGCCTTCGCCGATGTCGGGGACCTTCATGACGTGGATCGTCATCTCACGCCTCCATCACGCGCTGCAGCGCCGCGCCGACGCGGTCGGGGCCGGGGAAGTACGCCCATTCCTGCGCGTGCGGGTACGGCGTGTCCCACCCGGTCACGCGCTCGATGGGCGCCTCCAGGTGGAAGAAGCAGTGCTCCTGCACCAGCGCGGCGAGCTCCGCGCCGAAGCCGCTGGTGCGCGTCGCCTCGTGCACGATCACGCAGCGGCCGGTCTTCGCGACCGACGCGACGAGCGTCGGCAGGTCGAGCGGCCACAGGCTGCGCAGGTCGATGATCTCGGCGTCGACGCCGGTCTCGCGCGCCGCGGCCTCGCTGACCCAGACCATCGTGCCGTACGTGAGCACCGTGACCGCGGCGCCGGGCCGCACGACGGCCGCGGACTCGAGCGGCACCGTGTAGTGGCCGTCGGGCACGTCGGCGGACGCGTGGCCGGTCCACGGCACCAGCGGCCGGTCGTGGTGGCCGTCGAACGGCCCGTTGTACAGGCGCTTGGGCTCGAGGAAGATCACCGGGTCGTCGCATTCGATCGCGGCGATCAGCAGGCCCTTCGCGTCGTACGGGTTGGACGGCATCACCGTGCGCAGGCCGCAGACGTGCGTGAACAGCGCCTCGGGGCTCTGGCTGTGCGTCTGGCCGCCGTAGATGCCGCCGCCGCACGGCATGCGGATCGTGATCGGCGACGTGAAGTCGCCGGCCGACCGGTAGCGCAGCCGCGCCGCGCCGGAGACGATCTGGTCGTAGCCCGGATAGAAGTAGTCGGCGAACTGGATCTCGGCGACCGGCCGCAGCC
Organism: Casimicrobiaceae bacterium; assembly: GCA_041911995.1. Taxonomy (GTDB): domain Bacteria; phylum Pseudomonadota; class Gammaproteobacteria; order Burkholderiales; family Casimicrobiaceae; genus VBCG01. The sequence continues at coordinate 14,041 of JAYRNW010000162.1, read as the reverse complement.
CGTACGCGCCCATGCCGATCGCGGCGCCGACGATGCCGCCCTCGGCGATCGGCGTGTCGAACACGCGCGACGTGCCGTACTTCGCCTGCAGCCCGTCCGTGCAGCGGAACACGCCGCCGAAGTAGCCGACGTCCTCGCCGAACACCACGACGTCGTCGTCGCGGCCGAGCATCACGTCCATCGCGGACCGGATCGCCTGGATCATCGTCATCGCGGCCATGGTCAGCCTCCGGCCTGCGCGCGCTGGCGGACGAGGTGCGCGGGCATGTCGCGGTACACGTCGTCGAACATCGTCGAGGCGTCGTGCACGTGCCCCGACGCGAGCGTGCCGTAGCCCTCGGCCTCCTTCTGCGCGGCGGCCACCGCGTCCTCGGCTTCCTTGACGAGGCTCGCGTGCGCGTCCTCCGACCACGCGCCGATCGCGAGCAGGTGGCCCTTGAGGCGCGCCACGGGGTCGCCCAGCGGGAAGCGCGTCCAGTCGTCGGCGGGGCGGTACTTCGACGGGTCGTCCGACGTCGAGTGCGCGCCGGCGCGGTAGGTGACCCACTCGATCAGCGTGGGCCCGTGCCCGCTGCGCGCGCGCTCCGCGGCCCAGCCCGACGCCGCGAGCACGGCGAGGAAGTCGTTGCCGTCCACGCGCAGCGACGCGATGCCGTTGCCGACACCGCGCGCCGCGAACGTCGCGGCCTCGCCGCCGGCGATGCCCTGGAACGACGAGATCGCCCACTGGTTGTTGACGACGTTGAGGATCACCGGCGCGCGGTAGACGGCGGCGAACGTCAGCGCGTTGTGGAAGTCGGCCTCCGCGGTGGAGCCGTCACCGATCCACGCCGACGCGATGCGCGTGTCGCCCTTGATCGCCGAGGCCATCGCCCAGCCGACCGCCTGGATGTACTGCGTGCCGAGGTTGCCGGCGATCGAGAAGAAGCCATGCCGGCGCGACGAGTACATGACCGGCAGCTGCCGGCCCTTGACCGGGTCGCGCTCGTTGGAGAAGAGCTGGCACATCATGTCGACGAGCGGGTAGCCGCGCGCGACGAGGATGCCCTGCTGCCGGTAGGTCGGGAAGCACATGTCGTGCGGCGCCAGCGCCATCGCCTGGCCGATGCAGATCGCCTCCTCGCCCAGGCTCTGCATGTAGAACGACACCTTCTTCTGCCGCTGCGCGGTCAGCATGCGCGCGTCGAACGCGCGCGTGAGCGCCATCGCGCGCAGGCCGTCGCGCAGCCGCTGCGGGTCCGCGAGCGGGTTCCACGGGCCGACGGCGCGCCCGTCGTCGTCGAGCACGCGGACCAGCGCGGCGGCGACGTCGGTCGTGTCCGCCGGGCGCGCGTCGACGGGCGGGCGCCTGACGGTGCCGGCCGGCGACAGTTGCAGGTAGGAAAAATCGGTGGCGTGCCCCGGACGGCCGGGCGGCTCGGGAACGTGCAGGTGCAGCGGCGGGTACGCGCTCATCGGGATCCTCCGTGGCGCCGCGCGGCGCGCGGTCGCGCGCGCGGCGGTCGCCGCGCATGGTGCCGGCAACCCCGGTCGGGCGTCCAGCGGCCGTGCACGACGGCGCTCGAGCTTACGTCAATACACGCAAGGCCCGCGGCGCGGCTTGATGGCGATCATGATCCGGCGCGAAACGGCGGCGGCCACGCGGCGCGCGGCCGGCCGCGTCCCGTTGTGCGCCGCAGCGCGCGGCGCCTACGCGAGCTTCGCCAGCAGCCGCAGCAGCATCCTGCGCTCGGCGGGCGTCAGCACGGCCGACACGTGCGCGTCGTGCTCGCGGACCTTCTGCATCGCGACGTTGCGCAGCGCGGTCCCCGCCGCCGCCAGGAACAGGTGGTTCTGCCGGCGATCGGTCGTCGACGCTTCCCGGCGGACGAGCGCGCGCTGCTCCAGACGGTCGAGCAGCGGCACCAGCGACGAGCGGTCGAGCCGCACCGCCTGCGCGAGGCGCGTCTGCGTGAGGCCGGGATTGCGGTGCAGGATCTCGAGCACCGAGAAGCTCGCGGGCGTGAGTGACAGCGCGTCGATGCGCGCGTGGAAGTCGCGGAAGACCGCGATCTGCGCGATGCGCAGCGGGAAGCCCAAGAGCCCCGGGAGCTCGCCGAAGTCGACGGGCTTGCGCCCGGACCGGGCCGGCGGGGCGGTCGCGGAGCGGGCGGCCGGCTTGGCGGGGCGGGGCATGGGGTGGGCGGGGGCGTGTGCCGAGCGGGACGGGACGCGGCGATCGCGGCCGCCGGAGATATGTTGACATCAAACAATTGGCCGCGCAAACTGCCTGCCGGTTCCGCCGCGCACGCGGCCGGGCCGCGGGCCGCCGTCGGCGCGGCCGCTGCCGTAGAACACCACCGCCGCCGGCCCACCGGCGCAAGACACAGGAGGAGCACCCGATGACGCCACGCGCAGTCCCGCTGCTGTTCGCCGCCACGCTCTGCACCGCCGCGCTGCCGGCACACGCCGACGTGACGATCGGCGTGTCGGTCTCGGCCACCGGCCCCGCCGCCGCGCTGGGCGGGCCGCAGCGCAACACCGCGGCACTGCTGCCGACGAGCGTCGCCGGCGAGAAGATCAACTGGATCGTGCTCGACGACGCGACCGACCCCACGAACGCGTCGCGCAACGCCGCGCGCTTCATCTCGCAGGACCGCGCCGACGTCGTCGTCGGCTCGTCGACGACGGCGAACACCGCCGCGATGGTCGACGCACTCGTCGACGCGAAGACGCCGCTGATGGCGCTCGCGCCGATCGACCTGCCGCCCGAGAAGGGCCGCTGGGTGTTCCGGATGCCGCAGAACAACGCGCTGATGGCGAAGGCGCTGATCGACCACATGACCGCCAACGGCGTGAAGACCGTCGGCTTCGTGGGCGTAGCCGACGGGGGCGGCGACTCGGGGGTGTAGGTCGTCGGGCCGATGTTCGAGGCCGCCGGCATCAAGCTCGTCGCCACCGAGCGCTACAACCGCACCGACACCTCGGTCACCGGGCAGGCGGTCAAGCTGATCGCCGCGAAGCCGGACGCCGTGCTGGTCGTCGGCGCCGGCACGCCGGCTGCGCTGCCGCACGCGGCGCTGGTCGAGCGCGGCTACAAGGGCCGCATCTACCAGACGCACGGCGCGCCGTCGAAGGCGTTCCTGCAGGTCGGCGGCCGCAACGTCGAGGGCGGCGTCTTCGTCGCGGGCCCGCTGCTCGCGTGGGAACAGTTGCCGGAGTCGGCGCCGACGCGCAAGGTATCCGCCGACTACGCGAAGCGCTACGAGGAGAAGAACGGCGCCGGCTCGCTGTCGTCGTTCGGCGGCCACATGTGGGACGCGTGGGCGTTGCTCGAGCGCGCGATTCCGGTGGCGCTCAAGAAGGCGAAGCCCGGCACCGAGGCGTTCCGCGCCGCGCTGCGCGACGCCGTCGAGTCGGAGAAGGACGTCGTCGGCGTGCACGGCGTGTTCAACATGACGGCGGCCGACCACTTCGGGCTGGACGAGCGCGGCCGCGTGCTGATGGTCGTCGACAACGGCGCGTTCAGGCTCGTTCCGGGCAAGTGACCGGCCGCGGCGACGCCCGATGAGCGCGATTGCCCGCACGCCGAAGGACCTTTTCGCCGACCCGCGCGTCGTGCTGGAGCCGCGCGCCGACGGCACGCGCCGTTATCGGTCGGCCATCCCGCTGCCCGGCGAATACGCGCGCTGCACCGGCGAGTGGCTGGAGGCGTGGGCGCGCCGGACGCCGGACGCGCTGTTCCTGGCCGAGCGCGGCGCGGACGGCGGCTGGGTCGTGGTCACGTACGGCGCTGCGCATCGGCGCGTCGTGCGCATCGCGACGTGGCTCCTCGGGCAGAACCTCTCCGCCGAGCGGCCGGTGGCGGTGCTGTCCGACAACGGCATCGAGCACGCGCTGCTGATGCTGGCGTGCCTGCACGTCGGCGTGCCGTGCGCGCCGCTGTCGCCGGGCAACTCGCTGCTGTCGCGCGACTTCGGCCGCCTGAAGGCGAACTTCGCCGTGCTGCGGCCGGGGGTCGTGTACGCCGACCCGGTCGAGCGCTTCGCGCCGGCGCTCGCCGCCGTGCGCGCGCTGCACGACGGCGTGGTCGTCGCCGGCGGGCACAGCGCGGCCACGCCGGGCACCGTGCCGTTCGCGCAGATCGAGGCGCAGGCCGACGACGCGGCGGTGGCACGCGCGTTCGCCGCGGTGACGCCGGACACGATCGCCAAGTTCCTGTTCACGTCGGGCTCGGTCAACACGCCGAAGGCCGTCATCAACACGCAGCGGATGCTGTGCTCGAACCAGGCGGCGATCCACGCGATCTGGCCGTTCGTCGCGCAGTCGCCGCCGGTGATCGTCGACTGGCTGCCGTGGAGCCACACGTTCGGCGGCAACCACAACTTCAACCTGATCCTCCGGAGCGGCGGCAGCTTCTACCTCGACGACGGCAAGCCGGTGCCCGCGCTCCTGCCGCGCACCGTGCGCAACCTGACCGAGGTCGGACCGACGATCTACTTCAGCGTGCCGCGCGCGTACGACATGCTGGTGCCACTCCTGCGCGACGACGCCGCGCTGCGGCGCACGTTCTTCTCGCGGCTGCGGCTCATCTTCTACGCGGGCGCCGCGCTGCCGCAGCACCTGTGGGAGGAGCTCGAGCGGCTCGCCGTCGCGGAGCTGGGCGGCCGCGTCACGATGCTGTCGTCGTGGGGCGCCACCGAGACCGCGCCGGCCGCGACGTGCTGCCACTTCCAGGCCGAGCGCTCCGGGATGATCGGCGTGCCGATGCCGGGCACCGAGCTGAAGCTCGTGCACGCGGCCGACAAGCTCGAGGTGCGCGTGAAGGGCCCGAACGTGTTCCCGGGCTACTGGAAGCAGCCCGACCTGACGGCGCAGGCGTTCGACGACGAGGGGTTCTACCGGATCGGCGACGCCGTCGAGTTCGTCGATGCCGCGCGGCCGGAGCTGGGGCTGCTGTTCGACGGCCGTGTCGCCGAGGACTTCAAGCTGCTTTCCGGCACGTGGGTCCACGTCGGCACCGTGCGCGTCAAGGGCCTGGACGCGCTGTCGCCGATCGGCCAGGACATCGTCGTCACCGGCCACGACCGCGACGCGCTCGGCTTCCTCGTGTTCCCCAACGTTCCCGAATGCCGGCGCCTGTGCCCGGACCTGCCGGCCGACGCGCCGGTCGCCGACGTGCTCGCGCATCCGGCGGTGCGCGGCCGCGTGCGGCAGGGCATGGCGGCGATGGCGGCCGACGGCGGGTCGTCGACGTGGCCGGTGCGCGTGATGCTGCTGGCCGAGCCGCCTTCGGCCGAGGCCGGCGAGATCACCGACAAGGGCTACGTCAACCAGCGGATGGTGCTCACACGCCGCGCCGACCTCGTGCAGCGGCTCCATCTCGACGCGCCCGACGCGGCGGTGATCGCGTTCGACCTTGGGGGAGGTGCTCCAACATGAGTGTGCCGCTGCTTCGGACGGCCGCAGCCGACGGCATCCTGACGGTCACGCTCGACCGGCCGCAGAAGCGCAACGCGATCAACGACGCGCTGTTGGCCGAGCTCGACCGCACGTTCGCGCAGGTGCCGCAGGGGACGCGCGCGATCGTGCTGCACGGCGCGGGCGAGCACTTCTGCGCGGGCCTCGACCTCGCCGAGCACCGCGCGCGCACGCCGTTCGAGGTCGCGCTGCACTCGCAGTCGTGGCACCGCGTGTTCGCGCGCATCCAGGGCGGCGGGATCCCGGTCGTCGCCGCGCTGCACGGTGCGGTCATCGGCGGCGGCCTCGAACTGGCGTCGTCGACGCACGTGCGCGTCGCCGAGCCGGACACGATCTTCCAGCTGCCGGAAGGCACGCACGGCATCTTCGTCGGCGGCGGCGCGTCGGTGCGCACGGCGCGCATCGTCGGCGCAGGGCGGATGTGCGAGATGATGCTCACCGGCCGCGTCGTCGACGTCGACGAAGGCGAGCGCCTCGGGCTCGTCCACCACCGGGCCGGCAAGGGCGAAGCGCTGGCGCGTGCGCAGGCGCTGGCGGCGCGCATCGCGCGCAACGCGCCGCTCGCCAACTGGGCGATGGTGACGGCGATCCCGCGCATCGACAACATGGCCGCCGACGACGGCCTGTACGCCGAGTCGCTGACCGCGGCGCTCACGCAGTCCGACGCCGAGGCCGGTGAGCGCATGGGCAAGTTCCTCGACCGCCGGAAGAAATGAACGTCGCCGACCTGGTCGCGATCGACACGCACACGCACGCCGAGGTGTCGTGCTGCCAGCCGCCGGACCCGTTCGGCGAGGAATACGACCGCGCGGCCGACCGCTACTTCCGTTCGGACCGGCGGCCGACGATCGCCGAGACGGTCGCGTACTACCGCGAGCGGCGGATCGGCTTCGTGATGTTCACGGTCGACGCCGAGTCACACGTCGGGCGGCGGCGCATCCCGAACGAGGAAATCGCGGAGGCGGCGCGGCAGAACGCGGACGTCATGATCGCGTTCGCGAGCATCGACCCGCACAAGGGGACGATGGGCGCGCGCGAGGCGCGGCGGCTGATCGCCGAGCACGGCGTGCGCGGCTTCAAGTTCCACCCGACGCTGCAGGGCTTCGACCCCTACGACCGGATGGCGTGGCCGCTCTACGAGGTGATCGCCGAGCACCGGCTGCCGGCGATCTTCCACAGCGGGCACTCGGGCATCGGCAGCGGCATGCGCGCCGGCGGCCGGCTGCGCCTCGCGCACTCGAACCCGATGCTGCTCGACGACGTCGCGATCGACTTCCCCGACATGCAGATCGTGATCGCGCATCCGTCGTGGCCGTGGCAGGACGAGGCGCTGTCGCTGTGCCTGCACAAGCCGAACGTGTGGATCGACCTGTCCGGCTGGTCGCCGAAGTACTTCCCGCCGCAGCTCGTCCAGTACGCGAACACGCTGCTCCGTGACCGGATGCTGTTCGGCTCGGACTTCCCGCTGATCGCGCCGGACCGCTGGCTCGCCGACTTCGAGACGGCCGGGTTCCGGCCCGAGGTCCGGCCGCTGATCCTGAAGCAGAACGCGATGCGGCTGCTGAAGCTCGGCGCGCAAAATGCGTAGCGCGCGCCGCGAAGGCAGCGCATTCGTCGCGACCCGCCCGACATGACGATTCCCTACGTCGCTCCGCTGGCCACGATGCGCTTCGTGCTGCGCGAGGTCGCGGGGCTGCCGGACGTCGCGCAATTGCCCGGCTGCGAGGAGGCGAGCCCGGAGGTCGTCGACGCGGTGCTCGCCGAGGCCGCGAAGCTGTGCAGCGACGTGCTGGCGCCGCTCAACCGCAGCGGCGACGTGCAGGGCTGCCGGCTGGAGGACGGGCGCGTGCGCGTCCCCGACGGCTGGACCGACGCGTACCGGCAGCTCGCCGACAACGGCTGGATCGGCCTCGCGCTGCCGGCGGAGTACGGCGGGCAGGGGCTGCCGCGGCTCGTCGCGGCGCCGGTGGCCGAGATGATCCACGCCGCGAACCTCGCGTTCTCGCTGTGCCCGCAGCTCGCGACCGGTCAGGTCGCCGCGCTGCTGCACGCGGCGAGCGACGCGGTCAAGCGCGCCTACGTGCCGAAGCTCGTCGCCGGCACGTGGTCGGCGACGATGAACCTCACCGAGCCGCAGGCCGGGTCGGACCTTGGCGCGGTCGCGATGCGCGCGGTGCCGGCCGCGGACGGCACGTACCGGCTCTCCGGGCAGAAGATCTTCATCACGTACGGCGAGCACGAGATGACGCCGAACATCGTGCACCTCGTGCTCGCGCGGCTGCCGGACGCGCCGCCGGGGGTGAAGGGCATCTCGATGTTCGTCGTGCCGAAGTTCGTCGTCGGCGCGGACGGCGCGCCCGGCGCACGCAACGACGTGCGCTGCATCGCGCTCGAGGAGAAGCTCGGCATCCACGGCAGCCCGACGTGCACGATGAGCCTCGGCGAGGCCGGCGGCGCCGTGGGCGAGCTGGTCGGCGAGAGGAACCGCGGGCTCGAGTACATGTTCGTGATGATGAACGACGCGCGCTTCGGCGTCGGCCTGCAGGGGATCGCGATCGGCGAGCGCGCGTACCAGCAGGCGGCGGCGTACGCGGCGGAGCGCGTGCAGGGGCGCGACGCCGACACCGGCGAGCCGGTGACGATCGACCGCCACCCGGACGTGCGGCGGATGCTGCTGACGATGCAGGCGAACGTGCTCGCGACGCGCCTCGTCGCCTGCGTCGCGGCCGGCTGGTTCGACATTGCCGAACATTCCCGCGATCCCGCGGCCGCGCAGCGCGCGCGCCGCTACGTCGACCTGCTGATGCCCGTCGTCAAGGGCTGGAGCACCGAGTTGGGCAGCGAGGTTTGCGACCTCGCCGTGCAGGTGCACGGCGGCGCCGGCTTCGTCGAGCAGACCGGCGTCGCGCAGCATCTGCGCGACGCGCGGATCACGACCATCTACGAGGGCACGACCGGCATCCAGGCCAACGACCTCGTGCTGCGCAAGCTGCTGCGCGACGGCGGCCGGTCGATGCGCGAGCTCGTCGCCGAGATCGCGCGCGACGCGGCGGCACTGGCGGGCGACGCCGACGTGGCGGAACTCGCCGCGGCGCTCGCCGACGACGCCGCGGCACTCGCGCGCTGCACCGATGCGCTGCTCGCCCGCGGCCGCGAGCGGCAGGCCGGCGTGCTGGCGGTCGCCGTGCCGTTCCTGCGCCTCGTCGGCACCGTCTGCGGCAGCTGGCAGATGGCGCGCGCCGCGCACGCGGCGGCGCGCTGCCTGCGCGACGGCGGCGACGACCCCGAAACGGCGACGACGATCGCGGCGACCGCGCGCTTCTGGTACGCGCACCGCGCGCCGTACGCCGCGGCGCACGCGCGCGTCGTTCTGCACGGCGGCCCGAGCGTGACGGACGCGCCGGCGGCCTGATCCACGGCGCCGCTGCGGCGGCCGCTTCCGGGCTCCGCGGCTTCAGCCGAGCGCGAACGTGACGATCCGCTCCTCGGTCATCTCGCGCACCGCGTAGTGCGGGCCCTCGCGCCCGAAGCCGCTGTCCTTCGACCCGCCGTAGGGCATGAGGTCGACGCGCGAGCTCGACGTCTCGTTGACGTGGACGCCGCCGACGTCGAGCAGGCGGGCGGCGGCGAACGCGTCGGCGAGCCGGTTGGTGAAGATGCCGGCGGCGAGGCCGTACGGCGTCGCGTTGACGCGCGCGATCGCGTCGTCGAGCGTGTGGAACGGCACGATGCACATCACGGGCCCGAAGATCTCGCGGCAGCCGACGTTCATCGCGGCGTCGATGCCGGTGAGCAGCGTCGGCGGCACGACCGATCCCGCGCGCGGGCCGCCGGCGAGCCGCCGGGCGCCGCGCGCGACCGCGTCGTCGATCCACTGCTCGATGCGCACGGCGTCGCCCTCGCTGATGACGGGCCCGACGAACGTGTCGGGATCGTACGGGTCGCCGTAGCGCAGCGCGGCGACCTGCGCGGCCAGCCGCGCCTCGACGTCGGCGACGATCGGCTCCTGCACGAGCAGGAGCTGGATTGACGTGCAGACCTGGCCCGCCTTGCGGTAGGCGGCGCCGACGACCTTCGGCAGCGCGGTGGTCAGATCCGCGTCGTCGCAGAGGATCGTGCACGCGATCGAGCCCAGCTCCATCTGCGTGCGCCGCAGGCCGGCGGCGCGCTGGATCTCGCGGCCGACCTCGGTGCTGCCGGTGAACGCGAAGAAGCGCACGCGCTCGTCGGCGAGCAGCCAGTTCGCCACCGGCGCGCCGCCGTAGAGCACGGACAGGAAGCCGCGCGGCATGCCGGCCTCGAGCAGCACCTCGGCGAGCTTGCCGGCGGTCAGCGGCGTGTGCGACGCCGGCTTGAGGATCGCCGCGTTGCCGGCAGCGAACGCGGGCGCGATCTTGTGCGTGACCGTGTTGAGCGGCGCGTTGAACGGCGTGATCGCCGCGACGACGCCGAGCGGCACGCGCAGCGTGAACGCAAGGCGTCCGGCCTGCTGCGGCGCGCCGGCGAGCGGCACGACGTCGCCGGCGAGGCGGCGCGCTTCCTCGGCGGAGAGCCTCAGCGTCTGGATGCAGCGCCTTGTTTCGCCGGTGGCGTCGGCCACGGTGAAGCCCGCCTCCATCTGCATCGTGCGCACGAAGTCGGGCAGCCGCGCCTCGACGAGCGCCGCCGCGCGGTCGAGCACCGCGCCGCGCTCGTACGGCGAGGGCGCGCCGCGACGGAACGCCGCGTGCGCGGCCGCGACCGCCTGCTCGACCTGCGCGCGGCTCGCCGTCGTCACGTGCGCGCCGGGCGTGCGGCGGTACTTGTCGAGCACGGCGACCGTGGGGCCGTCGCCCGCGACCCAGTCGCCGGCGACGAGCAGCCGGTGCGCGTCGGCCGTGCGGGCGGCGGCTTCCGATGGAGCGATGGTGTGGTTCACGGGCCGTTCTCCTTGGGTTCGTCGCGGGCTGCCGGCGTCACAGCCACAGGATCCGCTTGCGGTAGTCGAGGTCGGTCAGGAGCGGCTGCGCCGGTCCCTGGTGGAACACGGCGCCGCGCTCCAGCGCGAAGACGCGGTCGGCGAGCGCCAGCACGAGGTCGAGGTTGTGCTCGACGATCACGATCGCCGTATGCGCGCGCAGCCGGTCGAACACGGTGAAGAGCTCCTGCACGACTGCGGGCGCGAGCCCCTCGAACGGCTCGTCGAGCAGCAGCAGCCGGACGTTGCCCGACAGCGCGCGCGCGACGGCCGCCATCTGCTGCTCGCCGCCGGACAGGTAGTCGGCGGGGACGTTGCGCCGCTCGGCCAACCGCGGGAAGTACTCGTAGATGCGCGCCTCGCTCCACACGACGCCGGTGCTGCCGTCGGTCGGGCGCGCGAGCCGCCCGAGCGCCAGGTTCTCGGCGACCGTCATGCCGGCGAAGAGGCCGCGCCCCTGCGGCACGTAGCCGATGCCCAGCCGCGCGATGTCCGGCGCGGGCAGCCCGGCGATGTCACGGCCCGCGAAATCGATCGTGCCGGCGGCGGGCGGCACCAGCCCGGCCAGCGCCTTCAGCAGCGTCGACTTGCCGGCGCCGTTGCGGCCGAGCAGCGCGACGATCTCGCCGTCGCGCACGTCGAGCGACGCCTTGTTCAGGATGTGGCTCTTGCCGTAGAACGCGTCGACGTCGGTGAAGCGCAGCACGTACGGCCGCTCGCCCGCGTCGCCGGCCGTGCGGCCGGTCACCGGCGGCGTGCCGGTGCCGGTGTAGACCTCCTGCACGCGGCGGTCGGCCCGCACTTCGGCCGGCGTGCCGTCCATCAGCACCTCGCCCTGGTTCATCACGGTCACGCGCTGCGAGAAGCCGAGCACGCGGTCGATGTCGTGCTCGACGATCAGCACCGGCACGTTGGCGGCGATCGTCTTCACGAGGTTGGACACGCGCTCGCGCTCGCCGGCCGCGAGGCCCGCGAGCGGCTCGTCCAGCAGCAACACGTGCGGCTTGCTGCCGAGCGCGATGCCCATGTCGACCAGCCGCTGGCCGCCGTACGACAGCGCGCCCCCTTCGATCTCCTCGATGCCCTCGAGGCCGAGGAACTTCACGAGCTCCGCCGTCTCGGCGTGGATCTCCGGGTAGGCGTCGACGTCGCGCCACATGCCGAAGCGCGCCGGATGACAGCCCTGCACCGACAGCCGCAGGTTCTCGTAGATCGTGAGGCCGCGGAACAGGTTCGTGATCTGGAACGAGCGCGCGAGCCGCTGCCGGCAGATGCGGTTGGGCGGCTGCCCGGCGATGTCGGTGCCCGCGAGCCGCACGCTGCCGCGGTCGGGCGCGTACAGCCCGGAGACGAGGTTGAAGAGCGTCGTCTTGCCCGCGCCGTTCGGGCCGATCAGCGCGTGGATCTCGCCGGCGGCCACGTCGAGGCTCGCGTCGTTGACGGCGCGGATGCCGCCGAAGTGCTTCGCCACACCTCGGACTTCCAGCACGGTCCCGTGCGGCGCTTCCGGCCGCAGGAACGCGGGCAGCGGCAGCCCTTCGTAGATCCTGCGCCGGCTCATCGCGGCGCTCTCCTCCGGCGGCGGCCGCCAGCGCCGCTGCAGCTTCGCCCAGATGCCGGTCAACCCGGTCGGCGAGAACAGCACGAAGCCGACGAACGTGAGTCCGAACCACAGCAGCCAGTTGTCGGTCCAGATCGAGAAGAACTCGCGGAACAGGATGTAGAAGAGCACGCCCAGCGCCGGCCCCAAAAAGCTGCGCATGCCGCCGATCACGACCATCGCGAGCATCTCGCCGGAGAACGCGACGGTCGTCGACTCCGCCGCCGCGAGGCGGTGGTCGAACACCAGCAGCGCGCCGGCGAGCGCGGTGATGGCCGTCGACAGCACGAAGGCCCCGAGCTTGTAGCGGTCGGTGTCGTAGCCCTGGAACGTCGCGCGCTGCTCGTTCTCGCGGATCGCGACCAGCACGTGCCCGAACGGCGAGCGCACGACGCGCAGCAGCGCGTAGGCCGCCGCGAAGCCGACCGCCGCGACCAGCGCGTAGTACGCGACGTCGCTGTCGAGGTCGACCGGCCCCAGCCGCCCGCGGTGCAGGCCGCCCAGGCCGCCTTCGCCGCCGGTGAGGCTCGTCCAGCGGAAGGCGATGGCGAACGTCAGCGCGCACAGCGCGAGCGTGAGCAGCGAGAAGTAGACGCCGCGCCGGCGCAGGATCAGGAAGCCGACGACGAGCGAGAGCGTCGACGTGAACGCGACCGAGAAGAGCATCGGCGCGACGAACTGGCCGGGGAACCAGCGCAGCTGCGCGATCGCCGCCGCGTAGCCGCCGATGCCGAACCACGCGCTGTGCCCGAACGACACCAGACCCGTGTAGCCGACCAGCAGGTTCAGGCTCATCGTCGCCATGCACAGGATGACGACGACGATCGCGTTGTCGAGCGTCAACCCGATCGCGCGCATCGCGAACGGCAGCGCCACGAGCCCGATCGCGACCGTGAGGAGCGGCCGCAGCCGCGCGTTGGCGAGGGGGCCCGTCGTCATTCGAAGCGCTCGATGCGCTCGCCGAGCAGGCCGCGCGGGCGGAACATCAGCACGAGGAACATCAGCACGTACATCGACGCCTCGCCGGCGGCGGGCACGAAGTGGATCGTGATGCCGCGGACGACGCCGACCAGCAGCGCCGCCAGCACCACGCCCCAGAAGCTGCCGAGGCCGCCGATCACGACGACGACGAACGCCACCGTCATGATCTCGGTGCCCATCGCCGGGTGGACGACGGCGATCGGCCCGAACAGCACGCCGCCCAGCGCCGCCGTGGCCACACCCAGCACGACGATCGTCGTCATGTACGGCTGCAGCCGGATGCCGAGCGCCGCCACCATGTCGGGCCGCTGGATGCCGGCGCGGACGACGCGGCCGAACGACGTCTTGTGCAGCAGCAGCCACAGACCGGTCATGACGACGAGGACGACACCGAGCAGGAACAGCCGGTAGCGCGAGAACAGGAAGTCGCCGACGACGACGTTGCCCTTGAACGCCGCCGGCATCCCGTAGGCGAGCGGCGCCGCGCCCCAGATCATCCGCAACAGCTGCTCGGCGACCATCGCGAGCCCGAACGTGACGAGCAGGCTCAAGATCGGGTCGGCCGTGTAGAACCGGCGCAGCAGGAAGCGCTCGAACGCGATCCCGAGGAGGCCGACCAGCGCCGGCGCGATCACGACGCTCGCGGCGAAGCCGAAGCGCCGGCTGACCTCGAGCGCCAGGTACGCGCCCAGCGCGTAGAACGCGCCATGCGCGAGGTTGACGATGCCGCCGACGCTGAAGATCAGCGACAGCCCGAGCGCCAGCAGCAGGTAGTAGCCGCCGAGGACGAGGCCGTTGACGACCTGCTCGAGCAGGAACGTGAATTCCATGGCGATGACGGCTGCCGCGCGCCGGCCGGCGCCGCCGCGGCGCGCACGCGGCGCCGCGGCGGCGGGGTCACCGCCGCGGCGTGCGGCGGCGACCCTGCGGCCGGCTTACATGACGCAGGTGTTGTCCGCCTTCGTGGGGGCGAGCAGCTCGAGCGGCTGGTTCGCCGCCGGCACCGCCTCGCCGAACTTGAGGAAGTCCCACTTGTCCTTCGC
>JAYRNW010000161.1:0-2709 GCA_041911995.1 Casimicrobiaceae bacterium | reverse complement strand
GCTACGCGCTGTTCCCCCACATGACGGTGCTGGAGAACGTCCGCTACGGCCTCGACGTCGCCGGCGTCGCGCGGCGCGCCGCCGACGAGCGCGCGCACGCGGCGCTCGCGACCGTCGGCCTGTCCGAGCTCGACGCGCGCCTGCCCTCCGAGCTGTCGGGCGGCCAGCAGCAGCGCGTGGCGGTCGCGCGCGCGCTGGTGCTCGAGCCGTCGGTGCTGCTGTTCGACGAGCCGCTGTCGAACCTCGACGCGCGGCTGCGCCGGCAGATGCGCGAGGAGATCCGCGAGCTGCAGCAACGGCTTTCGCTCACCGTCGTCTACGTGACGCACGACCAGGCCGAGGCGATGGCGGTGTCCGACCGCATCGTCGTGATGAACCGCGCGGTCATCGCGCAGGAGGGTGCGCCGCGCGAGCTCTACGAGCAGCCGCGCGACGCGTTCGTCGCCGGCTTCATGGGCGACGCCAACCGCGTGCGCGGCGTGCTCAGGCGCCGCGACGCGACGACCGGCGAGGTCGCGCTCTCCGGCCTCGTGCTCGACCTGCCGCACCGGGGGCTGCCCGACGGCGACGTCGAGCTGTCGATCCGGCCGGAAGCGATCGCGCTCGTGCCCGAGGCCGATGCGCGGATCGTCGCGACCGTGCGCAAGGCGTCGTACCTGGGCGGCAGCGTCGAGTACACGCTCGACACGCCGATCGGCGAGCTCTTCGTCGTCACGACGGCCGTCGAGCGGCCGCATCAGCCCGGCACCTGCGTCGGCGTCGAACTCGCACGCCACGGCGTGGTCGTGATTCCGCCGGCGGGCGCCTAGGCGGCCCGCGTCACGGAATCGCGCAGAACACGGTCCCCTCGACGATCCAGCCCGCGGCCCGCAGCGCGCGCACCTCGCTGCGCGACGTCTCGAAGCGGTGGTTGGCCTGCCCGCCCATGCCGTTGTTGTACAGGCGCAGCACCGGGACGCGGTCGACGGCGCAGTCGCCCGCCACGGGCGCCTGCGCGTTGAACGCGATGCCCTCGTACGTCCACAGCGGATTCGCCTTGACCTTCGCGCATTCGTCGGCGTCGATCGTGTAGAAGTGCGAGTTGGGCCCCGCGGGCGGCGTGCCGTAGAAGCGGCACGCGGCGAGCCCGAACTGAGAGCCCGCCGGCCGCGCCTTGAACGCGTAGCCGGTGCGCTGCCAGCCCGGCACGACGGCGCCGGCGTCGAGCATCGCGATTTCCGCCGTGTCGGCCGTCATGAAGTAGTGTCCGAGCGCCCCGTTGTAGTACTCGACGGCCAGCGCCTCGCCCGGGCCCGCGACCGGCGTGGGCGCCGTATAGTCGACGCGCTCGAAGTCGTCGCCGCCGCCGCTGACCGACGTCATCCGCGCGCTGACGGCGGGGCTGTACCCGGCCACGCCCAGCTGCGCGCCGAGGAAGTTCACGCCCCACGTGTTGATGTCGTCGGCGAACTTCGGGTCGTACCCGTGCGGCAGCCCGGTCAGCGCGACCAGCCGCCGCGTGCCCGCGAGCCGCCGGATGCCGCGCTCGGTCACCGCGATCGGCGCCGTGGCGTCCGCCGTGCCGCTCAGCGCGAGGTACGGCAGCGTCACGCCGTCCAGTCCCTTGAGGTCGCGTCCGAACGCAGGCCAGACGTCGAGGCCGAACCACGGAATGTAGCCGACGGCGGCGCGCAGCCGCGTGTCGCTCGTGACCGGCGACCACGCCTGCCCGAGGCCCGTCGTCAGTCCGGCGCCGGCCATCAGCAGCAGCGACTCGCCGCCCAGGCTCACCCCGTAGCCGCCGACCTTCGCCGGATCGACGCGATCGCGGAAGCCCGGGTGCGCGAGCACGACGTCGAGCGCGGCGCGCAGCGACAGCGGCCGCGCCGCCTGCATCGCGACGAACGTCTTGAAGTGCAGCGCCGCGTAGACGACGTCGGCGAGGGTGTCGAGGTCGATGTCGGCAAACCGCAGGTCGCCGTGGAACACGCCGACGACGACGAAGCCGTAGCTCGCGAGGCCGGTCATCGACGCGAGGTAGCCGGGCGAGAGCGGGCTGCCGGACAGCCCGTGCGAATACACGACCACCGGGTAGCGCATGCCGTCCGCCGGGAAGATCGGCGGCTCGGCACCGCGCTGCATGTGCGGCACCGACTCGCCGGTCGGCAGCGGATACGCGGCGCGCCCGTTCGCCGCGCTGGTCGGATAGCAGACGAGCGCCGCGTAGCGAACGTTCCTGCCCGCCTGCACGCCGAAGAGCCCGAGGTCCGGCGGCAGCTGCTGCTGGAAGACGACGGCGTACGCGGGATCGACGAGCAGGTCGGTCACGTAGCGCTCGCCGGCGGCGTCGGGCCGGCCCTCCCAGTACGAGAGTGCGGACTCGCCGGCCGGAATCTGCGCGAAGTTCTGCTCGACGTTGCTGCAGCCGACCGGGTATCCGCCGGGCGGCTCGGGCGGCACCTCCGGCAGCGAGATCTGCGCGACCGCCGGTTCACCGAGCGCGAGCGCCAACGCCAGCCCGACCGCGCGCGCGGTGCTCATCGCGGCGGCTGCGTGCGCGCCGGCGGCTCCAACGCGGAGACGTCGAGCGCGAACACGACCGGATAGAACGTCGCCCACGCGTGCCAGCGCCGCGACCCTGCTTCCGACACCATCCATAGCATCCCGTCCTGCGCGAACTCGATGTCCTCGACCCCGGCGGGCAGCGGCCACGAACCGGTCACCGCGCCG
>JAYRNW010000160.1:0-14460 GCA_041911995.1 Casimicrobiaceae bacterium | reverse complement strand
GCGCTGGCCGCGCTCGACGACGTCTACGCGCGCTTCCCGCGGCTGCGCGAGCGGCGCGACCAGGAGGCGGGCACGCTCTCCGGCGGCGAGCGGCAGATGCTGGCGCTCGGCCGCGCGCTGATGGCGAAGCCGAAGCTCCTGATGCTGGACGAGCCCTCGCTCGGCCTGGCGCCGCTCATCGTCCGCGACATCTTCGCGATCGTGGCGGCGCTGAAGGCCGCCGGCGTGTCGATCCTGCTGGTCGAGCAGAACGCCCGCGCGGCGCTGCAGGTCGCCGACTACGGCTACGTGCTGGAGACCGGCGAGCTCGTCGTCGAAGGGCCGAGCCACGAGCTCGCGGCAAACCCGCGCGTGGCGGCGACCTACCTCGGGCAGGCGGCCGCGCACGGCGATTGAAGCGCGGGCCGATCGGCCCCACAATACGCGGTTGGCGTGCGCGCGTCCGCGCGACCCCACGCGCTTGAGGGTTTCCTCCGTGACCGATCTCTCCGTACCCCCGGTGTCGTCCGGGATCCTGGCCGACGCCGAGCACCTGCTGCTCGCGCCGTCGGGCCTCGACCAGGCCGCGCTGTCGCGCGTGCTCGCCGACATCCACACGCACGACGTCGACTTCGCCGACCTCTACTTCCAGCACGCGCGCTTCGAGGGCTGGAGCCTCGAGGAGGGCATCGTCAAGTCGGGCTCGTTCAGCATCGACCGCGGCGTGGGCGTGCGCGCCGTCGCCGGCGACCGGCAGGCCTACGCGTACTCCGACGACATCTCCCTCGCGGCGCTGACCGAGGCCGCGCACGCGGTGCGCGCGATCGGCCGGCAGGGGCAGTCGGCGGTCGCGCCGCTCGCGCAGCGGGGCCGCGCGCGCACGCTGTACGCGCAGGCGGACCCGGTCGCGAGCCTCGCCGAAGCCCACAAGGTCGCGCTGCTCGAGCGGCTCGAGCGCATCGCGCGCGCGCGCGATCCGCGCGTCACGCACGTGATGGCCTCGCTGGCCGGCGAGCACGAGACGATTCTGATCGCGCGCAGCGACGGGCTCGTCGTCGCCGACGTGCGGCCGCTGGTGCGCGTGTCGATCACGGTGATCGTCGAGGAGAACGGTCGCCGCGAGCAGGGCCACTCGGGCGGCGGCGGCCGCTTCGACTACGCGTACTTCGCCGACGACGTGCTCGAGCGCTACGCGCACGAGGCGGTGGCGCAGGCGGTGCTCAACCTGTCCGCGCGCGACGCGCCGGCCGGCACGATGACGGTGGTGCTGGGCCACGGCTGGCCGGGCATCCTGCTGCACGAGGCGATCGGCCACGGCCTCGAGGGCGACTTCAACCGCAAGGGCACGAGCGCGTTCTCGGGGCGCGTGGGCACGCAGGTCGCCGCGAAGGGCGTCACCGTCGTCGACGACGGCACGCTCGAGCGCCGGCGCGGCTCGCTCAACGTCGACGACGAGGGGCACGCGACGCAGCGCACGGTGCTGATCGAGGACGGCGTGCTCAACGGCTACATGCAGGACCGGATGAACGCCGGGCTGACGGGCGTCGCGCCGACCGGCAACGGCCGGCGCGAGTCGTTCGCGCACCTGCCGATGCCGCGGATGACGAACACGATCATGCTGCCCGGCCAGCGCGATCCGGCGGAGATCATCGCGTCGGTCAAGTCGGGGCTCTACGCCGCGAACTTCGGCGGCGGGCAGGTCGACATCACCAGCGGCAAGTTCGTGTTCTCGGCCGCCGAGGCGTGGATGATCGAGGACGGGAAGCTCGCGTACCCGGTAAAGGGCGCGACGCTGATCGGCAACGGCCCCGACGCGCTGACCCGCGTCGCGATGATCGGCAACGACCTGGCGCTCGACGCCGGCGTGGGCACGTGCGGCAAGGACGGGCAGAGCGTGCCGGTGGGCGTCGGCCAGCCGACGCTGCGGATCGACGGGCTGACGGTCGGCGGAACGAATTCCTGACGTCGCGCCCGGACCGCGTCAGTGCAGCGGCCCGGTCGGCGCGGGCATCACGACGGCGGAGACGGGCGACGCGTGGTGGCAGACGATGCGCCAGCCGGACGGCGTGCGCATGAACACGTTGGTCGCCGCCGCGGCGCCGCGCGCCGTGCCGTCGGCCGTGTAGACGTGCTCGATCGCCGACTGCAGCGCGAGCCCGACGGTCTCCATGACGACGACGTGCTCGAGGCGGAACGCGAGCTTCGCGTCGCCGGAGAACAGCTGCTCCCAGGCGTTGCGCACGGCGTCGTAGCCGACGACGCGCGCGCCGCCGGGATGCACGCAGACGATCTCCTCGTCGTCGGCCCACGTCGCCATCATCGCGTCGAGGTCCTGCGCCTCGAACGCCTGGTAGAACGCGAGGGAAGCATCCTGCGGCGACGTGTAGATCGGCGGCGTGCGGGCCTTGGCCATGGGCGAGGGGGCGTCAGGAGCGGCGCAGCGACAGCGGCAGGTACGCCGGCAGCGCCGAACGCGCGAGATTGTAGACGATCGGGGGCTTCAGCTCGCGCATGCACTTGAAGTGGCCGAGCGGGCATTCGCGCTTGAAGCAGGGGCTGCACGGGATGTCGATCTTCGCGATGTGCGCGACCGCCGACAGCGGCGGCGTGAAGGCGGGCGACGACGAGCCGAACAGCGCGACCAGCGGCACGCCGACGGCCGCCGCGGCGTGCATGAGCCCCGAGTCGTTGGAGACGACGAGCGACGCCGCCGACAGGACGTCGATCGCCGTGCCGAGGTCCGTGCGCGCCGTGAGGTCGCGGACGCGGTGCATGTTCTCGCCCATCGAGTTCAGCACGGCGTCGGCGGCGATCCGGTCGTTGGGCGAGCCCACGATCCACACCTGCAGCCCGTCGTCGAGGAACATCGCCGCCAGCTCGGCGAACTGGTTGGGCGGCCACCGCTTCGCGACGCCGTACTCGGCGCCCGGGCACAGCACGACGACCGGGCGGTCGGTCTTGAGATGCAGCGCGCGCATCGCCGCGCCGCGGTTGGCGGTGTCGGGCACGAGGATCGGCGACGGCGGCATCGGCACCAGCGCGCCGCGCGGGACCGCGAGCGCGGCGAAGCGGTCGACCAGCCGCGGCAGCGCGCGGCGGTCGAGCGGCCGCGCGTCGGTGAGGAGGCCGTAACGCGCTTCGCCGCGGTAGCCGACGCGCTTGGGGATGCGGGCGAGCCACGGCACGAGCGCCGACTTCCACGAATTCGGCAGCACGAACGCGTGCGTGTAGCCCTCGCCCCGCAGCGTCTGCGCGAGCCGTCGGCGGGCGCCGAAGTCGAGCCGGCCGTGGCCGACCGGGTTGTCGATGATCCTGCGGATGCCGCGCATTCGCGCGTACACGGGCGCGCACCACGCGTGGACGAGCACGTCCACCATCGGGTCCCCATAGGGCTCGCGCAGCAGCGCGACCAGCGGCTCCGACAGGATCGCGTCGCCGACCCACGACGGCGCGACGATGAGGATGCGCTCGGCCATGCGTCAGGCGCCGCCAGGGGTCGGATACGCATTTCCGCGGCGCGAGGCCACGGAATCGACAACAGGCGTTGCCGCGGAAATGCGTGTCCGACCCCACGCGTACCCGGAATCGACAACAGGCGTGGCCGCGGGGGTCCGCGAAACGGATAAGAAGTTCGAGGCGAGGCGAACGTCGCGCATCCGCCCTAGGATACCCGCAACGCCGGCACGCGTCCCGCCGACGCCGACCGGCGGCCGGCGGTCAATGCCCGCCGGGCTGCGGCCCGCCCTCCAGCACGTAGCGCGTGCCGCAGTATGGGCACATCGCCTCGCCGGAGTCCGCGAGGTCGAGGAAGACACGCGGGTGCGACGACCACAGCGGCATCGCCGGGTTCGGGCAGAACGCCGGCAGCTCCGCAGGCTTGACGACGACCGGGGCCGCCGCCGGCGGCGCGCCGGCCGTCATACCTTGGTCAGCCACTTCTGCCTCGCCGGGTTGCGGCCGCTCACGGTCTCGAAGAACAGCGCCTGCAGCTTCGTCGTCACCGGGCCGCGCACGCCGTCGCCGATCACGCGGTTGTCGAGCTCGCGGATCGGCGTCACTTCGGCCGCCGTGCCGGTGAAGAACGCCTCGTCGGCGATGTAGAACTCGTCGCGCGTGATCCGCCGCTCGACGACCGGGATGCCGAGCTCGGCGGCGAACGCGATGATCGTGTCGCGCGTGATGCCGGCGAGCGCGCCGCCCGACAGGTCGGGCGTGTGCAGCTCGCCGTTGCGGACGAGGAACACGTTCTCGCCCGACCCCTGGCAGACGTAGCCCTGCGGGTCCAGCAGCATCGCCTCCTCGTAGCCGTCGTGCAGCGCCTCCTGGTTCGACAGGATCGACACCGTGTAGTTGCCGACGGCCTTCGCGCTGCACATCGTGATGTTGGGGTGGTGGTGCGTGTACGACGACGTCTTCACGCGGATGCCCTTCTCGATCGCGTCCGCGCCGAGGTACGCGCCCCACGGCCACGCGCCGATCGCCACCAGCACGGGGTTCGACTTGGCGGCCACCCCCATCGCGTTCGAGCCGTAGAAGGCGATGGGCCGGATGTAGCAGGACTCGAGCTTGTTCTCGCGCACGCAGGCCAACTGCGCGGCGTCGATCTCGTCGTGCGTGAACGGGATCTTCATCCCGTAGATGTGCGCCGAGTTGAACAGCCGGTTCGTGTGGTCGCGCAGCCGGAAGATCGCGGGGCCGTCGACGGTCTTGTAGCAGCGCACGCCCTCGAAGACGCCCATGCCGTAGTGCAGCGTGTGCGTGAGGACGTGCGTCGTCGCGTTGCGCCACGGCACCATCTTGCCGTCGTACCAGATCCATCCGTCGCGGTCGGCCATCGACATGGCGGCGAGCTCCTTGCGGTTTGGGAAGACTTCGATTTTAGCCGATTTCACCGGGCCGGCCGGCGGGCGCGGCTGCGCGGTCCGGCGCGTCCTGCCACGCGCTGCCGAACACGTGCGCCCACAGCGCCGCGACCGCGGCGCGGCGCGCCGCCTGCGGCCCCGGGTCCACGCGCGCGTGCGCGGCGCCGGTCAGGCGCACCTGGTGCTGGACGCGGCGGTATTCGCGGTACGCGTCGGCCACGGCGCGGGCGAGGTCGGGCGGCACGAGGTGGAGCTCGCCGGCGAAGCCCAGCAGCGCGATGTTGCCGGCGTTGCGCGTGAGCACCGGGTGCCGGCACGCGTGCGCGAGCACGAGGAACTGCACGGCGAACTCGATGTCGACCATGCCGCCGGGGTCGTGCTTCAGGTCGAACAGCGCGGACGGGTTCGGATGGCCGGCGTGCATCCGGCGGCGCATCGCGACGACTTCGGCGCCGAGCTCCGCCAAGTCGCGCGGCGTGCGCAGGATCGCGTCGCGCTCGGCCTCGAACGCGGCGCCGACCGCGGCGTCGCCGGCGACGAAGCGCGCGCGGGTCAGCGCCTGGTGCTCCCACCGCCACGCGTGCTCGCGCTGGTAGCGGCAGAAGCCGCGCAGGCTCGACACCAGCAGCCCCTTCGCTCCGTCGGGGCGCAGCCGCAGGTCGGTGTCATAGAGCGGCCCCGCGCTCGTGGTGCTGGTGAGCCACGTGTTGAGCCGCTGCCCCAGCCGCGTGTAGCGCGCCTCGAGCGCGTCCGCGTCGCGATCGTCGGCGTCGACGTCGAACAGGAACACGAGGTCGAGGTCCGATGCGTAGCCCAGCTCCTTGCCGCCCAGCTTGCCGTAGCCGACGACCGCGAAGCGCGGCGGCGGCGCGTCCACACCGGCCATGTGCGCCCAGCACGCCGACAGCGCGCCCGCGAGCACGACGTCGGCGAGCGCGGACAGGTGGTCGGCGAGGCGCTCGACGGTGAGCTGCCCGCCCAGGTCCTGCACGAGCAGCCGGAACGCCTGCGCGTGCTGGAAGTGGCGCAGCACGTCCATCTGGTGCTCGGCGTCGTCCGGTCGCACGGCGAGCTGTCGCGCGAGCTCCGCTCGCCACGCGTCCCAGTCCGCTTCCGCGAACAGCGTGCGCGCGTCGAGGAGCTCGTCCAGCAGCAGCGGATGGCGCGTCAGGTACGCGGCGGCCCACGCCGAGGCGCCCATCAGGTTCGCGAGGCGCGGCAGGAGCGGCGGGTGCTCGATGACGAGCGCGAGGTACGCGCTGCGGCGCGCGATCGTCTCGAGCAGTGCGAGCAGCCGCTCGAAGACGGCCTGTGCGCCGGCGAGGCCGGGGTGCGCGCTCGCGGCTGCGAGGAGCTGGGGCACCAGCGCGTCGAAGCGGTCGCGCGAAGCGGCCGGAAGCTGCTGGTAGCGCCCGGACGCGCGCACGCGGGCGAGCGACGCGGCGAGCGCCTCGGGGTCGGCGAAGCCCGCGACGGCGAGCGCGTCGTGCGCCGGCGCGGCCGGGTCGTCCCAGAGCGTGGTGAAGACGGTGCCGGCGCTGGCCGTCGCGCGGCCGTCGGCGCCCAGCGTCTGCGCGAAGGTGACGGACACGAGGCGGCGATGGCCGGCGAGCGTGCGCTCGAAGTCCTCGGGGGCGGCGTCCATCGCTTCGGCGAGCAGCGCGCGCTCGCCGGCATCCGTCGGCAGCTGGTGCGTCTGGCGGTCGTCGCGGTATTGCAGCCGGTGCTCGACGTCGCGCAGGAACGTGTAGGCCTGCGTGAGCGCGGCCACCGACGACGGCGGCAGGAGCTCGCGCGCGCCCAGCGCGGCGAGCGCCGGCAGCGTGCCGCGGATGCGCAGGTCGCGCTCGCGGCCGCCGCGGACGATCTGCAGCGCCTGCGCGATGAACTCGATCTCGCGGATGCCGCCGTCGCCCAGCTTCACGTTGTCGGCGTAGTCGCGGCGCGCGCCCTGGTCGCGGATCTGCCGGTGGATGTCGCGCAGCCCCTCGTACGCGTCGTAGTCGAGGTACTTGCGATAGACGAACGGCTCGACCAGCGCCATCAGGTCGTCGTGGCGCGTGCCGGTGATCGCGCGGGCCTTCAGCCACGCGTAGCGCTCCCACGCGCGGCCCTGCGTGACGAGGTAGTTCTCGAGGCTCGCGAACGACGTCGTCAGCGGCCCGCTCTCGCCGTAGGGGCGCAGCCGCATGTCGACGCGGAACACGTAGCCGTCCCCGGTGACGTCGTTGAGCGCCGCGACCACGCGCCGGCCGAGCCGGTCGAAGAACTCGCGGTTGGCGATCGGCCGCGGGCCCGCGGTCTCGCCTTCCTCGGCGTAGACGAACACGAGGTCGATGTCGGACGAGACGTTGAGCTCGCCGCCCCCCAGCTTGCCCATGCCGACGACGATCAGCGACTGGGGGGCGCCCGATTCGGCGCCGATCGGCGCGCCGTGCGCTTCGGCGAGCTCGTCGGCGTGGAACGCCACGGCGGCGCCGATCGTGACGTCGGCCAGCGTGGTCAGCGTCGTGCCGACCTCGGCGAGCGGCGCCAAACCGGTGAGGTCGCGCACCAGCGTGTGCAGGAACACGCGCCGGCGGAGCGTCCGCAGCGAGCGCGCGAGCGCCGCCGCGTCGGCGGTGTCGGGGCGCGCGTCGGCGGCGGTCCAGTCGAACGGGCCGGCCTGCGCCGCGGCGACGACGCGCGCGAGGTCCGGCTGCGCGGCGAGCGCCGTGGTCGCGTAACGGCTGAACGCAAGCGCGCGCGGGAGGTCCATGACGGGGAGACGGTCGTTGACGGCGGGGCCGGGCCAAGGGGCCCGGCAGGCCCGGGCGGCACCGGCGGTTCGGCTACAATCGTTCGGCGGGCCGCCTATTATGCCTGCCGGACGGACGGCATCCCTCATTCCTTGGCCCCTTCGCTCGCAATCCGGCTGCTGCGCATCGGCGCCACCGCGATCCTCGCGCTGGTCGTGGCGGTGCTGGCGGCGCTGCTCGTCGTCCGCTTCGTGGTGTTCCCGCGGATCGACGACTACCGCGAGCCCATCGCCCAGCGGCTCGCCGCGGAGCTGGGCCAGCCGGTGGCGATCGCCGGCCTGGCCGGCGGCTGGGACGGCTGGAACCCGAAGCTCGCGGTGACCGGCGTCGCGATCCGCGACCGCGCGAGCCCCGGCGGGCCGCCGGTGCTGGAGCTGCCGCGGGTGGACGCCGTCGTCGCGTGGACGTCGCTGTTCGTGCTCGACCTGCGGCTGAAGGAGCTCGCGATCGAGCGGCCGGTGCTGTCGGTGCGGCGCGACAAGGCCGGCCGGCTGCACGTGGCGGGCATCGAGATCGACCCCGACGCGCAGGGCGACGACACGCGGTTCACCGATTGGCTGCTGCGCCAGCGCCAGATCGTCGTGAGCGACGCGCTGGTCACGTGGCACGACGAGCTGCGCGGCTCACCGCAGCTCGTGCTCGACCACGTGATGTTCCGGCTGGAGCGCACGCTCGCCGGCCACCGCTTCGGACTGGTCGGCGCGCCGCCGGCCGCGCTCGCGGCGCCGCTCGACTTCCGCGGCGAGGTCTCCGCGGCGTCGCTTCGGGACTGGCGCGAGGCGAAGGGCAGCTTATACGTGCGACTCGACTACGCGGACGTCGCGATGTGGCGCGAGTGGATCCCCGCGCTGCGGCCGGTGGAGACGGGCAAGGGCGCGCTGCGGGTCTGGTTCGACTTCGCGGGCGGCATGCCCACCGACGTCAACGTGGACCTGGAGCTCGGCGACGTGAGCGTGCGCGCGGCGCGCGACCTGCCGCAGCTCGAGCTCGCGCACCTGGGCGGGCGGATCACCTGGAAAGCCTCCGCGAACCGCCGCGAGCTCGCGACGCACGGGCTCACGTTCCGCACGCGCGGCGGCGAGGAACTGGCGCCCGTCGCGCTGACGCTGGCGCTGACCGAGGGCGCGGACGGCGCGATCACCGGCGGCCGCGTCACGTTCGACCGCCTCGAGGTGGCCCCGCTCGCGACGCTCGCGCAGCACCTGCCGCTGCCCGAGCAATGGCGGCGCGACCTCGCCGCGTACGCGCTGCGCGGCAGCGTGACCGGCGGCGCGTTCGGCTGGGAAGGCCCGCCGGACGCGCCGGTGAAGTTCACGGGCAGCGGCGCGTTCACGCGGTTCGGAATCAGCGCCAGCGAGGCGATGCCGGGGGCCACCGGCGTGTCCGGCAGCTTCACGTTCGACGAGGCGCGCGGCGACTTGAAGCTCGACGGCCGCGACATGCGCGTCAACGTGCCGCGCGTGTTCGCCGAGCCGGTCGTCCTCGATGCTGCGTCGGGCCGCGTGGGCTGGACGCGCGCCGACGGCGCGCTGCGGCTGACGTTCGACGACATCCGGTTCGCGACGCCGCACACGTCGGGCACCGCGAGCGGCAGCTGGCGCGCGCGCCCGGCCGGTCCCGGCACGCTGGACCTCAAGGCGCAGCTCGCGCGCGCGGACGCGCAATACCTGTACCGGTACCTGCCGCTGACGCTCGACCCCAACATCCGCGACTGGCTGCGCACGGCGATCAAGCGGGGCATCGCGACGGACGTCCGGATCGCGCTCGCCGGCGACCTCGCCGATTTCCCGTTCGCCGACCCGCGCCGCGGCCAGTTCCTCGTCACGTTCAAGGTGGCGGACGCGACGCTCGACTATGCGAGCGGCTGGCCCGAGATCACCGGCATCGACGGCGACGTCCGCTTCGAGGGCACCGCGATGGCGGTGCGGGCGACGCGCGGCCGCGTCTTCGAAGCGCAGGTCGGGCCGATGAAGGCCGACATTCCCAACCTCGGCGCCAGCCCCGCGCTGCTGACGATCGAGGGCGAGGCGGCCGGCCCGACCTCCGAGTTCCTGCGCTTCGTCGAGCGCAGCCCGGTCGGCGGCTGGACCGGCAACTTCACCGAAGGCGCGGAAGCGCAGGGCAACGGCGCGCTCGCGCTCAGGTTCACGCTGCCGCTCGGCAAGGCGGACGGCACGAAGGTCGCCGGCCGCTACACGTTCGTCGACAACCAGCTGCGGCTGCCGGGCGTGCCGCTGCTGACGCAGGTCCGCGGCCAGCTCGCATTCACCGAAAATTCGATGCAGTCGCAGGACCTCGTGGCCGACGTCTTCGGCGGCCCCGCGAAAGTCGCGGTGACCACGACGGACGGGCAGGTGCGCATCGACGCCGAGGGCACGGCGAGCCTGGTCGCGCTGCGCGGCGACTTCGACTGGCCGCTGCTCACGCGCGTGCACGGCGCGACGGACTGGCAGTTCCACGGGGTGCGCACCGGCCAGGCGATGGCGTGGACGCTGGACTCGGGCCTGAAGGGCGCGACGATCGAGATGCCGGCGCCGGTCGGCAAGACTGCGGCGGAGGCCGCGCCGCTCCGGCTTGAGCGGCGCGAGGTGCCGGGCAAGCCCGGCGAGGACGTGCTGACGATCGACTACCGGCGGGCGCTGCGCGTCGTCGCGCACCGGACCGCGCACAAGGACAACGCGACCGTCGACCGCGCGCTGCTGCTGCTCGGCAGCGCGGCCGCCCGCGGCGGCGCCGCGGACCGGCCGGGACTCTGGATCCGCGGGCAGCTCCCCGACCTCGACCTCGACGAATGGCTCGCGTTCCGCCGCAAGGTGGCGCCGAAGACCGCGGTCGGCGCAACGGCGTCGTTCCCGATCGACGTGGGCGGCATCGACGTCGAGGCCGGGCGCATCGACGTGTTCGGGCGTGCGCTGCACGACCTGAAGCTCGTCGCGGCGAAGGCCGACGGCGACTGGCGGCTGCGCGTCGCGGGGCGCGAGGTCGACGGCACGGTGACGTGGCGCGAAGCGGCGGCGGGACTGCCGAACGGCCGCGTGACCGCGCGGCTCGCGCGGCTGGTGCCGCCCGGGCCCGACGAACTGCAGCCGGTGCGCTCCGAGCTCGACGCCGCCGAGAAGGCGACGAACTCGTGGCCCGAGCTCGACATCCTCGCCGACGCCTTCGTCGTCCGCGGCAACGACTGGGGGAAGCTCGAGCTGCTCGCGCAGCCATCCGGCGCCGACTGGCGGATCACGAAGCTCGCCGTCGGCAACGCCGCCGGCCGCATCGACGCCACGGGCTGGTGGCGCATCGCGCGCGAGCGGCCGACGACCGAGCTCGACGTCGCGGTCGCGACCGACGACGCCGGCGAGTTCCTCGGGCGGCTGGGATACCCGGTCGCCGTCCGCAACGCGCCCACGCAGATCAAGGGTGCGCTCGCGTGGAACGGCGCGCCCAACGACTTCGACTATCCGTCGCTCAACGGCAAGTTCACGCTGCAGACCGGCGCCGGCCAGTTCACGAAGATCGACCCGGGCATCGGCAAGCTGCTGGGCGTGCTGTCGCTGCAGGCGCTGCCGCGGCGGATCACGCTCGACTTCCGCGACGTGTTCAGCGAGGGCTTCGCGTTCGACGACATCGCCGGCAGCTTCCGCATCGACCACGGCATGATGCACACGAGCGACCTCAAGCTGGAGGGGCCGGCGGCGTCGGTGACGATCACCGGCGAGATCGACCTCGCGCGCGAGACGCAGCGGCTCGACGTGCGCGTGAAGCCGGCGCTGTCGACGACGTTCTCCGCCGGCGCCGCCGCGCTGTTCATCGCCAATCCGATCGTCGGCGCGGCGGTCGGCGCCGGCACGCTGCTCGCGCAGAAGCTGCTCGACAATCCGCTGGGCCAGATCTTCAGCTACGATTACCGCGTGACCGGGTCGTGGTCCGACCCGCACGTCGAGCGCGTGACCGCGCGCGCGCCGCTCGGCAGCACCGCGGCGGCGCCCGAGGTGCGCAACCCCTAGCGCCGATTCCCCGCCGACCGCGACGATGACCCCGACGAGCGACGACCTCGAGCCGCTGCCGGTGCGCCGGATCGACATCGGGCGCCCGTTCGCGTGGCTGCGGCTGGGCTGGCAGGACTTCACGCGCGCGTTCGGACCGAGCGTGCTGCACGGCTTCGTCGTGATGATGGGCGGGCTCACGATCCTCACGGTCGCGCTGCACGCGTGGCCGATCCTGCCCGGCGCGTTCTCCGGCTTCGTGCTGATCGGGCCGATCCTCGCGACCGGGCTCTACGAGCTGTCGCGGCGCCGCGCGCTGGGCGAGAAGCCGCGCCTCGCGCACGCGACGAACGCGTGGCGGCGGGGCACCCGCGCGCTGGTGTGGCTCGGCGTGTGGGTGGCGATCGGCGCGACGCTGTGGGTGGCGCTGTCGGTCGTGCTGGTCTGGAACTTCGTCGACGCGCGGGTCGCCGGGCTCGAGGACTTCCTGCGCCACTTCGTCGTGACGTCGCGCTGGTGGGTGTTCCCGCTGTGGGTGTTCGCGGGCGCGCTGGGCGCCGCCGTCGTGTTCGCGGCGACGGCGGTCTCCGTGCCGCTGCTTCTCGACCGGCGGATCAGCCTGCGCCGCGCGATCCTGACCAGCGTGCGCGCCGTCGGCGAGAACCCGGCGGCGATGGCGGTCTGGGCCGTCGTGATCATGGCGATGATCGCCGTGTCGATGCTGACGGTGATGGTCGGCTTCGTGTTCGCGGTGCCCGTCGTCGGCCACGGCACGTGGCACGCGTACCGCGAGCTCGTCGACGCCGACGGCGCGCCGCCGCGGAGCTAGTGCAGCGTGGGCGCCGAGCAGACGATCCTCGGGTTCTCCGAGTCGCAGATCGCCGAGTTCGGCGTCACGTTCGGCGTGGGCGCGTTCATCGCGTACATGCTGTTCATCATCTGGAAGCTCGCCAGGCAGTCGAAGGCCGGGCGCTTCGGCACGTTCGTGCTGTTCTTCGTGCTCGCGTTCGGCATGATCGGCTTCGTCGCGAAGTCGATCATCGCGAAGCTGCTCGGCATCTGACCGCCGCGGCGCGCCGCCGCGCGCGCCGTCAGCTGCCCTTCAGAAGCACCAGCAGCGCGCCGCCGCCGCCGGCGTGGCGCGGCGCCTCGGCGTAGGCGAGCACCTCGTCCCAGTGGGCGAGCCAGCGACGGACCTTGCCCTTCAGCACCGGTTCCTTGCCCGGCGAGGTCAGGCCCTTGCCGTGGATCACGCGCACGCAGCGCAGGCGCCGCGCCCGCGCGTCGACGACGAAGTCGGACAGCGCGTCGTGCGCCTCGTCGGCGGTCAACCGGTGCAGGTCGAGCTCCGCCTGCACCGACCAGTGGCCGCGGCGCAGCTTGCCGGCGATGTCGCCGGGCAGCCCGCGCCGCACGAACGTCTGCTCGTGCTCGAACTCCTGGCCGGTGTCCCACGACTGCGGCGTCGGGTCGTCGCCGTACTTCGACGCCTGCAGCACGTCGCGCTCGTCGGCGAGCGTGTGGTGCGGGATCGGCGAGGGCCGGTCGCGGTCGAGCTTCGCACGGTTGGCCGGCGGCAGCTGCTGCACGTCGGCGAATGCCTGCGCCAGGTCGACGTCGCCGTCGGCGTGCTTGGCGGCGGCAACCGCACGCCGCGCCGACGCCGCCACCGAGGCCGGGCGGTGCGGCGGCGCGTGCGGCTTCGCGGCCGGCGGCGCCTTCGGCTGCGCGGCGAGCAGGTGCTTGAGGTCGGCGAGCTTCGCCATCGGTTCCGGCGCGACGCGTCTACGGCCCGGGCGGTTCGCTCAGTGCCCTTCGAGGAACGCCTCGGCGTCGAGCGCCGCCATGCAGCCGGTGCCCGCCGACGTGACCGCCTGCCGGTACACGTGGTCGGCGACGTCGCCGGCCGCGAACACGCCGGGAATCGACGTGGCGGTGGCGTTGCCCTCGGCGCCGCCCTTCACCTTGATGTAGCCGCCGGCCATGTCGACCTGTCCGTCGAAGATCTGCGTGTTCGGCGTGTGGCCGATCGCGACGAACACGCCGTGCACCGGCAGATCCTGCGTGGCGCCCGACTTCGTCGACTTCACGCGCACGCCCGTGACGCCCGACGCGTCGCCGAGCACCTCGTCCAGCGTGTGGTCCCACAGCACGCGCATGTTGCCGTCGCCCTTCGTCTTGGCGAGCAGCCGGTCGATCAGGATCGCCTCGGCGCGGAACCTGTCGCGGCGATGGATCACCGTGACCTTCTTCGCGATGTTGGACAGGTAGAGCGCCTCCTCGACGGCCGTGTTGCCGCCGCCGACAACGACGACGTCCTGGCCCTTGTAGAAGAAGCCGTCGCAGGTGGCGCAGGCGGAAACGCCCTTGCCCATGAACGCCTCCTCGGACGGAAGGCCGAGGTAGCGGGCCGAGGCTCCGGTCGCGATGATCAGCGCGTCGCATGTGTACTCGCCCGAATCGCCGATGAGCCGGAACGGACGTTCGCCGAGCCGGACCGTGTGGATGTGGTCGAACACCAGCTCGGTGGCGAACCGCTCGGCGTGCTTCTGGAACCGCGCCATCAGGTCCGGGCCCATGACGCCGTCGGCGTCGGCCGGCCAGTTGTCGACTTCGGTGGTCGTCATCAGCTGTCCGCCCTGAGCCAGGCCGGTGACCAGCACCGGTTGCAGGTTGGCGCGCGCGGCATAGACGGCGGCGGTGTAGCCGGCCGGGCCGGAGCCCAGGATCAGAAGTCGGGCGTGCTTGGCGGACATGCGGTTCTTTCGCAGCAAAAGAGCGGAGTTTAGCCCATGTGGGGGCGCTCCCTGGCCGCTTCCAGCCGCGGCCGCCCGGACGCTCGTC
>JAYRNW010000159.1:0-3324 GCA_041911995.1 Casimicrobiaceae bacterium | reverse complement strand
GACACCGGATAGCCCAGCCGCCGCGCGATCGCCTGCGCCTCGGCGACCGTCGTCGCCTCGGCGAGCGGCGCCGTGGCGATGCCGAACGCGGCCAGCAGCTCGTACGTGAGCCCGCTCGGCCAGACGCCGGCGGGGCGATCGGCGGCGCTCGCCCGCAGCCGTTCGGCCGCCGCGAGGTCCGGCGGCTCGGGATCCGGATTCGACGACGGCACTTCCAGCAGCCACTCCTGGTTGCGCCGGTACGCGGCCAGGAACGCGAACGCGTCGACGGCGTTCTCGGGCGTGAAGAAGTTCGCGATGCCGCCCGCTTCGAGCGCGTCGTGCAGGTCCGGCCGGTTCACCGCGCCGAGCCACGCGCCCAGCACCGGCTTCGTCGAGCCGCGGGCCACGGCAGCCACCGCGTGCGCGGCCTCGATCGCGCCGACGATCGGCCGCGGGACGTGCAGCGCGAGCACCGCGTCGACGGCCGGGTCCGACAGCGTCGTCGCGACGGCGGCGGCGAGCCGCGCCGGCTGCGCGTCGCCGCGCACGTCGACCGGGTTCTCGCGCACGATCTCGGGCGGCAGCAGCGCGTCCAGCCCCTGGATCGTCTCCGGCGAGAACACGGCGAGCGAGACGCCCGCGTCCGCGACGCAGTCGGCGGCGAGCACGCCGGGGCCGCGGCCGTTGGACACGATGGCGAGGCGCTCGCCGCGCGGGATCTTGCCCATCGCGAGGATGCGCGCGGCGGCGAACAGCTTCGTGTACGTGCGCACGCGGACGGTGCCCGCGCGCTTCAACGCCGCGTCGAACACGGTGTCCGGCGAGAGCGCCGGCTCGCCGACGGCGTCGAACTCGGCGGCGGGCTCGAGCGAGTGGCCGGCCTTGAGCACGACGACCGGCTTCGTGCGCGCCGCCGCGCGCAGCGCCGACAGGAACGTGCGCGCGTCACCGACGCTCTCGACGTAGAGCAGGATGCCGTCGGTCTTCGCGTCGTGCACGAGCGCCTCGAGCAACTCGCCGAACCCGACGTCGATGCCGCCGCCCAGCGAGGTCACCGTCGAGAACCCGATCTGCATCGGGCCCGCGAAGTCGAGCATCGCCGTGCACACGGCGCCCGACTGCGCGACGAGCGCGAGCCTGCCGGGCAGCGCCATCGGCGCGCAGAACGTCGCGTTGAGGCCGATGTCGGTACGCACGACGCCGAACGCGCCCGGCCCGAGCAGCCGGATGCCGCGCCGCTTCGCGATCGCCGTGACGTTCTGCCGCCACGCGCGCCCGGCGGCGGGGTCGGAAGTCTCCGGGAACGACATCACGGCCGCCGTCTTGAGCGCGATCCGGTCGTCGTCGATGATCCCGGGCACCGCCGACGGCGGCGTGGCGATCACCGCGAGGTCGATCGGCTTGCCGATGGCCCCGAGCGACGCGTACGCGCGCCGGCCGAACACGCGGCGATGGTTGGGGTTGACCGCGTAGACGTCGCCCTTGAACTGGCCGGACAGGAGGTTTTCGAAGACGGTGCGTCCCAGCGAGCCGGCCTTGTCGGAGGCGCCGACCAGGGCCACCGAGCGCGGCGTGAGCAGCGGTGCGAGGTAATGTTGCATCGGGATTCGACTGCGGTGAGGTGTCGTTCGAGTCTACTGCACCGCACCCAAGCCCGGAAGCCGCGCCGGCTGCGGCCCGGCGCACGCAGGCGCCACCGGCGGCTTCGCTATAATCGCGCCGCGCCCCGCGCTGGCGCGCAGCGCGTCGCCGACAAGCACCGAGCCGGGCCTGTAGCTCAGGCGGTTAGAGCAGGGGACTCATAATCCCTTGGTCGCTGGTTCGAATCCAGCCGGGCCCACCCCCGTTTGCCGCGACGCGGTTGTACTGCGCAAACGCGCCCCGGGGGCGGCCGGGTCGAAGGCCTTGTCGCCTCCGACACATGTTGTTACATTCTACGGGTTGTCCCGAGGCCGGCGGGCGGTCGGGTGCCGCCCCTGCGCCGTTGGCGCGCCCCGCGGGCTCCGACCATCCAGAGACCGGCGACAGCCGGCAATTCCGGCAGCTCATTGCGGGGGAGATCTTGCAGGACGTACACGCCGCTGCGTCGATCGGGCCGAAGGCGCCTGCGCGTGACGCACGCGCCTACGTGCGCGGGCCGCGGCCCGCGGCACTGGTCGTCGCCGGCACGCGCCCGGAGTGCATCAAGCTCGCGCCGATCGTCCGCGAGCTCGCGCGCCGGCACGCGTTCGTCCCGATCGTCGTGAACAGCGGCCAGCATCACGACGCCGTGCGGCGCACGTTCGCCGAGTTCGGCATCGCCTGCGACGTGCAGCTGCCGTCGCTGCCGCCGCATCCGAATCTGGGCGCCGCGAGCCGGCACCTCGCCCGGCAGATCGCCGGCGCGATCGTCCACTACCGGCCGTCGGCGGTCATCGTGCAGGGGGACACGCTCACGGCGTACGCCGGCGCCCGCGCGGGCAGCGACACCGGGTACCCGGTCGTCCACGTCGAGGCGGGCCTGCGCGCGCCGTCGGTGCACGACCCGTTTCCCGAGGAGTGGTTCCGGCGGCGCATCGCGCAGCACGCGGACCTCCACTTCGCGCCGTCGGCCGCGGCGCACGGCAATCTCATCGCCGAGGGCACGCCGGCCGCGCGCGTCCACCACGTCGGCAACACCGGGATCGACAGCCTGCGCGCGCTGCTCGCGCAGGAAGGCGCGCCGGTGGCACTGCCCGCCTCTGCACGCAGCCAGGTGCTGATTACGCTGCACCGGCGCGAGAACTGGGACGGCAAGGCCGACGTCGTCTGCGACGCGCTCGTCACGCTCGCCGCGCGCAAGCCGGAGCTGCGGATGCTGGTGCCGGTCCACCCGAACCCGCGCATCGCGCCGCGGCTGCGCAAGCGGCTGTCCGGCCACCCGCAGTTCTCGCTGGTCGCGCCGATGGCGTACCGCGAGTTCATCGCGGCGGCGGCGCGCGCCGCGCTGATCATCAGCGATTCCGGCGGCATCCAGGAAGAGGTTCCACACCTCGGCGTCCCGCTGCTCGTGCCGCGCGCGAGCACCGAGCGGCCGGAAGGGGTCGCGACCGGCTTCGTGCGCCTCGTCCCCGTCGACCGCGACGCGATCGTCGGCGCGGCGCTCGCGATGCTCGCGGCGCCGCCCGCGGCGGCGCTGCCCTTCGACCGCCACGCGCCGTTCGGCGACGGCAGCGCGGCCGCGCGCATCGTGGACGTGCTCGAAGCCGCGCTGGCCGAAGCGGTCGCCGCATGACGCCGGCCACCGAACTCGCGACGCGCGCCGCGACGCTGCGCGGCCACGCAGGCGGCAGCGTCGCCGACTGGCTGCTCGACGGCCCCGTG
>JAYRNW010000158.1:0-3637 GCA_041911995.1 Casimicrobiaceae bacterium | reverse complement strand
GGTGCGCGCGGCCGAGGAAGTGCGGCGCGGCGCCAACGGCAGCCAGATCGACCAGCTGCCGTTCATCCGCACGTACTTCCAGACGATCGCGATGGCGACCGTCGCGAAGAGCGCGCTGGAGGCGAAGGAGCTGGGCTATCTGCGGCCGTCGGACGTGGTCGTGATGAACGCGCACGAGCTTCTGCACGTCGCGATCGGCGAGGCGCGGGCGATGGCCGACACGGGCTACCGGCCGCCGCTGCCGGCGCGCAACGTGCCCGTGGTCGGCAAGACCGGGTTCGCGACGCTGCAGATGATGCTCGTCAACATGCGCGACGGCGGGTTCATCAGCGCCTACGATTTCGAGGTGGGCAAGCGCGTCGCGCGCGTGCTGTGCGGCGGCGAGGTGGAGCCGGGCAGCCTGGTCGACGAGACGTGGCTGCTCGAGCTCGAGCGGCGCGAGTTCATGGCGCTCCTGCGCAACGAGAAGACGCAGGCGCGCATCGCCCACACGCTCAAGACCGGCAAGCCGCTGCGCAACTGAGCGCGCCGGGATGCACTCGAAAGTCTTGAACCACGAAGGGCACGAAGACCACGAAGAAATTTCGTGCGCCCCTTCGCGAAGCGCTCGACGACGTCGAACGCCCCGTCTTTCTTCGTGAGCTTCGTGTCCTTCGTGGTTCGGGAAGTTGAACTGGACTTGCGGAATTCGAGGTTGAAGCCATGACCAAGCAGATGCAGGATGCCTACATCGTCGCCGCCACGCGCACCGCGGTCGGCAAGGCGCCGCGCGGCGCGTTCCGCACGACGCGGCCCGACACGCTGCTCGCGCACGTGCTGTCGAGCGTGCTCGCGCAGGCGCCGGCGATCGACCCGAAGCGGGTCGAAGACGTGATCGTCGGCTGCGCGATGCCGGAGTACGAGCAGGGGATGAACGTCGCGCGCATCGGCGTGCTGCTCGCCGGGTTGCCGAACACGGTCGCCGGCATGACGATCAACCGGTTCTGCTCGTCCGGGCTCAACGCCGTGTCGATCGCGGCCGACCGGATCCGGACCGGCGAGGCCGACGTCATGATCGCCGCCGGTACCGAGAGCATGAGCATGATCCCGATGCTGGGGCGGATCGCCATCAACGAGTCGGTGTTCGCGCGCGACGAGAACGTCGGCATCGCCTACGGCATGGGCCTAACGGCCGAAAAGGTCGCCGCGCAGTGGAAGGTGTCGCGCGAGGACCAGGACGCGTTCGCGCTGGCGTCGCACCGGAAGGCGCTGGCCGCGCAGGCGGCCGGCGAGTTCGCCGCCGAGATCAGCCCGCTCACCGTACACGAGGACGTGCCCGACCTCGCGACCGACCGCATCGTCGGCCGCGACAAGGTCGTGAAGAGCGACGAGGGGCCGCGCGCCGACACGAGCGCCGAGGGCCTGGCGAAGCTGCGTCCGGTGTTCGCGGCGAAGGGGTCGGTGACCGCGGGCAACAGCTCGCAGATGTCCGACGGCGCCGGCGCGTCGATCCTCGTGTCCGAGCGCGTGCTGCGCGAGCTGAACCTCTCGCCGCTCGCGCGCTGGGTCGGCTACGCGGTCGGCGGCGTGCCGCCCGAGATCATGGGCGTGGGCCCGATCGCGGCGATTCCCAAGGTGCTGAAGACGAGCGGCCTCGCACTGGCCGACATCGACTGGATCGAGTTGAACGAGGCGTTCGCGGCGCAGTCGCTCGCCGTGATGAACGAGCTTGGCCTCGACCCGGCGAAGGTCAACCCGCTCGGCGGCGCGATCGCGCTCGGGCACCCGCTCGGCGCGACCGGCGCGATCCGCACGGCGACGATCACGCACGGGATGAAGCGCCGCAAGCAGAAGTACGGGATGGTGTCGATGTGCATCGGCACGGGCATGGGGGCGGCCGGCATCTTCGAGGCGGTCTAGCTCGGGACGGCGGCGGCGTTCGCAACGACGACGGAGGAAACATGCGCAAATTGACGGCATTGCTGTTCGCGGTGGCGTTCGCGGCCGGCGCGCAGGCGGCGGAGGTCGGCGGCGTCAAGCTCGACGACAAGGTGGCGGTGGGCGGGCAGGACCTGGTGCTGAACGGCGCGGGCATCCGCACGCGCGCGATCTTCAAGGTCTACGTCGGCAGCCTGTACCTGCCGGCCAAGGCGAACACCGCGGCGGCCGTGTTCGCGAAGGGGCCGCGACGCGTGCAGCTCAACATGCTGCGCGACGTCGGCGCCGACCAGATGATCGAGGCGCTCACCGACGGCGTGAACCAGGCCAATTCGGCGGCCGAGGTCGCCGCCGTCAAGGCGCAGCAGGCGGAGCTCGCGACGATCCTCAAAGGCATCGGGCAGCTGAAGGAAGGCAACGTGCTGACGTTCGACTTCGTCGACGGCGGGACGCGGGTCGGCCTCAACGGCGCCGCGAAGGGCACGATTGCCGGTGAAGCGTTCAACAAGGCGCTGACCAACGCGTGGATCGGCGACAAGCCGGTGCAGGACGACCTCAGGAAGGCGATGCTCGGCAGCTGATGCCGGACTTCTGGCCGTCCTGCGGCTACCGGCTGCTCGCGGTCCGCGGCGACGGCCGGCTGCTGCTCACCGACGACTTCCTGCGCGGCTTCCTCGCCCGCCCGGAGTTGGCGCCGGTGCGCGAGTCGTGCGCGGCCGAACTCGCGCTCCACGACGCGCTGCTCGCCGATCCCCGGCGTCCGGTCGGGCCGGCGGAGCTGGCCGCACTCGCCGACCCGGACGCCCGCGACAACTACGGGATCTGGCTGCGCTTCCGCGACCGGCTGACGGCCGCGGACACGATCGAGGCGGCGTACGCCGGCCTGTTCGCCGGCGAGGGCGTGGACGTGCCGCCGGCGTTCGTGCAGCAGCTCACGCAGGTGCTGCTGCGGCACGTCCTTGGCGCCGGCGCGGCGCCGATGGCGGCGCGCGCGGCGGAGATGCTGTTCCGCCCGCAGAAGATCGCGGTGCTGGCCGACGGTGCGGTGATGGCCGCCGACGAGGCCACCGTCGAGCTGTACGCGACGACCGGCGGCTTCGGATCGCTGGGCGAGCTGCTGGCGCAGAGCCGCACGCCGACGCGCGAGATCGAGCTCGACGTGCTCGACGCGGGCAACGCCGACGTCTACTGGGAGCGCGACGAGCGGCACGACCTGTCGGTGAGCCTGAACCGCGGCCGGCCGGCGCTCGACGCGCTCGCGCGCGTGCTCGAGGCGTGGGTCCGCCACTTCCTGGGCGTGGAGGTGACGATCCGGCACGAGCGGGCGATCGACGACCCGCAGTGGGTCTGGCACGTCGGGCTCGACGCCGAGGCGAGCGGCCTGCTCAACGACCTCTACAATGACGTCGACGTCGACGAGGCGCGGATGGCGCGGCTGCTGTGCCTGTTCCGCCTCGACTTCGCCGACCCGAAGGACATGCGGCCCGCGATCGCCGGCCGCCCCGTCTACCTCGCGATGGCGATGAACGAAAGCGGCGTGCTGAAGCTCAAACCGCAGAACCTGCTCTCCAACCTGCCGCTCGCGCGGCAGCAATGACCGGAATCGCCATCATGCCCACCCGTCGATCCTTCCGTCGCGCCGCGCTCGCCGCCGGCGCGTTCGCCTGCCTCGCAGTCGGCGCGGCGGCCGCGCTGGCGCAGGCGCCGGCCGCGGCCGCCG
>JAYRNW010000157.1:0-22660 GCA_041911995.1 Casimicrobiaceae bacterium | reverse complement strand
GTCTTGCCGGTCTGGCGGTCGCCGATGATGAGCTCGCGCTGGCCGCGGCCGATCGGCACCATGGCGTCGATCGACTTCAGGCCGGTCTGCACCGGCTGCGACACGTGCTGGCGCGCGATCACGCCCGGCGCGATCTTCTCGATGACATCGCGCATCTTCGTCTCGACCGGGCCCTTGCCGTCGATCGGGCGGCCGAGCGAGTCGACCACGCGCCCGATGAGCTCGGGGCCGACCGGCACGTCGAGGATGCGGCCCGTGCACTTGACGGTGTCGCCCTCGCGGATGTGCTCGTAGGCGCCCAGGATCACCGCGCCGACCGAGTCGCGCTCGAGGTTCAACGCGAGGCCGAACGTGTTGTTCGGGAACTCGACCATCTCGCCCTGCATCGCCGAGGACAGCCCGTGGATGCGGCAGATGCCGTCGGAGATCGACACCACCGTGCCCTGCGTGCGGACTTCCGCCGCGGTCTCGAGGTGCTGGATCCTGCTCTTGATGAGTTCGCTGATTTCCGACGGATTGAGTTGCATGGGTGGTCTCGCTAGAAGTTCATTTGCAAAGAGACGCAGAGGCGCGGAGAAAAGGCCGTTCTCGTCCTCTCTGCGTCGCTTTGTGAGAAGTTGTTCATCCCTTGCCTACGCCTGCAGCTGCGCCGCCATCGCGCGCAGCTGCTCGGCCACCGTCGCGTCGATCACGTTGTCGCCGACGGTGACGCGCGCGCCGCCGATCAGCTCCGGGTTCACGACGACGGTCGCCTCGATCGTCCTGCCGAAGCGGCGCGCGAGCGCCGCCGTGAGCTCCGCGAGGTCGCCGCCCTCGAGCGGGTACGCCGTCTCGATCGTCGCCTTGGCCACGCCGTCCGCGTCGTTCTTCAGCGCCTCGAACAGCTGCGAAATCGCCGGCAGCACCGCGACGCGGTCCGCCTCGACCAGCACGCGCACGAAGTTGCGTCCCTCGGCGTCCAGCCGGTCGCCGCAGATCGACAGCAGCAGCGACTCCTTCGCGCCGGCGTCGAACCGCGGGTTGTCGAGCGCCCCGGCGACGCGCGGGTCGGCGACGACGGCGCTCGCGAGCTTCAGCATGCCCGACCACGCCGGCAGCGCGTTGCGCTCGCGGGCGAGGGCGAACGCCGCTTCGGCGTACGGACGGGCGATCGTGGTCAGTTCGGCCATGGCTGTCGCGCCGCGCTACAGCTCGCGCTTGAGCTGCGCCAGCAGCTCGGCGTGCGCCTTCACGTCGACGTCCTTGCGCAGGATCTTCGTGGCGCCGGCGACCGCGAGGTCCGCCACCGCGTCGCGCAGCTGTTCCTTCGCGCGGGCGAGCTCCTGCGCGATCTCCGCGCGGGCGGCGGCCACGATGCGCTCGGCCTCGGCCTTCGCGTCGAGCTTCGCCTGCTCGATCGCCTCGGCCCGGTACTTCTCGCCGATCGCGACGATGTCCGCCTGCTTCGCCTTCGCCTCCGCCAGCATCTCGGCGTCGCGCTTCTCGGCGTTGGCGAGCTCCCGGCGGCCCTGCTCGCCGGCGGCCAGGCCGTCGGCGATCTGCTTCTGCCGCGTCTCGATGGCGCGCATCAGCGGCGGCCAGATGAAGCGCGCGCAGAACCAGATGAAGGCCGTGAACGCGACGGCCTGCATGATCAGGGTCAGATTGAAGTTCATGACGCCCCCGTGTGGGAAGGGTGAAGTCGCGCGGGAGGCCTTACTTCGGGACGACCGACAGCAGCGGGTTGGCGAACGCGAAGAACATCGCGAGGCCGACGCCGATGATGAACGAGGCGTCGATCAGGCCGAGCAGCAGGAACACCTTCGCCTGCAGTTGCGGCATCAGCTCGGGCTGGCGGGCGGCGCCCTCCAGGAACCGCGAGCACATGATGCCCACGCCGACGCACGCGCCGAGCGCGCCCAGGCCGATGATGAGACCGATCCCGATGCCGGTGTAGGCCTGGATCTGCGCCAACAGTTGCACTTTGTCCATGTTGCTTTCCTTTCGGTTGCGGGGTGTGACGTTGAGCGGGAACGACGATGGCGGGTACGGGATCCGGTCAGTGATGCTCCTCGCCCATCGCGAGGTAGACGATCGTCAGCATCATGAAGATGTACGCCTGCAGCAGCACGATCAGGATGTGGAAGATCGCCCAGCCGAGGTTGAGGATGCCCGAGAAGAGCGTGCCGACGAGGCCGGAGGCGGCCCACATGCCGAGCAGCAGGAAGATGATCTCGCCGGCGTAGATGTTGCCGTACAGACGCAGGCTGTGCGAGAGCGGCTTCGACACGTACTCGACGATCTGGAACAGGAAGTTGAACGGCCACAGCAGGAAGTGGTTGCCGAAGGGCGCGACGAACAGTTCCTTCGTCCAGCCGCCCAGCCCCTTCGACTTGATGCCGAACAGCACCATCAGCGAGAACACGGTCAGCGCCAGCGCGAACGTCGTGTTGACGTCGGCGGTGGGCACGCTGCGCCAGTTGTGCAGCCCCATCCAGCCGTAGACGGTGGCCATGATGTCGACGGGCAGGAAGTCCATCGCGTTCATCAGCACGACCCAGACGAACACGGTGAGCGCGATCGGCGCGACCCACAGGCTCTCGCCGTGGTAGATGCCCTTGACCTGCTCGTTGACGAAGCCGACGGCGAGCTCGACGAACGCCTGCAGCTTGCCCGGCACGCCGGTCGTGGCCTTGCGGATGACGAGCCACATGAAGCCCAGGCCCACGAAGCCCAGCAGCACGGAGGTCACCATCGTGTCGACGTTGACGGTCCAGAAGCTGCCTTCGCCCAGCGGCTTCTGCAGGAACGTCAGGTGGTGCTGGATGTACTCGGTCGGGGAGCTGTAGCTGGCCGCCATGGTTTTCGGAGGGAGGAGATGTCAGTCGCGACGGGCCGTCCCGAGCGACTGACCGGCCCCCTCGGGGGGCAGCGAGCGCAGCGAGCGTGGGGGCGGTTTCATTCTAGTCGCGGTCGAGAAACGCCAAGCGGAACAGCAGCACCGTGATCACGAACGTCGCGAAGAAGGCCAGCGGCACGACGTCCCGGTAGGTCGTCAGCACCAGCCACAGCTGCGCGATGATCACGAGGATCTTGCCTGCCTCGGCCCGGAACATCGCGGCCACCGTGCCGCCGGCGGAGGCGGGATTGGAAATCCCGAGCACGACCGCGTAGACCACCACGGACGTGAGGTTCACGACCCCCCCCAGCACGGCCGACAGCGCCGCATGCCCCCCGCCCCACGGCCACGCCACGAGCGCCATCGCTGCCGTCACGATCGCCTGCCAGCGGAGGACTCGGCGGATCGGCTTGGTCGAGATGGGCGCGTCCATGGCCGCGCTCGCGGGAGTCGCGCGCATGCCCTTTTTGCTGCTGGTGCACGCGGCGCGCCCGAGCTACGAAGCAAACCGTGGGATTTTACCCTTTTTCGGCCCTTTCCGGCAACGGAATGGTGCGGCGCAACGTCGCACGGCCGTTCGACGCGGCGGGACTCGTGAAAGTGGGGTCAGAGACGACTTTCCGCCGGCATCGCGGGCGCCCGCCGCCCCGTCATGGAAAGTCGTCTCTGACCCCACTTTCACGCTGACCCCACTAACCGCCGGACAGCGCGCCGACGATGAAGACTTCGGCGCCAGGCGCCAATGGGGCCGCCGGGTCGCGCTCGATCCCGCCGTTCACGAACACCTGCACGTGCGGCCGCACGCGGCCGGCCTCGTCGACCATCCGGAAGCGGATGCCGGGGTAGGCTGCGTCGAGCGCCGCGAAGACGTCGGCGAGCCGCGGCGGGTCGGCGGCGACGGCAACCGTCACGTTCGCCGCGCCGCCCGTGTACGAGCGCAGCGGCGTCGGGATCGCGACCCGGACGTCCACGGCCGCGCCTGGCGTCAGGCGACCTCGACCGCGTAGATGTGCGGCAGGTGCGCAGCCAGGCACTTCCAGGTCCGCCCCTCGTCGCGCGTGCCCCACAGCTCGCCGGACGTCGTGCCGAAGTAAACGCCCACTGTCGGGAAGCTGTCCGCCGCCATGGCCTGGCGCTTGACCGTCCACCACGCCTGCGACTTCGGCATGCCGTCGGCCTGCCGCTTCCACGTCTTGCCGCCGTCGCGCGTCCGGTACGCGGCCGGCTTCCCGCCGGGCGAAACGCGCGGCCAGACGGTCGACCCGTCCATCGGGAACACCCACGCGGTGTCCGGGTCGTGCGGGTGCGGCACCATCGGGAAGCCGACGTAGCCGACCGACTTCGGCATCGCGAGGCCGATGTCGGTCCAGCGTGTGGCCGGCCGGTCGAGCCGGAACATCCCGCAGTGGTTCTGCTGGTAGAGCCGGTCCGGATTGCCGCCGGCGAACCGGACGCAGTGCGCGTCGTGGCCGTACTCGATGTCCGGGTTGGGCTGGAAGTCGGCACGCACGCCCTGGTTCAGCGGCCGCCAGTCGGCGCCGCCGTCGACGGACTCGAACGTACCGCCGCTCGACATGCTGACGTACATGTGGAGCGCGTCGCGCGGGTCGATCAGGATCGAGTGCAGCTTGGCGCCGTCCGGCGTGCCGTCCTGGTCGCCGCCGCACCACGCCTTGCGCTGCGGGTGCGCGTTGAAGCCCGCGACACCGTCCCACGTCGCGCCGCCGTCGGTGGAGCGGAAGAGCCCCTGCGGCGACGTGCCGGCCCACCAGACGCCCGGCTGCGTCGCGTGCCCCGGCGCCAGCCAGAACGTGTGGTCGACCACCCGCCCGCTGTCCGGCGCGAACGCCGGCGGCCGCGCGGCCTCCTTCCACGTGCGCCCGCCGTCGGTCGAGCGGAAGATCGTCGGCCCGAGGTGCCCGGTGCGCGCGGCGGCGAGCAGCGTCCTGCCGTCGCGCGGGTCGAGCACCGCGTGATGCACGATGTGCCCGAGGAACGCCGGGCCGGCCAACTTCCACGTGCGGCGCGTCGCGTCGCCGGTCAGCGTCCACAGGCCCTTGCGGGTGGCGACGAGCAGCCGCACGCGGCGCGGCGACGATGGGCGGGGTTTGGCGGTGCGCGGCGCCATGGCGGGTCCCTCCGGGTGAGCGGTTTGCGATGCGGGTTTGCGAAACGGCGAGGGCGCTACGCTACGCCGCCCGCCCGTGTCCACGCAAGCGCCGGGGTTGATAATGTCGCGACGGCCTGCAATCCTTGAAGGCCGTACTCACACGACGAACCGCAGGAGCGATCATGACCATCAAGGTAGGCGACAGGCTGCCGGCCGGCACGCTGTCCGAATTCATCGAAGTCGAAGGCAACGGCTGCAGCGTCGGCCCCAACCCGTTCAAGGTCGAGGACCTGACGCGCGGGAAGAAGGTCGTGATCTTCGGGCTGCCCGGCGCGTTCACGCCGACGTGCTCGGCCAAGCACGTGCCGTCGTATCTCGCGAACTACGACAAGCTGAAGGCGAAGGGCGTGGCCGAGATCGTGTGCATGGCCGTCAACGACGCGTTCGTGATGGGCGCGTGGGCGCGCGACCAGAAGACCGGCGGCAAGGTCCGGATGATGGGCGACGGCAGCGCCGACTACACGAAGGCGCTGGGCCTCGAGTTCGACCTGACCGCGAAGGGCCTCGGCATGCGCTGCCAGCGCTTCTCGATGCTCGTCGACGACGGCGTGGTCAAGGCGCTCAACGTCGAGGCGCCGGGCAAGTACGAGGTCTCCGACGGCGACACGATGGTCAAGCAGCTGGGCTGAGCGGCCCGGTCCCCTGACGCGACGACGGCGGCCCGCGGGCCGCCGTTTTCGCTGGCGGGCCGCGCACCGCCCGGTCCCGGTGCGCGTGCGGCGCACATCTTTATGCGGCCTTTACGATGCGGGCGCTAGCATCCTCCTGGCGACTCGCCCTCACTGGCCCGTGCCCTTGTCCACCCTGCCAATCTCGTCCTCGACTTCGTCGTGGCTGCGTGGCGCCCGCGCCTTCGCCACCGCGCTCGCGCTGGTGCTCGCGCTGACCGCGGCGGCGCTTCCGCTCGCGGGGACGCTCGCCGACGCCAACATCGTGATGGCGTACCTGCTGGCGGTCGCGCTGGTGGCGCTGGCGATGGGCCGCAACCCGGCGATCGTCGCCGCCGTCGCGAGCGTGCTGCTGTTCGACTACTTCTTCGTCGCGCCGCGCTTCTCGTTCGCCGTCGCCGACGCGCAGTACCTCATCACGTTCGGCGTGATGCTCGCCGTCGCGCTGATCATCGGCACGCTGACGGCGCGCCTGCGCTGGGAGGCCGAAGCCGCTCGCACCCGTGAGCGCGAGACGCGGGCGCTCTACGAGCTCGCGCGCGAGCTCGCCGGCGCACTGACGGTCGACGCGGTGGCCGAGTCGGTCGCGCGCTTCGTGCGCGAGCACGCCGGCGCGCGCGCCGTCCTCT
The DNA here is from genome assembly GCA_041911995.1 of Casimicrobiaceae bacterium. Taxonomy (GTDB): domain Bacteria; phylum Pseudomonadota; class Gammaproteobacteria; order Burkholderiales; family Casimicrobiaceae; genus VBCG01. The sequence continues at coordinate 16,315 of JAYRNW010000157.1, read as the reverse complement.
GGCTGCCGGGCGCCGACGACGGGTTGGCGCCGGTGGCGGCCCGCGACGGCGCGCCCGGCGATCCGGCGGTGCCGCGCCAGGTCTTCGGCAGCGGGGTCGCGTTGCCATACGTCGACCGCACCACCGGCGCGGCGGCCTTGGCGCTGCCCCTCGTCGTCGCGGGCCGGCCGCGCGGCGTCCCCGTCATCGCGGCGCCGGCGCGCGACGCCGCGCTCGGCCCGCGCCAGCGCCCCCTGCTCGACGCGGTCGCCACGGTGGCCGGCATCGTCGCCGAGCGGCTGCACTACGTCGACGTCGCGCGCGCCGCGCAGGTCGCCGCGGAGACGCAGAACCTGCGCAACTCGCTGCTCGCCGCCGTCTCGCACGACCTGCGCACGCCGCTCACCGTGCTCGTCGGGCATGCCGACGCGCTGGCCAACGCCCGGCCGCCGCTGCCGCCGGCGCAGCGCGAGACCGCCGCGATTCTCCGCGACGAAGCGCTGCGGATGTCGGCGATGGTGCGCGACCTGCTCGACCTCGCGCGGCTGCAGGCGGGTCGCGTCGTCTTGCGCCGCGAATGGCAGCCGGTCGACGACGTGGTCGCGACCAGCGTGCGCGCGGCCGAAGCGGCGCTGCCCGCCGGCCGCGCGATCGCGGTCGAGCTGCCGCCCGACCTGCCGCCCGCCGAGTTCGACGCGGTCCTGATCGAGCGCGTGGTCGGCAACCTCATCGACAACGCGGTGCGCCACGGCCAGGGCACGATCCGCGTGCGCGCCGCCGCCCGGGCCGACGCGGTGGAGATCGCGGTGGAGGACGAGGGCGCGGGGCTCGCGCCGGGCAGCGAGGAGGCCGTGTTCCGCACGCTCGAGCACGCGGGCGACGGCCGGCGCTACGGCGGCATGGGCCTCGCGATCGCCAAGGCCATCGTCGAGGCGCACGGCGGCGCGATTCGCGCGCACAACGCGTCGCCGCACGGCGCGAGCTTCTCGTTCACGCTGCCGCGCGGCACGCCGCCGCGCGCGTCCGCCCCGGGTGGACTTCCATGACCGCGCGCGACACCGTGCTGATCGTCGAGGACGAGCCGCAGATCCGCCGCTTCGTCCGCGCCGCGCTCGAAGAGCACGACTACCGGGTCACGGAAGCGGCCTCGGGGGGCGAGGCGCTGGCGCTCGCCGCGCGCGACCCGCCGTCGGTCGTCCTCGTGGACCTGGGCCTGCCCGACTGCGACGGCATCGACGTCGTCCGCGAGCTGCGGCTGTGGTCGAAGGCGCCGATCGTGATCCTGTCGGCGCGCTCGGCCGAGACCGAGAAGGTCGCGGCGCTCGACGCCGGCGCCGACGACTACCTGACCAAGCCGTTCGGCATCGCCGAGCTGCTGGCGCGCGTGCGCGCGGTCGCGCGGCGCGGCGCCGCCGCGCCGGCCGACGCGGCCGTCGTCGCGTTCGGCGACGTGCGCATCGACCACGTGCGGCACGCGGTCGAGCGCGCGGGGACGCCGGTGCATCTGACGCCGCTCGAGTACCGGCTGCTCGCGCTCTTCGTCGGCAGCGACGGGCGCATCCTCACGCACCGCCACCTGCTGCACGAGCTGTGGGGACCGGAGAACGTCGAGGACCACCCCTACCTGCGCGTCTACGTCGGCAACCTGCGCCGCAAGCTCGAGGCCGACCCGGCGCGCCCGCGCCACATCCTGACGGAGACCGGCATTGGCTATCGTTTCGTCCGCTGAAAGCTTCCCTGCCATGTCCCACGCCACCGCCTCGCCGTCGCCGCCCGCGCTGCGCGTGCTCGTGCTGGCCGCGCTCGGCGTCGTCTACGGCGACATCGGCACCAGCCCGCTGTACGCGCTGAAGGAAGTGTTCGGCAACGAGCACCACCCGGTGCCGATCACGCCCGACAACGTGCTCGGCATCCTGTCGCTGGTGCTGTGGGCGCTCGTCGTCGTCGTGTCGGTCAAGTACGTCGCGATCGTGCTGCGCGCCGACAACGAGGGCGAGGGCGGGATCATGGCGCTGATGGCGCGCGTGCTCGCGCGACCGGGCTTCCCGGCGCGGCGGCGCCGCGCGATCACGCTGCTGGGCCTGGCCGGCGCCGCGCTCTTCTACGGCGACGGCGCGATCACGCCGGCGATCTCGGTGCTGTCGGCCGTCGAGGGCCTCGAGGTCGCGACGCCGGCGTTCGCCCCGTACGTGATCCCGATCACCGTCGCGATCCTCGTCGCGCTGTTCGCCGTGCAGAAGCACGGCACGGCGCGCGTCGGCGCGGTGTTCGGACCGATCGTCGTGCTGTGGTTCGCGGCGCTCGCCGCGCTCGGCGTCGCGGGCATCGGCAGCAATCCTTCGGTGCTGCGCGCCGTCTGGCCCGGCTATGCGGTCGCCTTCCTCGCCGCGCATCCGCAGTTGGGCTTCGTCGCGCTGGGCGCGGTGTTCCTGGCGCTGACCGGCGCCGAGGCGCTGTACGCCGACGTCGGCCACTTCGGCGCGCGGCCGATCCGCGTGGCGTGGTTCGGCGTCGTGCTGCCGGCATTGCTCGCGAACTACTTCGGCCAGGGCGCGCTGCTGCTCGCCGACCCGGCCGCCGCGCGCAACCCGTTCTACCTGCTGGCTCCCGCGTGGGCGCTGCTGCCGCTCGTCGCCCTCGCGACCGTGGCGACCGTGATCGCGTCGCAGGCGGTCATCACCGGCGTGTACTCGATCACGCGCCAGGCGATCCAGCTGGGCTACGCGCCGCGGATGACCGTCCAGCACACGTCGGGCGCGGCGATCGGGCAGATCTACGTCCCGGTCATCAACTCGGCGCTGCTGGTCGCGGTCGTCGCGCTGGTGCTCGCGTTCCGCTCGTCGTCGGGCCTGGCCGCCGCCTACGGCATCGCGGTGTCGCTGACGATGCTGATCACGACGCTGTTCGCCTTCGAGGTCGCGCGGCACGACTGGCGCTGGCCGCTGCCGCTCGCGGTCGGCGTGTTCGGGCTGCTGTTCGTCGTCGACGCGGTGTTCGTCGCCGCGAACTCGGTCAAGATCGCCGACGGCGGCTGGTTCCCGCTGGCGTTCGGCGCCGGCGTCTTGCTGCTGCTGACGACGTGGCGCCGCGGCCGCGAGATCCTCGGCCGCCGCCACGCCGAGGCGACGGTGCCGCTCGCGTCGTTCATCGCGTCGGTCGAGGCGGCGCCGCCGCCGGGCGTGCCGCTGACCGCCGTGTTCCTGACCGCGTCGCCCGACACGGTGCCGCGCGCGCTGCTGCACAACCTCAAGCACAACGGCGTGCTGCAGGACGAGGTCGTGATCTGCCACGTGCAGGTGCTGCCGGTGCCGCGCGTGCCGCCGGGGCGCAACATCGCGGTCGAGCGGCTGTCGCGGCGTTTCCTGCGCGTGACGCTCTTCTTCGGCTTCATGGACGACCCCGACGTGCCGGCCGCGCTCGACTGGTGCGCCGAGCAGGGGCTCGCGTTCGAGCCGATGCGCACGTCGTACTTCCTGGGCCGCGAGACGCTGCTGCCGCGGCTGTCGGCCGGCATGACGGCCTGGCGCCTGCGCCTCTTCGCCGCGATGTTCCGCAATGCCGAAACGGCGGCCGCGCACTTCCGGCTGCCGCCCAACCGTGTGGTCGAGCTGGGCGCGCAGGTCGCGCTCTAGCCCGGGAGAGGGCGCGCCGGCGCGGTTACTTCGCCGGCTCGAGCGCGGTGACGACGACGTCGTTGCCGGACTTCTCGGCGCTGAACTTCACCCTGTCGCCGGCCTTGACCTTCGCGAGCAGCGCGGGGTCCTTCACCGGAAAGGTCATCGTCATCGGGCCCATCTCGACGTTGGGGATCGGGCCGTGCTTCAGCGTCACGGTCTTCGCCTTGGCGTCGACCTTGCGCACTTCGCCTTCGACGAGCGGCGCCGCAGCGATGGCCGCGGCGGCCGCGAACGCGGCCGCGAGCGCGACCGTCGTGCGGAGGGGGAATCGGATCGGTTTCATGGCGGCGAATCTACCACCGGCGGCGTCCGTGCGCCGCGCGAACGCGCAGCGTGCCTGCGCCAGGTCAAGCGGCGGCCGTCACTCGATGCGCGCGAGGATGCCGTCCAGCTCCTCGAGGCTCGAACAGCCGATGACGGATAAAGCCCGGTCGCGCGATGCTGCGCGCGCGCCGGGTTGGAGGCAAGCGTTGCTACCGCGCCGCGACGGCCGCGGCCGCGTCGCGCCGCCGCGCGTCGGCCGCGACGGCCGCCCACCTGGCCGCCTCGGCGGCATCGGCGGGAACGCCCGCGTGAAACAGGCGCGGTCCGAGCCGATACATGAGCGCCAGCATCTCCGCGCTTCGCGCATCGCCCGCTTCGGCCGCGCGACGGAAGTACGCGGCGGCTTCCGCGTCGTGACCCCGCTCGTAGGCGGCAAGCCCCTCCGCTCGCCACGCCGCCCCGCGGGCATCCGCCGCGTCCGCGAGCGGCATCCACAGCAATCCCAGCAACAGTGCGAGGCGCGCGCGCATGCTCAGCGGCCCTGCGCGGTCGCGGCGCGCGCGAGGCGCTCGGACCCCTTCGGTGGGCGCGCGACGGCCTTCGCCGGGCGGGCGGCGGCCGCGGTGGGCCGCGCCGCTTCGGACTTGGCAGGCGCCTGCGCCGTCGCGACGACGGGCACCGGCTCGTTGCACTGGTTCCCCGTGGCGTCCATGCCGCCGTCGTTGCCGCCGGAGCAGTCGTGCGCATGCGCGCTCGCAGCGAGCAGAAGTGCGGCGGCGGCAATCGGTGCGTGACGCAGGTTCATGGCGATCTCCCTTGGGTCGATGGTCGGTGGGTGAAGCGATGCGCTTGCGCTCAGGGCGCCGGGTACTCGAGGTGCGCGCCGGCGGCGAGCTGGGGGGGCGTGCGCGCGGCGAAGCGCGCCCGACGCTCGTCGAACACCTGCTGCCGATGAGCGGCGGCGCGGTCACCCCGTGCCACGACGCCGGCCACGGCACCCGCTTCGTCTACGGACGGATCGGTGGCCGCTTCACTGCCGGCGCCCGCGAAGCCGACCCAGGCGATGCCCGCGACCAGCGCGACGCCGACGACGAGCTTGGCGAGCATCGCGGCCGGCGAACCGGACGTTCGTGAAGTCGAATGCATGTTCATGTGCGCTCTCCTTGTCGTTGGGGGGCCGTCTGTCGCTTGCCCTTGCCGACTCGTACGGACTCCGGTCGGCAAACCGGACACGGCCCGGGACGTGAAAATTCACGTCCGCGGCAGCCGGACAAGATCGGGATCGGCCTGCTAGAGTTGCCGGCGGCATGGCCCAGGACGCCGCTCCGACCCGCCCGCAGCTCACCGTGCTGCTCGCTTCCGCGCGCGCCGGCGACAAGGACGCCGCAAGCGCCGCGTACGGCCTCCTCTACGACGAGCTGCGCCGCCTCGCGCGCGCCAAGCTCCGGCCGCACCGGTCGATGACGCTGCTCGACACGACTTCGCTCGTGCACGAGTCGTATCTGCGGCTGGTCGGCGCCGACGCGCTGCCGGTCGGCGACCGCCATCACTTCTTCGCCTACGCGGCCCGCGTGATGCGCTCGGTGATCGTCGACTTCGCGCGCGCACGCGCAGCCGAGCGCCGAGGCGGCGAAGCGGAGCACCTCGTTCTCGACACCATGCTGTCCGGGCAGGTCGCCGCGCCGGAGAACGACGTGCTGCGCGTTCACGAGGCGCTCGCCGTGCTGGAGCGCGCCGACGAGCGCCTCGCGCGCATCGTCGAAATGCGCTACTTCGGGGGACTCTCGGAGGCCGAGATCGCGGAAGTGCTGGGCCTGTCGGATCGCACGGTTCGCCGCGACTGGGAGAAGGCGCGACTGCTGCTCAAGGCCGCCCTGGAGTGAGGATGGGAGGCAAGGCGATGGACGCTGCGACGCTGCAACGCCTGTCCTCGCTGCTCGACCGCGCGTTCGAGCTCGATCCCCCTGCGCGCGAGGTCTGGCTCGCCGGGCTTCACGGCGACGACGTGGCACTCGCCCCGCTGCTGCGCGAGCTCCTCGCGCGCACCGTGTCGAAGGAGACCGCCGGCTTCCTCGGCCGCCCGCCCGCGTTCACCGTCGCCGGCGCCGATGCCGCACCGGCGGGGCTCGCCCCCGGCGACCTCATCGGCGCCTATCGCCTCGAGCGCCTCCTCGGACGCGGCGGCATGGGCGAGGTCTGGCTCGCCGAGCGCGACGACGGCACCGTCAAGCGCAAGGTCGCGCTCAAGCTCCCGCACGTGTCGTGGTCGCCCGCCTTCACCGAGCGCTTCGCCCGCGAGCGCGACATCCTCGCCTCCCTCGAGCATCCGCACATCGCGCGCCTGTACGACGCCGGCGTGGACCGTCACGGCCGCCCGTTCATGGCCCTCGAGTACGTCGAGGGCAAGCCCATCGACGCGTTCTGCCGCGAGGGCGCGCTCGCGACCGACGCGCGGCTGCGGCTCATCCTGCAGGTCGCCGACGCGGTCGCCTTCGCGCACAGCCGGCTCGTGCTGCACCGCGACTTGAAGCCCGGCAACATGCTGGTGACCCCCGACGGCAGCGTGCACCTGCTCGACTTCGGGATCGCCAAGATGATGGAGGGCGACGCCGCGCACGAGACCGCCCTGACGCGCGTCGGCGGCCGCGCGTTGACGCTCGACTACGCGAGCCCCGAGCAGATACGGGGCGAGCCGCTCGCCACCGCGAGCGACGTGTACTCGCTCGGCGTGGTCGCGTTCGAGGTCCTGGCCGATGCGCGTCCGTATCGCCTGAAGCGCGGCAGCGCGGCGGAGCTCGAGGAGGCGATCGCGTCCGGCGACGCGCCGCTCGCGAGCGAGGCCGCGCAGGATCCCGTCGCGAAGAAGCGGCTGCGCGGCGACCTCGACGCCATCCTGCAGCAGGCGCTGCGCAAAGAGCCCACGGCACGCTATCCCGGCGTCGGTGCGTTCGCCGAGGACCTCGAGCGCCACCTCCGCGGCGAGCCCGTGCTCGCGCGGCCCGACGGCGCGGGCTATCGCCTGCACAAGTTCGTGCTGCGCAACCGCCTCGCGGCCGGCGCATCGGCGGCGGTGCTGGTCGCGGTCGTGTCGGGCGCCGGCGTGGCCGTGTGGCAGGCGTCGGTGGCGCGGGCGCAGACGGCCCAGGCGCAAGCGCAAGCCGCGCTCGCGAAGAAGGAAGCGCAACGCGCGCAGGCCGTGCAGGGCTTCATGGTCGACCTCTTCCGCTCCAACACGCACCAGCAGGCGGACCCGCTCAAAGCGCAGCAGACCACCGCGCGCGAGCTGCTCGACGTCGGCGCCGCGCGCGTGAGCGACGCGCTCAGGGACGCGCCCGAAAGCGAGATCCAGGTCCTCAACACGCTGTCCGACATGTACGTGCAGCTCGGCCTGCGCGACAAGGCGATCGCGCTGCAGCGGCGCAGCGTGGACGTCGGCCGCGGCCTGCACGGCCCCGGCGATCCCGGGCGCGCCGACGCGATCCTGAGCTACGCCACCACGCTGCAGGAGCGCCCGCAGCGCAGCGAGATCCCGGCGCTGCTCGCCGAAGCGAAGGCGACGCTCGATGCCGCGGGCGAGACCACGACCTTCCTGCGCGGCGTGCTGCTGATGGAGACCGCGCGCTACGACAAGCACGAGGGCCTTCCCGTCGCGCGCGATTCGGCCGACGCCGCCGTCGCCTTCTTCCGCCAATACCAGCCGCAACGGGCCTCGCTGATCACGACCTACCGGCTGGCAGGACAGGCGAGGATGCAGGCGCGCGACTACGCGCAGGCCGAAGTCCAGTTCCAGTCCGCCGTCGACGCCGCGCGGCTGCGCGGACAGGCGTCGCCCGCGTGGCTGGTGGGAAGCCTCGCCGACCTCGGCGAAGCGCAGCAGGCGCAGATGAAGTTCGCGGCGGCGGAGGCGAGCCTGCGCGAGGCGCTCGCGCACACGCTGAAGGTCAACGGCGAGGCGCACCGCGAAACGTTGAACACGCGGCTCAAGCTCGCCAATCTCCTTCTCACGACGGGACGCACCGGCGAAGGGCTCGCGCTGCAGGCCGCGGCGCGCGCCGCGATCGAGCGCGAGCAGGGTCGTCACGACGCGACTTTCCACGCCAACATGGCCGACCTGGTCGCCGCGACGGCGCTCGCGCGCGGCAGGCCGCAGGATGCGCTACCGAGCCTCGTTGCGGACGTCGAAGATCTGCGCGCGTCGTTTCCGCGCTCCACGTCGCGGGGGTCGACCGAGCTCGCGCTCGCCGAGACGTGGATCGCCATGGGGCGCCTCGACGAGGCGCGGCCGATGCTCGCCGCCGCGGTCGCGCATCGCAAGGCGTCGCTCGGCGGCGTCGACGACGCGGCGGCGTGGCTGCCGTACTGGCGCGTGCAGGCGCGGCTCGCGCGCGCCGACGGAGATCCGGTCAGGGCGCTCGAGTTCCTCGCGGCCGTGCCGCCCGACGCGTTGCGATGGGCCGACGCCGAGCCGGTCGCGATCGAGATCGAGCGCTCGCACGCGCTGCGGCAGGCCGGACGCAAGGACGAGGCCGTGCTGGCCGCGCAACGCGCACGCGGCATACTCGCGCGCGGTCGCGCTGCGGCGCGCGCACGATGCGGAAGGGAGTCTCTGGCGCGCCGAGGACGAGCGCGTGCTCGCTTCCCTCGGCACGTCGCGCGTCGTCGCGCGCTGAGGATTACCTGATCCTCGCGAGGATGCCGTCCAGCTCCTCGAGGCTCGAATAGCCGATGACGATGCGGCCGGCGCCCTTGCGGCCCGGCTCGATCCTCACCTTGGCGCCGAGCTTCTCGGCGAGCTCCGTCTCGAGGCGCGCGGTGTCGGCGTCGCGTGCGCCGCGCTTCGCGCGCCGCGCCGCGCGCTTCGCCGGGTGCAGCAGCGTCTCGACCAGATGCTCGGTCTCGCGCACCGACAGTTGCCCGTTCACCACGCGCGCGGCCGTGGCCGTCTGCTGCGCGGCCGGCAGCGCCAGCAGCGCCCGCGCGTGGCCCATCTCAAGCGCGCCGCTCGCCAGGTACTCCTGCGCCGGATTCGCGAGCTCGCGCAGCCGCAGCAGGTTGGAGACCGCGCTGCGCGACTTGCCGACCGCCTTGGCCGCGGCGTCGTGCGTGAGGCCGAACTCGTCGACGAGGCGCGCGAGTCCCTGCGCTTCCTCCAGCGGATTCAGGTCCTCGCGCTGGATGTTTTCGATCAGCGCCAGCGCGAGCGCGTTGTCGTCGGGCACGTTGCGCACGAGCGCCGGCACGTCCTTCAATCCCGCGCGCTGCGCGGCGCGCCAGCGGCGCTCGCCGGCGACGATCTCGAAGCGGCCGCCGTCGACCGGCCGCACGAGGATCGGCTGCATGACGCCCTGCTCGCGGATCGAGTCGGCGAGCTCGGCTAACGCCGTCTCGTCCATGTGCGTGCGCGGCTGGTACTTGCCCGGGCGCAGGCGGTCGATCGCGATGGTCTGCAGCGCGCCGGCGTCCGCCGCCTCGCTGCCGCCCGACAGCAGCGCGTCGAGCCCGCGGCCCAGTCCCTTCGGTCGGATCATCGCGCTCCCCTTCAGGCCGCGGCCGCCGCGTCGCCGGCGGGCGGCTCCGCGCGCCGCAGCATCTCGCCGGCGAGCGCCAGGTAGGCGAGCGCGCCCTTCGACTGCGGCTCGAGCTTCAGCGCCGGCACGCCGTGCGACGGCGCCTCGGCCAGCCGCACGTTGCGCGGGATGATCGTGCGGAACAGCTTGTCGCCGAAGTGGCGCTCGAGCTCGGCGGTCACGTTGAGCGCCAGCGTGTTGCGCGGGTCGTACATCGTGCGCAGCAGCCCTTCGATCTCGAGGCGCGGGTTCAGGTGCGCGCGCACCTTCTTCAGCGTCTGGACGAGGTCGGACAGGCCTTCGAGCGCGTAGTACTCGCACTGCATCGGGATCAGCACCGAATCGGCGGCGCAGAGGCCGTTGAGCGTCAGCAGCGACAGCGACGGCGGGCAGTCGAGCAGGATGTAGTCGTACTCGGGCGCGACCGCGTCGATCGCTGCCTTCATCTGCGACAGCGCCTCGGCGAGCGCGTCCTTGAGGCGCGTCTCGCGCTCCGGCAGGTCGACGAGCTCGATCTCGGCGCCCGCGAGGTCGCGGTTCGCGGGCACCACGTCGAAGCCGCCGGTCGGCGACGCGACGCGCACGTCGGCGATCCGCCGCTCGCCGAGCAGCACCTGGTAGACGGTCGCGTGCTGCGCGCGCTTGTCGAGGCCCGCGCCCGTCGTCGCGTTGCCCTGCGGGTCCAAGTCGACGAGCAGCACGCGGCGCTTCATCGCGGTGAGGCTCGCCGCGAGGTTCACCGACGTCGTCGTCTTGCCGACGCCGCCCTTCTGGTTGGCGACCGCGATGATGCGCGTCACGGCTCGCCTCCGTCGCGCGCGCGGCGCATGACGACGAGGTGCCGCGCGGCGTCGAGCCCGGGGACCGCGAGCGACGGCTTCCCGGTCACCACGAACTCCGCGGGCAGCTCGGAGAGCTCCTCGTCCGGATGCACGCCCTTCATCGCCACCAGCACGCCGCCCGGCGCCAGGTGCCGCGCGGAGGAGGTCGCGAACGTCGCGAGGTCGGAGAACGCGCGCGAGATCACGACGTCGAACGGCGCGGCCGGCACGTAGTCCTCGACGCGCGTCGCGTGCGCCTCGACGTTGGGGAGCGCGAGCTCGATGCCCGCCTGCACGAGGAACGCGACCTTCTTGTGGCTGGTGTCGACGAGCGCGACGCGCCAGTCGGGCCGCGCGATCGCCAGCGGGATGCCGGGCACGCCGCCGCCCGAGCCGACGTCGAGCACGCGCAGCGACGCGCGCTGCGGCAGGTGCGGCAGCACGGCGAGCGCGTCGAGCAGGTGATGCGTGACCATGCGCTCCGGCTCGCGGATCGCCGTCAGGTTGTACGTGCGGTTCCACTTCGCGAGCAGCGCGACGTACGCGAGGAGCTGCGCCTGCTGCGCGCCGTCCGCCGCCACGCCGAGCGCGGCGACGCCGCGCGCGAGGTCGTCCGCGAGCGTGTCGACGACGACGCTCATGCCGACACCCGGACCGGGCCGTGCACCGCGGCGGCGCGCTTCAGGTGGACGAGCAGCAGCGTGATCGCGGCCGGCGTCACGCCGGAGATGCGCGCGGCCTGCCCGACCGTTTCCGGCTTGCCCGCCGCGAGCTTCTGCTGCACCTCGGTCGAGAGACCGCGCACGTCGCGGTAGTCGAGGTCGGGCGGAATGCGCAGCGTCTCCTGCGCGAGCGCGCGCGCCACCTCGTCCTGCTGGCGGTCGATGTAGCCCGCGTACTTGGTCGCGATCTCGACCTGCTCGGCAACCCGTGCGTCGTCGACCGGCGTACCGGCACCCGGCAATTCGTGCAGCCGCGCGTAGGTCACGTCGGGCCGCCGCAGCAAGTCAGTAAGCGCATACTCTCGTTCAATCGCTTGCCCCAGAATGCGTTCGGCGACGCTCGCCGGCACCGACTGCGGATTGACGTACGTCGCGGCGAGCCGCGCGCGCTCCGCGGCGATCGCGTCGCGCTTGCGCGCGAACGCGTCCCAGCGCGCGTCGTCGACCACGCCCAGCCGGCGGCCGTGCTCGGTCAGCCGCAGGTCGGCGTTGTCCTCGCGCAGCGACAGCCGGTACTCGGCGCGCGACGTGAACATCCGGTACGGCTCGGACACGCCGCGGGTGATGAGGTCGTCGACCAGCACGCCGAGATACGCCTCGTCGCGCCGCGGGCACCAGCCTTCTTCGCCGCGGACCGCGCGGGCGGCGTTGAGGCCGGCCAGCAGCCCCTGCGCCGCCGCCTCCTCGTAGCCCGTGGTGCCGTTGATCTGCCCGGCGAAAAAGAGGCCGCGGATCGCCTTGGTCTCGAGCGTGGCCTTGAGCGCCCGCGGGTCGAAGTAGTCGTATTCGATCGCGTAGCCGGGCCGCAGGATGTGCGCGCGCTCGCAGCCCTTCATCGAGCGCACGAGGTCGATCTGCACGTCGAACGGCAGCGACGTCGAGATGCCGTTCGGGTAGATCTCGTGGGTGTCGAGCCCTTCGGGCTCCAGGTAGATCTGGTGGCTGTCGCGCTGCGCGAAGCGGACGACCTTGTCCTCGATCGACGGGCAGTAGCGCGGGCCCACGCCCTTGATCACGCCCGAGTACATCGGCGAGCGGTCGAGGCCGCCGCGGATGATCGCGTGCGTGCGCGGGTTCGTGTGCGTGACCCAGCACGGCCGCTGCTCGGGGTGCATCGCGCGCTCGCCCAGGAACGAGAACACCGGCGCCGGGTCGTCGCCGGGCTGCACGGCCAGCACGGAAAAGTCGATCGTCCGGCCGTCCAGGCGCGGCGGCGTGCCGGTCTTCAGGCGCCCGACCGGCAGTTGCAATTCGCGGAGCGCCGCGCCCAGCCGCTTGGCCGGCGGGTCGCCGGCGCGCCCGGCCTCGTAGTTCGACAGCCCGACGTGGATCAGGCCGGACAGGAACGTGCCGGTGGTCAGCACGACGGCGTCCGCGTGGAACGCGAGCCCGATCTGCGTGACCACGCCGGTCACCCGGTCGCCGTCGAGAAGCAGGTCGTCGACCGGTTGCTGGAAGAGCGTCAGGTGGGGCTGGTTCTCCAGGCGCCGGCGGATCGCCTTCCGGTAGAGGACGCGGTCGGCCTGCGCGCGCGTCGCGCGCACGGCCGGTCCCTTGCTCGAGTTGAGCGTGCGGAACTGGATCCCCGCCTCATCGGTGGCGATCGCCATCGCGCCGCCGAGCGCGTCGATCTCGCGGACCAGGTGACCCTTGCCGATGCCGCCGATCGACGGGTTGCACGACATCTGGCCGAGCGTCTCCAGGCTGTGCGTCAGCAGCAGCGTGCGCCGGCCCATCCGCGCCGACGCGAGCGCCGCCTCGGTGCCGGCGTGGCCGCCACCGACGACGATGACCTCGAAGCGCTCCTGGAACTCCATGATTTGCAATGAAAATGTCGCGGCGCCGGCAGGCGCGCGGCGGGCCGCTATTCTAGCCGAACGGCGGCGCCGGCGAAAGCGCCGGCGGTTTCTCGGGGAAGAGGGTCGCGCGGCCGCCGGCGCGGCGCGCGACGCGCCGCGGCCGACGCGGTCGCACCTCCGACCCGGATTGGGCCACAGTGCGGCAATCGCCGCGGCGAGAATCGAAATCGGCGGGACCGCCGTCGTGTTTCACGTGAAACCGTCGGGCCCGCACGCGGCCGGCGCCGGGCCGGTCGACCGGCGGACGACCAGCTTGGCCAGCAGCGTGCCGCCGGCGATCGACGCGCCCGCCGCGGCCAGGCGGGCGAGCAGCGCCTCGGCGGCCGCCGTCCCGATCGCGGCCTGCGGCAGCCGCAGCGTGGTCAGCGGCGGCCGCGCGTGGCGGGCGCACGGCAGGTCCCCGCAGCCGACGACCGAGACCTGTCCGGGGACGGCGATCCCGGCGTCCGCCAGCGCGCGGACGGCGGCGAGCGCCAGCGCATCGGAGGCGCAGACGAGCGCCGTCGGCGCGGGATCGGGTCCGGCCAGCAAGGCGCGCAGGTCCGGGACGGCGCCGGCGGCGGTCGGCACGATCGTGACCGCCGGCGGCCGTCCCGCGGCGGCCAGCGCCCCCGCGAGTCCGGCGCGCAGCGCCGCGGCGGCGCCGGCGGCGTCCTCGGCGGCGACCCAGCCGAACCGGCGATGGCCGAGTTCGCCGAGGAACCCGGCTACGATGGCGCCGGCGCCCCGGACGTCGATGGTCCACGCGCCGACGGGCGTGGCCGGATCCGCGCCGCCAGCCGCCTCCGCCTCGCGGTCCCCACAGGCCACCGGTACAAGCGCGAGGCCCAGGTGGGCGAGATCGTCGCGCACGCTCGCGGCCGGCATGCGGCCGACCGCGACCACGGCCTCCACGCCGCGCCCCGCCAGCGCCACGGCCGCGGCGGCTTCACGGCGGGCGTCGCCCCCGGTCAGCTCGACCAGCGTCGCGTAGCCGGCGGCGGCCAGGCGCTGCTGCAACGCGGCGATGCACGCGTTGCGGCCCGCGTCGTCGAGGTCAGGCGCCAGCACGGCGACGAGCCGGCTGTGCCGTGACGCCAGGCTGCGCGCCGCCTGGTCCGGGACGTACGCGAGCGCGGCCACCGCCTCCGCCACGCGGTCGCGCAGCGCCGGGCGCACCGCTTGCGGGCGATCCAGCGCGCGCGACACGGTCGCCGTCGAGACGCCGGCGCGCGCCGCCACGTCGCGGATCGTCGCCCGGCGGCCGGCATCGCCATGGTGTCGCGTACCCATCGTCGCTCCCGTCCGGGCGCCGCACGGATTCGCATCCTTCGGAAACGTCGCCGGAGCCGGAGCATTAATGTAAGCGCTTACAAAGCGGCCCGCAAACGCGCCGCGACGACGCTGACCCTCGGCCGCGGCGCCGACCCTCAGGGCGGACCCCCACCGGTTGCGGCTCGGACCCGCGGGGTGGCCCCGGGCGGCGCGGGCCGCCGCGTTCAGCGCAGCCCGGCCTCCTTGAAGTACCGGACGGCGCCCGCGTGCATCGGAATGATCGTGTCCCGCGCCACGCTCTGCGGCGTCAGCGGCGCGAGCGTCGGATGCCGCAGGCGGAACTCGTCGAAGTGCTCGAGCGCCGCGCGCGTGATCGCGTACGCAGTCGCCTCCGGCATGTCGGCGCTCACGACCAGCGCGATCGGCGTGCCGAACGACGGCTGCGCCGCCGGCGTTCCCTTGTAGGCGCCCGCGGGAATCTCGGTGCGCACGTAATAGGGATGCGCGGCCAGCAGCGCGTCCACCGGCGGTCCGGCGATCGCCGCGATGCTCACCGGGCACGCGTTCGCGGCATCGATCCCCAGCAGGTTCGGCTGCCCGCCGACGAACGCGAACGCGTCGAGGCGGCCGTCGCACAGCGCCGCCGGGAGGTCGACGTAGCGCAGCTCCGCCACGCGCTTCAGGTCGTCGGGCGCGACGCCGAATGCCGCCATCGCGCGGTCCATCGTGAGCCGCGTTCCCGAGCCGCGCGACCCGATCGACACGCGCTTGCCGCGGATGTCCGCGAACGTGCGGATCCCGGCGTCGCGCCGCGCGACGAGCGTCAGCGACTCCGTGTGCAGCGTGAACAGCGCGCGCAGCTTCGGCTGCGGCCGCCCCGCATAGAGGTCCTTGCCGTGGAACGCGTCGTACTGCGCATCGCCCTGCGCGAAGCCGCCGTCGAGCGTGCCCGCCATCACGCCGTCGATGTTCGCGACCGACCCTTCGGTGCGCTCGACGCGGCAGCGGATCCCGTGGTCCTTCCGCGTCGCGTTGAGGATCCGGCACATCGTCGCGCCGATCGGACTGTCGTTGCCCACCGCGTCGACAGCGCCGATCGTGACCGCCTGCGGCTGCGCCGGCGCCGTGCCGGCCAGCGCCGCGAGCATCACCCCGATCGCGAGCATCGCCGCCCGCCACCGCCTGCACATCGCACCTCCCCGCCCGTCCGCGCGAACCTGCGCGGCGCGGCCGAGTCTAGCACCGCCGTGAAAGTGGGGTCAGAGACGACTTTCCGTGACGATGCCGCGCGCGCCGACGACGGTCGCGAAAGTCGTCTCTGACCCCACTTTCGGATGCGCGCGCACATGACTCCGGCGGAAAGTCGTCTCTGACCCCACTTTCGGCTGCAAAAGAAAAGGGCCGGCAACCGCCGGCCCCCTTCGCGACACCGCGCTTGACGCGTCAGGCGCCCAGTCGCTGCGCGAGCTGCGCGCGCTCCGCCTTCAGCGCCGGCGGCTGCTTCGCGCCGAGCTTGCCGAAGAGCTCGTCGTGCGATGCGAGCTCGCGCGACCACTCGTCGCGGCGCGCCAGCATCACCGCGGCGAAGCGCTCGGCGCCGTACGCGAGCCCGGTCCAGTTGAGGTCCGCGTAGTCCGGCACCATGCCGACGGGGCTCTCGACCGCGCGTGCGCGCCCGCGGCAACGCTCGACGATCCACTGCAGCACGCGCATGTTCTGGCCGAAGCCCGGCCACGCAAATTTGCCTTCGGCGTCCTTGCGGAACCAGTTGACGGCGAAGATGCGCGGTGGATGCGCCACCGCCTCGCCCATGTTGAGCCAGTGCCTGAAGTAGTCGCCGACGTGGTAGCCGCAGAACGGCAGCATCGCGAACGGGTCGCGGCGCACTTCGCCGACCGCGCCGGTGGCGGCCGCCGTCGTCTCCGAGCCCATCGTCGCCGCCTTGTAGACGCCCTCCTCCCACGACCGCGCCTCGCTCACCAGCGGCACGGTGTCCGAGCGCCGCGCGCCGAACACGAACGCCGAGATCGGCACGCCCTCGGGGCTGTCCCACTTCGGGTCGAGCGACGGGCACTGGCTCGACGACACGGTGAATCGCGCGTTCGGGTGCGCCGCCTTGCGGCCGCAGTCGGGCGTCCAGTCCTTGCCCTGCCAGTCGACGAGGTGCTGCGG
>JAYRNW010000156.1:0-1761 GCA_041911995.1 Casimicrobiaceae bacterium | reverse complement strand
GGCGCCGCGTTGCAGGTTTGCGGGTCGGTGCTGGTCGTGGCCATGCTGATCAACGCGCTGTGGATGAGCGCGCTGAGAACGCATCGCGGCTAGACACCGGCGCTGCACACGCAAGCGCCTGCACGCACCCGGCTCGAAATCAGGCCGTCATTGCGGCGCGGACCGCAGCGCCGCCTTCAGCGCCGCGCCGATCTCGGGCTTGGCGGCGAACGGATCGCCCGGATTGCGCGACTGCAGGATGTCCTCGAGCCGCGCCTGCACGCTGGCGAGCGCCCGCGGGTGGCTGTAGATGTAGAAGCGCCGCTCGGCGATCGCATCGAAGACGAACTGCGCGACGTGCGCGGCGCTCACCTTGCCCGAGCCGACCGCCTTGTCCGTCATCGCCTTCTGCACGAGCTGGCTGCGGGTCGGCTTGTCGCCCGCGCCGAGCTCGGCGGGCCGGTTGCGTTCACTCGCCTGGATGCCGGTCGGGACGAAGAACGGGCACAGCACGGAGGCGCTGACCTGCTCGCCGACGAGCGCGAGGTCCTGGTACAAGGTTTCGCTCAGGCTCACGACCGCGTGCTTGCTGACGTTGTAGACGCCCATGTTGGGCATGTTCACGAGGCCCGCCATCGACGCCGTGTTGACGATGTGGCCCTCGTAGCCCGGGTCGGCGCCGGCAGCGGCGAGCATCATCGGCGTGAAGACGCGCACGCCGTGCACGACGCCCATCAGGTTCACGCCGAGCACCCACTCCCAGTCCTTCAGCGAGTTCTCCCAGATCAGGCCGCCGGAGCCGACGCCCGCGTTGTTGAAGACGACGTGCGGCGCACCGAAGCGCTGCTGCACCGCGGCGCCGAGCGCCTCGACTTCGGCCGCCTTCGAGACGTCGAGCCGGACCGCCAGCACTTGCGCGCCGAGCGCGGCGACATCGGCGGCGGCCGTGTCGAGCGCATCGCGCTGCACGTCGGCCAGCACGACGTTCATGCCTTCGCGCGCGGCGATGCGCGACGCCTCGAGGCCGAAGCCCGAGCCCGCGCCCGTGATCACGGCCGTGCGGCCCTTGAAACTCTTCATGACGCTGCGTCCTCCGCCCTGATCTGGAACCCGATGCGCGGGAAGTGCACGACGACGCGCCCGGCGCGGTCGTCGTGGCGTTCGATCGCGACCTCCTCGCGCGACAGGCCGACCAGGCGGCCGGCGACCGGGTCGCGCGCGTAGTCGGTCGCGCTGACGGTCACCGCGTCGCCGTGCGCGAGCCCCGGCTCGGCTTCGAACGGGGTCGGCGCGGTCGCGCCCGCGGAGGCGGCGATAGCGATCGCGTCCGCGCTGCCGATCTGCTCCGGCCGCTGCGGCGCGAAGGCGGCGATCCGTTCGTACCACGCGACGAGCCGGGGGCATGGCGCGAGCACGGTCGCGATCGGCGGCGCACGGCGGATGAACCAGATCGACTGCGCGACCGAGAAGTCGGCGATGCTCGCCGCGTCGCCGCACAGGTACTTTCGGCCGTCGGCGAGCTGCTGCTCGAGCCAGCCGAGATAGGTCTTCAACTGGGCCGCGGTGTCGGCCGGCGTCGCGCGGCGCATGCCGGCCGTCATCGCGGCGCGGTCCGCGCCGAAGGCCCGCAGCGCCTCGGGTGTCGCGCCGGCCATGATGTGCGCGATGCCGGCCGGCTGCATCGTGTACGGAATCGCGACCCAGAACAGCGCCGAATCGGCCCACTGCGCGACGATGTGCGCCGCACCGCCGGCGCCCGGCGGATAGATCGAAGGCATCGGC
>JAYRNW010000155.1:0-2247 GCA_041911995.1 Casimicrobiaceae bacterium | reverse complement strand
CGTCACGATGATCGCGGCGAGCGAGTCGGGCGCGACGCCGATGCGCGCGAGGCGCGCCGCGGTGTCGCGGACGCCGAACCCGCAGTCGATCAGGATCCGGGTGTCGCCGGCCTCGACGACGAGGCCGTTGCCCTCGCTGCCGCTGCCGATGGACGCGAAGCGCACCTTCGACGCGCCCGTGCGGCCGCTACTTCAGCTGGTCCTTGAGCAGCGCGAGGATCTTCTCGCTGGTGGGCGTGCGGTCCGGGACGCCGCCCGGGTCCTGCACGCTGACCACGCTGTTCGGCGCCGCCTCGGCGACGACGATCTGGTACTGCTCGGGCTTGTCCTTCTCGTCGCGCTTCCAGAATTGCATCTTCTCGAGCCAGCCGGCGTTGTTGGCCTTGGCGGCGAGCTCGTCCGGATCGCCGTAGCGGACGAAGTACACGCCGCGCGAGCGGTCGCGGTCGATCACGGTGAAGCCCGCGCGGTCGAGCGCCAGTCCGACGCGCCGCCACGTGCGGTCGAACTGGTCGTCGACGGTGAGCCGGTACGAGCCGTCGGGATTCCTGTCGATGCGCGCGCGCTCGGGCGCGACCGCGGCCTGCAGGACCGCGGCGCGCGCGGCGGGCTCCGGCGTGCCGAACTTCATCATCATGCGCGTCAGCATCTCGGCTTCGAGCGCCGGGTTGGGCGGCATCACCGCCCACGCGAACGCCGCCGGCGACGAGTTGTCGATCTTGCCGGTCGGCACCTGCTCCATCCCGCGGTGCGAGATGAACACCTCGACCGTGCCGGGCTCGGCGCCGCGCTCGATGCGCGTGCGGAACTTGTCCTGCTTGTACGTCGAGTAGAACACGTCGAGGTACTTGCCGACGGTACGGCGCAGGAAGTCGCCGGGGATCTCGGCGCGGTTCTCGGCGAAGTCGGTCTCCATGACGCCGGTCTGCGGCTGCTCGACCGCCAGCACGAAACCGTTCTCCTGCCAGAACTCGCGCGCCGTGTTCCACGCCTGCTCGGGCGTGGCCTTGACGACCAGCCAGCGCTCGTTGCCGGCGCGCACGATCTTGGCGTCGGGCGTGGTCGGCAGGAATTCCGAGCGGGTACCCTTGTTGGCGCCGGCCTGCGCGAGGCCGGTCGCCGTCGACACCTTGTAGCGGTCGTCGTACTTCGGCGTCGTCAGGTCGGGCGGCAGCTCGAGCGACGGCGTCGACGACACGGACTTGTAGTCGATGCGCTTGGTCGGCGACAGGCTCGCGAGCGACTCGCAGCCGGCGAGCGCGACGGAGACGAGCGCGACGGCGAGCGCGCCGGACAGCTTGCTGCGAACGAATGCGTCCATGGCTTCGGCCACCTTCATGGCTGGGGGAGACAGCCGGCGTCGCGGAGCGCGGCGCGGACGGTCTCGTGGAATTGCGGCGACAGCGGCACGAGCGGCAACCGCAGCTCGTTGCGGGCGAGGCCCATCTCGGCGAGCGCCCACTTGACCGGAATCGGGTTCGCCTCGACGAACAGGCGCCGGTGCAGCGCGAGCAGGCGGTCGTTGCACGCGCGCGCCTTGCGGACGTCGCCGGCGAGCGCCGCCGCGCACATCTCGCTCATGAGCTTCGGCGCGACGTTGGCGGTCACCGAGATCACGCCGTGCCCGCCCAGCAGCATCAGCGGCAGCCCGGTGATGTCCTCGCCGCTGTACACGGCGAAGTCGCGGTGCCCGGCCTGCGCCAGCGCCTTCATGAGCTCGCTGCCGCGGCCGACGTCGGCGGTCGCGTCCTTGATGCCGGCGATGCCCGGCACCTGCGCCAGGCGCAGCGTCGTGTCGTTCGCGAGGTCGGCGACCGTGCGCCCCGGCACGTTGTACAGGATCATCGGCAGCGCCACCTTCTCCGCGATCGTGCGGAAGTGGCGGTACAGGCCTTCCTGCGTGGGCTTGTTGTAGTACGGGACCACCGACAGGTGCGAGTGCGCGCCGGCCTTCGCCGCGTACGCGGCGAGCTCGATCGCCTCGGAGGTCGAGTTGGCGCCGGTGCCGGCGACGACCGGGATGCGGCCGGCGGCGTGGTCGACCGCCGTCTTGATGAGCTGGCAATGCTCGTCGACGTCGACGGTCGGCGACTCGCCGGTCGTGCCGACGACGACGATCGCCGCCGTGCCGTTGGCGACGTGGAAGTCGATGAGGCGGCGCAGCGCCGGCAGGTCGAGGGCGCCCCCTTCCTGCATCGGCGTGGCAATGGCGACGAGGCTACCGGTCAGCATGCAAGGTCTTGAGCG
>JAYRNW010000154.1:0-5801 GCA_041911995.1 Casimicrobiaceae bacterium | reverse complement strand
CGCGGCCGAAGGCCCCGAGCACGACGCCGAACAGCGAGAACTTGTCGCGGCCGGGCGCGCTGCGGCCGCGGCACCTGCGCACGCGCGTCGGCGCCGCACTGGACACGCTGGTCGCCGGCGAGCTCGCACCCGGCGCGCAGCGCGTGATCTCCGGGTCCGCGCTCGACGGCCGCGCGGCCGCCGGCGACGTCCACGGCTACCTCGGCCGCTACCACCTGCAGGTCGCGGTCGTGCCCGAGGGCGACCGGCGCGAGCTCTTCGGCTGGATCGCGCCCGGCCGCGACAAGTTCTCGCTGTTCGGCGTCGTGCTCGGGGCCTTCGGCCGCGGGCGCGCGCTGCCGCTGACGACGACCACCAACGGCGGCCCGCGCGCGATGGTGCCGGTCGGCGCGTACGAGCGCGTGATGCCGCTCGACGTGCTGCCGACGTTCCTGCTGCGCGCGCTCATCACCGGCGACGACGAGCGGGCCGAGCAGCTGGGCGCGCTGGAGCTCGACGAGGAGGACTTGGCACTGTGCACGTTCGTGTGCCCGGGCAAGGTCGAGTACGGCCCGCTGCTGCGGCGCACGCTCGCGCGGCTGGAGAAGGAAGCGCAATGAGGGGCGCCTGACCGTGCGCGCGTTCCGCGATCTCCTCGACCGCGTCGGCCACCACTTCGAGAAGGGCGGCCGCCTCGCGCGCCTCTACCCGCTGTGGGAGGCGGCGGACACGTTCTTCTACACGCCGGCGTCGGTGACGACCGGCGGCGCGCACGTGCGCGACGCGCTCGACCTGAAGCGGATGATGACGCTGGTGGTCATCGCCGCGCTGCCATGCGTGTTCATGGCGATGTACAACACGGGGCTGCAGGCGAACCTCGCGCTCGACCCCGCGAAGGCGGCCGGGCTCGCCGGCTGGCGGCACGACGTGCTGCGCGCGCTCGGCGTCGGGTACTCGCCGGCGAGCGTCGTCGCCTGCACGGTCCACGGCGCGCTGTACTTCCTGCCGCTGTACGTCGTGACGATGGTCGTCGGCCTCTCGTGGGAGGTGCTGTTCGCGGTCGTGCGCCGCGTCGAGGTCAACGAGGGCTTCTTCGTCACCGGGATCCTGTTCCCGCTGATCCTGCCGCCGACCACGCCGCTGTGGCAGGCGGCGCTGGGGATCAGCTTCGGCGTCGTGCTGGCGAAGGAGGTGTACGGCGGCACCGGGATGAACTTCGTGAACCCGGCGCTCGCCGCGCGGGCGTTCGTGTTCTTCGCGTACCCGGCCGAGATGTCCGGCGACCGCGTGTGGACGGCGATGGACCCCGCGCTCGCCGTCGACGGGTTCAGCGGCGCGACGGCGCTCGCGCAGCTGCGGCAGGCGACCGGGCCGTTCGCGAGCCTCGACCTGTCGTGGTGGACGGCGTTCGTGGGCTTCGAGCCCGGTTCGATGGGCGAGACGTCCGCGGTCGCGTGCCTGCTGGGCGCCGTCGTGCTGATCGCGACCGGCATCGGCTCGTGGCGGACGATGGCGGGCGTCGCGCTCGGCACCATCGCGATGGCGACGACGTTCAACGCGATCGGCTCGGCGACCAACCCGTACTTCGGCGTGCCGTTCTGGTGGCACATGGTGCTGGGCGGCTGGGCGTTCGGCACCGTGTTCATGGCGACCGACCCGGTGACCTCGCCGTTCACCGACAAGGGGAAGTGGGTCTACGGCGGCATGATCGGCGCGCTGGTCGTGCTGATCCGGACGGTGAACCCGGCGTACCCGGAGTCGATGATGCTCGTGATCCTGTTCATGAACGTCGTCGCGCCGCTGATCGACTACCCGCTGGTCCGCGCCAACGTCAAGCGGAGGCTGCGCCGTGGCTGACCGCGAGTCGACGCGCTACACGATCCTGTTCGCCGCCGCCGTGTGCGTCGTCTGCGCGGCGGTGGTCGCCGTGTCGGCGGTCGGCCTGCGCTCGCAACAGGAGGAGAACGCGCTCGCGTTCCGGCAGAAGAACGTGCTGCTCGCCGCCGGGCTGATCAAGCCGGACGACGCGGTGTCCGACGACGACGTGCAGCGCATCTTCGACCGGCACGTCGAGACGCGGCTGGTCGAGATCGCCAGCGGCCGCTACGAGGAGGGCGGGAAGATCGACCCGCGCACGTACGACCAGCGGCACGCGCGCAACGACCCGGCGATGTCGCGCGCGGCGCCGCCGAACGCCGCGAAGGTCTCGCGGCTGCCCACGTACGGCGGCGTGTTCCTCGTGCGCGACGGCACCGGCGACCGAACGGTGCGGCAGGTCGTGCTGCCGATCGAGGGCATCGGCATGTGGGGCACCGTCTACGGCATGCTCGCGCTCGACCGCGACGGCCGGACGGTCCGCGGCATCACGTTCTACGACCAGAAGGAGACGCCGGGGCTGGGCGGCGAGATCTCGAACCCGAAATGGCAGGCGCTGTGGGTCGGCCGCCAGGCGTACGACGCCAACTGGGAGCCGAAGCTCGCGGTGATCAAGGGCCGCGCCGGGCCGCCGGAGCAGGACCCGCACCGCGTCGACGCGATCTCGGGCGCCACGATCACCAGCGTCGGCGTGTCGCGGCTGATCGGCTTCTGGCTGTCCAACGACGGGTACGGCCCGTACTTGAAGCGGTTCCGCGAGGGAGCGAAGGGATGAGCATCCGCGAAGCGGCCTGGAACCCGCAGGCGCGCAAGACGCTGGTCGCGCCGATCGTCGCCAACAACCCGATCGCCGTGCAGGTGCTCGGCATCTGCTCGGCGCTCGCCGTCACGACGCGGCTCGACAAGGCGATCGTCATGGGCGTGGGCGTCACGCTCGTCACGGCGTTCGCCAACCTCGCGGTCAGCCTCGTGCGCAACTGGACGCCGAACAGCATCCGCATCATCGTCCAGCTCGCGATCATCGCGTCGCTGGTCATCATGGTCGACCAGTTCCTCAAGGCGTACCTGTACGAGCTGTCGCTCGAGCTGTCGGTGTTCGTCGGGCTCATCATCACCAACTGCATCGTCATGGGGCGCGCCGAGGGCTACGCGATGCAGAACCCGCCGTGGGCGTCGTTCCTCGACGGCATCGGCAACGGCATCGGCTACTCGCTGGTGCTGCTCGCCGTCGCGCTCGTCCGCGAGCTGACCGGCGCCGGCAAGGTGCTGGGGTTCACCGTGCTGCCGCTCGTGCAGGACGGCGGCTGGTACGTCGGCAACGGGCTCATGCGGCTCGCGCCGTCCGCGCTGTTCATCGTCGCGCTGCTGATCTGGGCGCTGCGGACGTGGAAGCCCGAGCTGCAGGAAAAGGACTGACGGACGGGAGCCGCGATGGAACACTACGCCAGCCTCTTCGTGCGCTCCGTGTTCATGGAGAACATGGCGCTCGCGTTCTTCCTCGGCATGTGCTCGTTCCTCGCCTGCTCGAAGAAGGTCGAGACGGCGCTCGGGCTGGGCGTCGCCGTCGTGTTCGTGCAGGTGCTGACCGTTCCGCTCAACAACCTGATCCTGCGCTACCTGCTCGCGGAAGGGGCGCTCGCGTGGATCTCGCCGGCGCTGGCCCGCGTCGACCTCACGTTCCTCGCGTTCATCCTGTTCATCAGCACGATCGCGGCGGCAACACAGGTGGTCGAGATGGCGGTCGACCGCTTCGCACCGGCGCTGTACGCGACGCTCGGCGTGTTCCTGCCGCTGATCGCCGTCAACTGCGTGATCCTCGCGGGCTCGCTGTTCATGCAGGAGCGCGACTACACGTTCGCCGAGAGCGTCGTGTTCGGCGTCGGCTCCGGGCTGGGCTGGGCGATCGCGATCGTCGCGATGGCCGCCGTCCGCGAGAAGCTCGCGTACTCGAACGTGCCGGACGGCCTCAAGGGCCTCGGCATCACCTTTGTCACGGCGGGCCTCATGTCGCTCGCGTTCATGATGTTTTCGGGCATCCAGCTCTGACGCCTACGCGATGATCGAGATCCTCCTCGGCGTGGCGATGTTCACCGGCGTGATCCTGCTGGTGGTCGCGGGGCTGCTCGTCGCCAAGCGCAGCCTCGTCGCGAGCGGCGAGGTCAGCGTCGTCATCAACGACGACGCCGGGAAGGCGCTGCGCGTGCAGGTCGGCGACACACTGCTGGGCACGCTTGCCGCCCACCGGATCTTCATCCCGTCGGCGTGCGGCGGGAAGGGCGCCTGCGGCGTCTGCGAGGTCGTCGTCCGCGAGGGCGGCGGCGACCTGCTGCCGACCGAGACCGGCTTCATCACGCGCGGCGAGGCGCGCCGCGGCTGCCGGCTCGCGTGCCAGGTCAAGGTCAAGCGCGACATGAAGATCGAGATCGCGCCCGAGGTGTTCTCGGTGCGCAAGTGGCGCTGCCGCGTGGTCTCGAACCGCAACGTCGCGACGTTCATCAAGGAGCTGAAGCTCGCGCTGCCCGAGGGCGAGGCGGTGCCGTTCCGCGCCGGCGGCTACGTGCAGATCGAGTGCCCGGCGCACGCGCTCGAATTCCGGACGTTCGACGTCGACCCGCAGTACCGCGACGTCTGGGACCGGTTCGACCTCTGGCGGTTCCGGTCGAAGGTGGACGCGCCGGTCGAGCGCGCGTACTCGATGGCCAACTACCCGGACGAGAAGGGCATCCTGCTCTTCACGATCCGCATCGCGTTCCCGCCCGACTACCGCGAGGACGTGCCGCCCGGGATCATGAGCTCGTGGATCTTCAACCTCAAGCCGGGAGACGAGGTGACGGTCTCCGGCCCGTACGGCGAGTTCTACGCACGCGAGACCGACCGCGAGATGTGCTTCGTCGGCGGCGGCGCCGGCATGGCGCCGATGCGCTCGCACATCTTCGACCAGCTGGGGCGGCTGGCGTCGAAGCGGAAGATCACGTTCTGGTACGGCGCGCGCAGCCGGCGCGAGGCGTTCTACGGCGACGAGTTCGACCGGCTCGCGCGCGAGCACCCGAACTTCGAGTGGCATCTCGCGCTTTCCGAGCCGCTGCCCGAGGACGACTGGCAGGGCCCGACCGGCTTCATCCACGACGTGCTGCGCGACCACTACCTGGCCGCGCACCCGGCGCCGGAGGAGGTCGAGTACTACATGTGCGGCCCCGGCGTGATGAACAAGGCGGTGATCGACATGCTGCTCGCGCTCGGCGTCGAGCGCGAGAACATCATGCTCGACGACTTCGGTTGAGGAGAGGCGCATGGCGGAACAGACCGTTGCGGACGTCGTCGCGCACCGGAAGAGCGACGAGCTCGTCTCGGTGCCGGCGTCGGCGCGCGTCGCCGACGCGGTGCACGTGATGGCCGACCGCGAGGTCGGCGCCGTGCTGGTGATGACCGAGGACCGGCTGGTCGCCGGCATCTTCTCGGAGCGCGACCTGCTCACCCGCGTCGTGCACGCGGGGCGCGACCCGGCGGCCACGCCGCTGTCGCTGGTGATGACGCGCGACGTGCGCTTCGTGTCGCCGGGGACGACGACCGAGGCCGCGCTGTCGCTGATGCACGTGCTGGGCTTCCGCCACCTGCTGGTGATCGACGGCCCGCGCGTGTACGGCTTGGTGTCGATGCGCGACCTCGTGTTCCAGATGATCCGGCGCGGCGAGGGTCGCTTCGAGGCCGCCGTCCGCGACGCCGGGAAGGGAGCTGCGCCATGATCCGCAACGCAGGCCGCACAGTGCCGCGAGGCGCGCCGCACCCGGCGCCGGACACGCTGCTCTCGCCGCGCCGCCGGCTGCTGCTGCAGGGGCTCTCCGCCGCCGCGCTCGCCGCCGGCAGCGGCGGGCGCGCGCCGGCGCCCCCCGCGATCCGCGGCGCAGGCCCGCCGATGGGCACGACCCACACGGTGTAGATCGCCGGCG
>JAYRNW010000153.1:0-2378 GCA_041911995.1 Casimicrobiaceae bacterium | reverse complement strand
GCAGGCCGGCGAGGTGCTGCTCGAGGTCGATGCGGCGTCGGTCAACTACCCGGACGTGCTGATCATCCAGGGCAAGTACCAGATGAAGCCGGAGTTGCCGTTCACCCCGGGCACCGAGATCGCCGGCACGGTGAGCGCGCTCGGCGAGGGCGTGACGAACGTGAAGGTCGGCGACCGCGTGATCGCCTTCGTCGGCCTCGGCGGCTTTGCCGAGCAGGCCGTGTCGCCGGCAAGCCGACTGATTCCGGTGCCGCCCGGCATCGACGCCGAAGTCGCGGCGTCGTTCACGATGGCTTACGGCACGTCGCACCACGCGATCGTCGATCGCGGCCAGTTGAAGGCCGGCGAGACGATGCTCGTGCTCGGCGCGGCGGGGGGTGTCGGCCTCGCGGCGGTCGAGATCGGCAAGGCGGTCGGCGCGCGCGTCATCGCCGCCGCGTCGAGCGACGACAAGCTCGC
The DNA here is from genome assembly GCA_041911995.1 of Casimicrobiaceae bacterium. GTDB lineage: Bacteria > Pseudomonadota > Gammaproteobacteria > Burkholderiales > Casimicrobiaceae > VBCG01. The sequence goes on along the minus strand of JAYRNW010000153.1, from coordinate 1,919 downwards.
CGTCTGCAAGGCGCATGGCGCCGACGTGCTGATCAACTATGCGACGCAGGACCTGCGCGCCGCGCTGAAGGACGCGACCGGCGGCAAGGGCCCGGACGTGATCTACGACCCGGTCGGCGGCAGCTACACCGAGCCCGCGCTGCGCTCGATCGCGCGCCGCGGGCGCTATCTCGTGATCGGCTTCGCGAACGGCGAGATCCCGAAGATCGCGCTCAACCTGCCGCTGCTGAAGGAGGCGTCCCTCGTCGGCGTGTTCTGGGGCGAGTTCGCACGCCACGAGCCGAAGGCGAACGCGGCGGCGATGATGCAGCTCATCGGCTGGATGCGCGAAGGCAAGCTCAAGCCGCTCGTCTCCGCCCGCTATCCGCTGTCGCAGGTGCCGCAGGCGCTGAATGCGCTCGCGTCGCGCCGCGCGACGGGCAAGATCGTCGTCGTGCCCTCGCTGCCGGACTGACCGAGCCCGCCGCGCGGTAAGAGCCGCGCCGGCCGGCCGACGGAAGCCTGATTCGTCATGGCGATGCCGACCTACAGCCTCAAGCAGCGCGCGTGGATCTTCGTCCAGCGCTTCTGGCAGCCGACGACCGCGTGCATGAGCTGCATGCCGGGCAGCCTGGGCAACGTCATGAGCGCGGCGCACTGGAGCCTGGCGCTGCAGACCGGGCTCGTCACCGGCGCGCTCGCACTGTTCCTGAGCTTCACGCCGGTCGGCCGCCTGTACGGCCATCGCTGGGGCAACGCGCTGCTCGTCGGCCTGTTGACGGCGTTCGCCGATGCCTGGTCGCACCCGAACCACTTCGGCTTCGAGCACGCCGAGGCCTTGCTCACCGGGCTCGTGTCGGCGCTGCTGGTGCTCGCCGGGTCGTACCTGTTCGAAGATCGCGCAAGACGCGTTCGCGCCGCGTGGGCGCGGCTCACCGCGGGACGCTGACGGGGAAGCGCTGCGCCCGCCCGCTGCAGTTCAGCCGATCCGGTGCACGTCGCCGTTCGTCGGCGTTGCGGCCTCGTGAAACAGGTCGGCGAGATACTCGCAGAGCTCGTCTTCGGTAACGAAATCGGGGATCACGAAATCCGCCGCGCGCCGCTTGCCATCGGCGCCGAGTTGGAACGCCGCCCAGCCCGCGTCCCGGCGCACGACGGCAATCAACTGCGCATAGACGCTGAAGCGCAGTTCGTGCACGACCGCGACCGGCAAGGCGTGCCGTTGCGCGTCACGCCGGCCAGTGGCGCGCGAAGACCGGGGCGAGCGCCGGATGCGCGTCGACGCGCTCGAAGAGCGCGTGCAACGCCGGCCGCATGCGGCGCAGGTGTGCGCGCGTGCCGGACCAGCGCGAGACGACCGCCGCCAGCACGTCGAGCGCGCCCGGCGCGGCGCCGCCGAAGAACGGCTCGGGCGCGCCGAACGTGTCGGCGAACACGTCCCAGCAGCGATGCAGCCGGGCCCGCGCGCCGCCGCGCAGGTTGTCCGTCACGCCCTCGGCCGCTTCGCGGCACCAGCGTTCGGGGTAGTCGATGATGCCGATCGCGGCGTAGCAATTCGCTGCGACGAAGACGAGCCCGCGCAGCGCCTGCGCGCGCGCCGACGCGTCGGCCGGCAGCAGGTTGGACGCCGGATGCACGAGGCCGAGGTGGATCAGGATCGCCGCGCTCTCGGTGAGCACGCTGCCGTCGTCGAGGACGAGCGTCGGGATCTGCTGCAGGGCGTTCACGCGGCGCAACTCGGCGAGCGCCGAATCGGGTTCCCAGGTCGCCGCGGTGACGACGCGGTAGTCGGCGCCGCACAGCACGAGGGCGGCCTCGATCGCCGCCGACCCCGACCCCTTGGCGCCATACAGCGTCGGCATCGTCAGCACTGCTCCCACGGGAGCCGGTCGAAGCGCCAGCCGTTCTCGGTGCCGCGATGCCGGTTTTCGTCGAGATCG
>JAYRNW010000152.1:0-5207 GCA_041911995.1 Casimicrobiaceae bacterium | reverse complement strand
GGGCCCGCGGCACGCCCCCCGGGCCGCGCGCCCCCCCCCCCTACCGCCCCCTCCCCCTGCGCTAACCCCAGCGCCCCCCCGCCCACGACGCGATCGTTCGGCGACAGCGGAAACCACTCGGGCCGCCATGCGAACAGCGCGACGAGCGGGGCGAGCGCCGCCGCCCACGCGTGCCGGCGCGCGAGCAGCCCGATCGTTCCCGCGACCAGCAGCCCGACGTAGAGCCGCAGCTCGATCGGCAGCGTCCACAGCGAGCCGTTGACCTCGTGCGGGAAGGGATTCGCCGGGAACGCGCCCGGCAGCCGGTACACCATCTCGAAGCCGAGCGCGACGCGCCACGCGTAGTCGCGCGTCTGCGGATGCGCGAGGAACTCGTCCCACGGCAGACGCGACGACGCACCGGCCAGCGCGATCGTCAGCAGCGTCGCGGCGACCAGCGCCGGGTAGATGCGCAGCGCGCGCGCCGCGACGAACGGCACGGCGGCGCGGCGCGCGAGCCAGCTCTGCGTGACGAGGAAGCCGGAGATCACGAAGAAGATCTTGACGCCGAGCGCGCCGAAGTTCATCTCGGGCGCCAGCTGCCACAGCGGCTCGTGCGTCCAGCGCCCGGTGAGCGCGTAGCTGTGGAACATCACGACGAACGCCGCCGCCAGCAGCCGGATCAGCTGGAAGTTGTTGTCGCGGCCGTGCGCGAGCGCGGACAGGCGCGGCGTCATGCGCGGGCGCGCGCCGGGGTGCGGCGGCTCACGTCACTCGCACTCGGGCGGCACGATCGCCGCCTTGAGCTCGTCGGTCGTGTTGATGTTGCGGAACGCCGCCTCGGCGTCGTCGAACGGCACGGCGGCGACGGCGAGTGTCGCGTACCACGCGTCGATCTTGCGGCCGCCGCCGCGCAGGAACGCCGTCAGGTGCGGCAGCACGGAGCGGTCGACGAGCGCGAACACCGGGTGCGGCTGCGCGAACGTGTACGCGACGGCGAGCTGCGCGCCCTCGCGCTCGAGCCCGGCGGCGAGGCGCGCGACGAGGTCGGCGGGCAGGAACGGCGAGTCGCACGGCGCCGTGACGACGTACGGCGTGGTCGCGCGCGTCATGCCGGCGTGCAGCCCGGCGAGCGGCCCCGCGAACCCGCCGACGTCGTCGGGGACGACGGGGTAGCCGAACGCCGCGTAGCGGTCGAGGTTCTGGTTCGCGTTGACGACGAGCGCACCGACCTGCGGCGCGAGCCGCGCGATCACGTGCGCGACCAGCGCGCGGCCGGCGAGCGGCACGAGGCCCTTGTCGATGCCGCCCATCCGCCGGCCCATGCCGCCGGCCAGCACGATGCCGGTCACGTCCGCGGCGGCGATCGTCACGACGCGATCCGGGTTACGGCCGTCACGGCGGATCCCGCAGCGCAGGCAGCCAGCTCGCGTGCTCGGCGTAGAACGCGTGGCCCGCCGGCGCGCGGTCGACCGGCTCGTCGAACGCCGCGAGCACGACGTGCGTTTCGCCGGGCCAGCGGTCCGACTCGAAGAAGAGCTTGGTGCCGCAGTGCCGGCAGAAGCGCCGGAACGTCCGCGGCGACGACTCGTGCGCCGCGACGTCTTCCGCGCCCGCGGTGACGCGCACCTGTCCCGAGGGAAAGCCCACCCACGTGACGAACGCGGCGCCGTGCGCGCGGCGGCAGCTCTCGCAGTGGCAATGCGCACAGAACCGCGACGGGAACGTCGCGACGAAGCGGACGCGCCCGCAGTGGCAGCGGCCGTGCGCCTGCGTGGGGGCCGCACTCATCCGCGCACGAACCGGTCGGCGCCGGTGAAGAGCAGGTAGTGCTTGTTCATCGCGCGGCCGATCATCGTCAGCCCGACCTTCTGCGCGATCTCGTAGCCCATCTGCGTGAGGCCCGAGCGCGACACGAGGAACGGGATGCCCATCTGCGCAGCCTTGATCACCATCTCGGACGTCAGGCGGCCCGTGGTGTAGAAGATCTTGTCCGCGCCGTCCATCCGGTCGAGCCACATGCGCCCGGCGATCGCGTCGACCGCGTTGTGGCGGCCGACGTCCTCGACGAACATCAGGATCGGCGCGGCGCCGCCGTCGTTGCGCGCGAGCGCGCAGCCGTGCACGGCGCCCGCCTGCTTGTAGATCGTCTCGTGCTGGCGCACGCGGTCGAGCAGGTCGTAGAGCGTCGCCTGCGCGAGGCGCGCGTCCGCCGGCAGCTGCACGCGGTCGATCTCGTCCATGAGGTCGCCGAACACCGTGCCCTGGCCGCAGCCGGTCGTCTTCGTGCGCCGCGCGGTCTTCGCCTCGAGGTCGGCGAGGCCGTTGCGGGTGACCACAGCGCACGCGCTGGTGTCCCAGTCGACCTGCACCGACACGATGTCGTCGATCGAGTCGACGAGGCGCTGGTTGCGCAGGTAGCCGATCGCGAGCGCCTCCGGCGCGCCGCCCAGCGTCATCAACGTCAGCAGCTCCTGCTTGTCGACGTAGATCGTCAGCGGATGCTCGCCGGCCACCGCGACGCTGCGCGCCTCGCCGTGCTCGTCGACCGCAGGCACGTCGAACGTCGCCGGCCGCGCGGCGTCGGTCAGCAGCGGGCGGTAGGGGGAGTTGGGCGCGTTCATGCCGGCAATTCTTACAGGAGACGCAGAGACGCCGAGAAGATCGAAAGGAGCGGGACTCCTGTGCGTCTCTGCGCCGCTTTGTGAAACGCCTTGGTCTAGCCGCCGATGTAGCTCATCTCGACCTTCGGCGCGCGGGGCGTGTCGGCGGTGCGGATCTCGGAATAGCGGTCGGCGCGCTGCCGCCAGACCGCGGCGATGGCGCGTTCCAGCGCGTCGTCGTCGAACCCGCCGCGCACCAGCGCGCGCAGGTCGTAGCCGGCCTCGGCGAACAGGCACGTGAAGAGCTTGCCCTCGGTGGACAGCCGCGCGCGCGTGCAGTCGCGGCAGAACGCCTGCGTCACCGACGCGATGACGCCGATCTCGCCGCCGCCGTCCGCGTAGCGCCAGCGCTCGGCGACCTCACCCGTGTAGTTGGCGTCGGCCGGCACCAGCGGCATCTCCGCCGAGATCGTGCGCACGACTTCCGCCGCCGGCACGACGTCGTCCATCCGCCAGCCGTTGGTCGCGCCGACGTCCATGAACTCGATGAAGCGGACGATGTGCCCGCTGCCCCTGAAGCGCCGCGCCATCGGCAGGATCGAGCCTTCGTTCATCCCGCGCTTGACGACCATGTTGACCTTGATCGGCGCCAAACCGGCCGCGGCCGCGGCGTCGATGCCTTCGAGCACCTTCGCGACCGGGAAGTCGACGTCGTTCATCGCGCGGAACGTCGCGTCGTCGAGCGAGTCGAGGCTCACGGTGACGCGCGAGAGCCCGGCGGCGCGCAGGTCGGCGGCCTTGCGCGCGAGCAGCGCGCCGTTGGTCGTCAGCGTGAGGTCGACGTCGCCCAGCCCGCGCAGCATCGCGATCAGCCGCTCGACGTTCCGGCGCAAGAGCGGCTCGCCGCCGGTCAGCCGGATCTTGCGCACGCCCATCGCGACGAACACCCGCGCGACGCGCGTGATTTCCTCGAACGTCAGCAGGTCCGAGTGCGCGAGGAACGGGTAGTCGCGGCCGAACACGTCCTTCGGCATGCAGTAGACGCAGCGGAAGTTGCAGCGGTCGGTGACCGAGATGCGCAGGTCGTGCAGCATGCGGCCGCGCGTGTCGGCGACCGGGCCGGGCACGGCGGGCGCGAGCGCCGCGGCGCGCGCGAACGCGGCCAGCGCGTCGCCGCGGTCCGGCGCGCGCAGGTCGGCGAGCGGAATGATCGTGGGCATCGTTCGTGGCGCGATTCCGAGCGGGAAATGGTAGCAGACCGCGGATGCGCCGGCGGGGCGCGCGTGTTCGCTGGTGTATGATCCGGGCGCCCCGCACAGGGGGCGAATAACCATGCGATCCGCGTACTTTTCGGTCGACGTCACGATGGAGCGCGTCCCGCTCGCCAACCGCTGGGCCAGCGAGAAGTGGCAGCCGGCGTCGGTGGTGCCGCTCGCGCCGGGCCGCGGTGCGGCCGGCGCGCCGGTGCGCGAGTCCGACGGGCCGGCGGGCACGACGTGGCGCTTTCCCGCGATGGCGATCGAGCTGCACCCGAGCGAGGCCGAGGGCTACTACCTCAACCTCACGTCGGAGACGCCGGTCGCGTTCGTGATGTGGCGGACCGCCGACGACGGCACCGAGCCCGCCGCGCTGCCGGAGACGGTCACGCTGTCGTACAACGAGGCGGGCCGTTCGCTCGACGGCGGCGCGCGCGTCGACCCGGTGCCGCTCGCCGCCGAGCTGCGCACGTGGCTCGCCGCGTTCGTCGCCGAGCACTACCACCCCGAGCCGCGCCGCAAGGTGAAGCGCAACGACCCGTTCAAGGACGGCGCGTTCGTGCGCGACCGCGGGCGGCCGGGCCGCGGCTAGCGTGGCGACGGCGTCCATGACCGCCGAAGATCCGCCGCCGCCCGAGCGCTTCTCGCTGTCGCGCTGGTCGCGGCGCAAGCACGCCGCCGCGCGCGACGCGCGGCAGGAGGCCGCTCCCGCAGCCGCGGCGATGCCGCGCGCGCCGGAAACCGTCGCGCCGGCGGCCGCCGCCGCGCCGACCATCGCGGCAGAGGCTTCCGCACCGCCGCCGCTGCCGCCGGTCGAAAGCCTCGGCTTCGATTCCGACTTCGCGCCATTCATGCAGCCGAAGGTCGACGAGGGGACGAAGCGCGCGGCACTGAAGAAGCTGTTCGGCGATCCGCGCTTCAACGTCATGGACGGGCTCGACGTGTACGTCGACGACTACACGAAGCCCGACCCGCTGCCGGCCGGCATGCTCGACAAGCTCGCCAAGGTGTACGACGCGCTCACCGGCGACGAAGCGCCGGCGGAGGTGGCAGCGAAGAGCGAGGCCTCGCCGCCCGCGACCGAACCCGTCGCGGCGGCAGCCCCGACGCTGCCCGAGGCCGCGGCGACGCCGACCGTCGAAGCGCCCCTCACCCCGAGTCTCTCCCCGCAAGCGGGGACAGGGAGTCCGGGGGAGGCAGCGACGTGATGCGCGCGCGCCATCGCAGGGCGCACGCCGGACCACGATGAGCGTCGGCGCCAGGAAGCTCCTCGTCTGCGACTGCAACCGGACGATGCCGCTCGACGGCGCGGGGGGGGGCCCCCCCCGCGCGCCGGCCCGCGCCCCCCCCCGGGCCACCCCGAGGTGGC
>JAYRNW010000151.1:0-11650 GCA_041911995.1 Casimicrobiaceae bacterium | reverse complement strand
CCTGCAGGCGGCGCCGCATGCCGGCGATCTCCTCGGGCCCGACGATCGCGGCCAGGCCTTCGGGCATCGCGGCGGCGATCAGGCGCTCGCCGGTCGCCGCATCCGCGCCCGCGATCCTGCGCGCCAGCACGCGGTTGCGCGTGCGCGTGGTCATCGTGCGGAGGATGTAGATGACGCCGTCGACCATCCCCCACGCGACGTTGCAGCCCAGCGCCGCCCACGCGACCGTCCGCACGTCGTTCTGGCCTGCCGTGGCGATCGACAGCGAGCCGACGATCGTAACGGCCATGATGAGGCCGAACAGGACCTCGAAGATCCGGTCGACCGGGTCGAGCAGGCGCTCACGTTCCGGATCCGCCATTCCTTGCCTCCCCTGCTTGAATTATGCGCGTTTCGTCGTCACACTGACGCGAGCGGCGCGTCCTGCCCGGGCGCCGCAGGCATCGTGGCAAGTTCCCGCCGATGAGTTCCCCTCTGCCGAACGAGACTGGCGCTACGGCGGCGCGCTGGCACCGCTTGCGGGACCGGCTGTCCTGGAACCGCCTCTACCGCGCGACGAGCTACCTCAAGTCGGCGCTGTGGACGGTGCCGATCGTGGCGATCGCGCTGGTGCTTCTGGTCACGCCGTTCCTGCACGCGCTCGACGCGTGGCTCGGCCTGCGCCTGAGCGGACTCGCCGTCGCCGGCGCGCAGGGGTTGTTCCAGACGGTGATCTCGCTGACCCTGTCGTTCCTGGTCTTCACGTTCGGCTCGCTGCTCGTCGCGATCCAGGTTGCCGGCGGGCAGCTTACCCCGCGCATCATCGCCACGCTGCTGCTGCGCGACAACGTCGTCCGCTACAGCGTCGGCCTGTTCACGTTCACGCTGGTGTTCGCCGTGATGGCGCTCGACCGGCTCGATCAGTCGGTCCCCCAGCTCGTTGCGCTGCTCACGGGGTTGCTGGGCATCGCGTGCATCGCCGACTTCCTGTTCCTCATCGACTACGCGGCGCGGCTGCTGCGTCCGGTCAGCGTCGTCGCAGCGCTCGGCAACGACGGCGTCGCCGTGATCGCGTCCGTGTATCCGGAAACCACCGACGGCCTCGACGCCGAGGCCGCGCCGCTGCGCGCGCGGCTCGGGGCGCCCGCCCGCGTCGTCGCGCACGCCGGGCGCTCGGAGATCGTCCTCGCCGTCGATCTCGCCACGCTCACCGCGCTGGCCCGGCGGCACGACGGCGTCGTCGAGTTCCTGCCGCAGGTCGGCGACTTCGTGGCGATGGACGAGCCGCTGTTCGCGCTGTACGGCAGGGCGGCCGACATCGGTGACGACACGCTGCGCGCGACCGTGGCCTTCGGGGCCGAACGAACGCTGGAGCAGGACCCGATGTTCGCGTTCCGGATCGTCGTCGACATCGCGCTGAAGGCGCTCTCGCCGGCGATCAACGACCCGACCACCGCGGTGCTCGCGCTGGACCAGGTGCACCGGCTGCTGCGCTCCGTCGGCAAGCGGCACCTGCGCGGCGAGCTGATCCCGGACGCGACCGGCGAGCCGCGCGTGATCTTCCGCACGCCGAACTGGGAAGACTACGTCCACATGGCGTGCAGCGAGATCCGCGCGTGCGGCGCCGGGAGTCTGCAGGTGATGCGGAGAATGCGGGCCATGCTGGAGAACCAGATGGACGTGCTCCAGGCGCACCGCCATCCGGCGCTGCGCGGCGAGCTCGAGCTGCTCGACCGCGTCGTCGAATCGAGCTTTGCGCTGCCCCAGGACCGCGCGCTGGCGCGCGTCGCCGACCCGCAGGGCCTCGGCGGTGCTTCCGCGGGCCGGCCCGGAGTCCCACCATCTCCTGCATGACCGCACCGTCTCGCCGTCGCAGCCGGGCCGCGCAGCCGGAGCGTCGTGGAACCCCGCCCTGACGGGCACACGGTCGTGATCGCCGACGGCCCCATCCCCGCCGCGCTGCTCACCGCCGCCGCCGCTACCACGGTGTTCGTCGTCATGTTCGACGTCGGGCTGGTGCTCGTCCCGGGCGAATTTCGGTCGGCGCTGCACCATCCGGGCCGGCTCGCGAAGGCGCTGTTCGCCGTCCTCGTCGCCGTGCCTGCGCTGGCGTGGCTGGTTTGCCGCGCGTTCGACCTGCCGCGCGCCGCCGAGGTCGGCGTCGTGCTGATGGCAATCGCGCCGGGCGCGCCGGTCGCGCTGCGCCGGTCGCTCGACGCCGGCGGCCACCGCGGATTCGCCTCGGCGCTGCAGATCGCGGTCGCCGCGCTCGCGGTCGTCTCGATGCCGCTGTCGATCGCCGCGCTCGACGAATACTACGCGGGCCACGCCACGGCCGCACCGATGCAACTCGCGCGGCAGGTGTTCCTTGCGCAATTGCTGCCGCTCGGCCTCGGTGTGCTCGCGGCGCGCCTGTTCCCGGCCGTGGCCGCGCGCGTCGAGCCTGTGCTCAAGCGCGCCGGCGGCGCGCTGCTGCTGGCGCTGATCGTCCTCGTGGTGGTCGACGTCGGGCACGTGGTGCCCGGCGCGGGCTGGCGGGTCGCGCTCGCCATCCTCGTCGTCACGCTGCTCGCACTGGCGACGGGTCACCTTCTCGGCGGACCGGAGCCGGCGACGCGCACGGCCACGGCGATCAGCGCCGCCGCGCGCAATCCGGGCCTCGCGCTGCTGGTGACGACGTTCAACGCGGCGCCTCCGGCGGTCGAAGCCGGCGTGCTCGCGTATTTCCTCGTGGCGGCCCTGACGATCGCTCCGTACGTCGCGTGGCGGCGCCGCCGCGCGGCGACGGCGCCGGGGGCCTGACCGCCCGGCCCGTCTATCCCGCGCCGGCGCCGAGCAGCGACCGGATGCGCTCCGAGCGCACGACCGCGTCGGCGAACGCGCCGAATCCCGCGACGTCCGACGGCGGGTACGCGAGCCCCACGCACTCGGCGCTCTCCGCGCGCGGCGCCCAGATCGAATGGGCGTCGATCAGGTAGACGCCGTACACGGTGCGCAGGCCGGCCGGGGCATCGGCCGCGAGGTGCCGCTGCAGCGTGTGCGCGGACAGCGCCGCGTGCGCGACGCTCGCCGCCTCGATCAATGCCGTGCGATAGCCGGGGCGGCGGCGCACGTCCGGACCGTACGCGTCGGCGAGCTGGCGCGCGGCCGCGTTGATCACGGCCAGCAGCCGGTCGAGGATCGCGCGCAGCGCGTGGTTGGTCGCCACGCCGAGGTACGACGCCGGGTCGAGGTACGCGTCGACCGCGGCCGTCACGGCGCCGCAGCCGCTGTGCCCGAGCACGACGACGAGCTTCAGGCTGTCGCCCAGGTGGTCGACCGCGTAGCGCAGGCTGCCCAGCACGTCGGCGCCGAGGCCGTTGCCGGCGACGCGCAGCACGAAGAGATCGTTCGGGCCCTCCTTGAACACGAGCTCGACGGGCACCCGCGCATCCGCGCAGCCCAGCACGGCGGCGAACGGGCGCTGCGGCGGCGTGCGGCGGCCGCCGACCTCCACGCCGAGGTCGCGCGGATCGAGGTGGACGACGTGCGCGACCGCGCCCGTGCCGTCGGCCACGCCGTCGAGCAGCGCCACCACCGACCGGCTGCCTTCGTCCAGCCGGGCGCGCGCCGCCTCGGCGTCGGCCGGCCGCGGCCGCACCATTTCGTCGGTGCCGTCGTACCGGTACGTGACCTCGAAGATCTTCATGGCAGCCACCCCCGCGTCCGTCCGCCGCATTGTAGCGGCGCGGCGGCGCCGCGCCTCGCATGCCGGCGACCGGCCATGCTAAATTAGCCGGGTGGTCGCCCCACGCGCCGCCGTGCTTGCAGCGGCGCGCGTCACCGCGCGGATCGTGCAGGCATCGCGTTCCATCCCCATCCACCCGACGCAGCGCGCAGGCAAGCCGCGCTGATCTTCCGGACACCCATCATGGCAAAGGACAAGAAGGCGAAGGGCGGCGACAGCGCCGCCAGGACGGCGAAGGCCGCGAAGCCGGCGAAGCGCGCCAAGGCGGCGAAGGATGCCAAGCCCGAGAAGGCGAAGGACGCGGGCAAGCTCTCCGAGAAGCAGTACCAGAAGGAGCTGAAGAAGCTGCACGTCGAGCTCGTCAAGCTGCAGCAGTGGGTCGTCGACAAGGGCCTCAAGGTCTGCATCGTGTTCGAGGGCCGCGACGGCGCCGGAAAGGGCGGCACGATCAAGGCGATCACCGAGCGCGTGAGCCCGCGCGTGTTCCGGGTCGTCGCGCTGCCGGCGCCCACCGAGCGCGAGAAGTCGCAGATGTACATCCAGCGCTACCTGCCGCACCTGCCGGCGGCCGGCGAGATCGTCATCTTCGACCGCAGCTGGTACAACCGCGCCGGCGTCGAGCGCGTGATGGGCTTCTGCACCGACGAGCAGGTCAAGGGCTTTCTCGCGGCGGCTCCGATGGTGGAGAGGGCCATGGTCGGGTCCGGGATCATTCTCCTCAAGTACTGGCTCGAGGTGAGTCCGGAGGAGCAGACGCGGCGGCTGAAGGCGCGCATCGACGACGGGCGCAAGATCTGGAAGCTCTCGCCGATGGACCTGAAGTCGTACAGCCGCTGGTACGACTACTCGCGCGCCCGCGACGACATGTTCACGGCGACCGACAGCTCCTGGGCACCGTGGTTCGTCGCCAACTCCGAGGACAAGAAGAAGGTGCGGCTCAACATCATCACGCACCTCCTGTCGAAGATCCCGTACAAGGCGTTGCCGCGCGAGAAGGTGAAGCTGCCCGACCGGCAGAAGGCACATGGGTACGTCGACCCCGGCTACCCGTACAAGTTCGTCGCCGCGAAGTTCTGACGGCATGGGGCGGGCGCGTCGCGCCCGCCTCGTCCGCTGCCCTCGACCGCACCCCACCGCCCCCGCAGCCACGAGGTCGCCCATGGATGCATCGTTCGCCGCGCGCGCGCGGCCGCCGCGCGCGGCGGCCGCTGCGCTGCTCGCCGTCGCCCTCGCCGCCGCCTGCTCGAAGGAGGCGCCGCCGCCGCCGCGCCCGGCGCCGCAGGTGAGCGTGGTCACCGTCGCGCCGCGGACGATCCCGTTCTCGCCGACCTTCGTCGCGCAGACCGAGAGCTCGCGGCAGGTCAACATCGTGGCACGCATGTCGGGCTACCTCGACAAGATCGCGTATCAGGAGGGCGAGCTGGTGCGCGAGGGCCAGCTCATGTTCCAGCTCGACACCAAGCCGTTCGTCGCGCAGCTCAACGCCGCACAGGGCGAGCTGCAGGCGCAGCAGGCGCGGCTGGTGACGGCCGAGGCCACGTACGGCCGCGTGAAGCCGCTCACCGAGCAGGACGCGCTGCCGCTCGCCGACCTGGACAAGGCCAAGGGCGAGCTCGACGCGGCGAAGGCGGCGGTGTTCGCCGCGAAGGCGAAGGTCGAGGAAGCGCAGCTCAACCTCGGCTACGCGACGATCAGCTCGCCGGTGACCGGGCTGGCGGGCCGCGCGCTGCAGCGGCAGGGCGCGTTCGTCAATGCGCAGGCCGAGAGCGCGAACCTCACCTACGTCGCGGCGCTCGATCCGGTCTGGGTCAACTTCAGCATCTCGCAGAACCAGGCGGCGAAGTGGGGCGAGTGGTCGAAGAAGGGCGAGGTCGTCCCGCCGCCGAACGACAACTACGACGTCGACATCGTGCTGCCCGGCGGCGTCAGGTACCCGCACCGCGGCAAGATCAGCTTCGCCGACCCGTCGTTCAGCCAGGACACCGGCTCGTTCCTGGTTCGCGCGGTGATTCCCAATCCCAGGGGCCAGCTGCGCCCCGGCATGTTCGTCACCGCGATCGTGCACGGCGCGATGCGTCCCAATGCGATCGTCGTGCCGCAGCTCGCCGTCCAGCAGGGCAACGACGGCCACCTCGTCTACGTCGTCAACGCGGGCAACGTCGCCGAGATCCGGCCGGTCGTCGTCGGCGACTACGTCGGCGAGAAGGACATCGTCGTCGTCCAGGGGCTGCACGCCGGCGACCGCGTGGTGGTCGACGGCGTGCTGAAGGTCGTGCCCGGCCAGCCGGTCGCCGTCGTGCCCGCCGGCGCGCCGGCGGCCGACGCCGCCGCGAAACCCGCCGCGCCCGCCGCCCCCGCCCCCGCGCCGAAGAAGTAGCGCCGCATGTTCACGCACTTCTTCATCGACCGCCCGATCCTGTCGGCGGTCATCTCGATCCTGATCGTGCTGGCCGGCGCGGTCGCGATGAGCGTCGCGCCGGTCGAGCAGTATCCGGAGCTCGCCCCGCCCCAGGTGTCGATCTCGGCACGCTACCCCGGCGCGACGGCGGAGGTGATCGCGAACCAGGTGGCGGCGCCGATCGAGGCGCAGCTGAACGGCATCGACAACCTGCTGTACTTCACGTCGACGAGCTCGTCGTCGGGCAACGTCTCGATCTCGGTCGTGTTCCAGCCGGGCAGCGACCCGGACATCAACCAGGTGAACACGCAGAACCGCGTGAGCCAGGCGATGTCGCTGCTGCCGCAAGCCGTCGTCCAGCAGGGCCTGTCCGTCGACAAGCAGTCGTCGTCGATCATGATGGTGCTGTCGGTGTTCTCGCCCGACGAGCGCTACTCGCCGACGTACGTCGACAACTACACGAACCTGTACGTGCTCGACGAGCTGAAGCGCGTGCCCGGGGCCAACCGCGCGTCGGTGTTCGGGCTGCCCGACATCGCGATGCGCGTCTGGCTGCAGCCGGACCGGATGGCGCAGCTCGGCATCACGGTCGGCGAGGTCGCGCAGGCGATCCAGAGCCAGAACCAGACGTTCGGCATCGGGCAGATCGGCGGCCAGCCGGCCGTGCCCGGCACGCAGCAGACGTTCGTCGTCACCGCGCAGGGGCTGCTGACCAAGCCGGAGGAGTTCGAGGCGATCATCGTCCGCGCGGCCAAGGAGGGCACGGCGATCGTCCGGCTGCGCGACATCGCGCGCGTCGAGCTCGACAAGCAGGACTACTCGATCCAGAGCCGGATGAACGGGAAGATCGCGACGACGATCGCGGTCTACCAGCAGCCGGGCGCCAACGCGGTCGCCACGGCCACCGCCGTCCGCCAGCGGATGGAGGCGTTGAAGGCGTCGTTCCCGACCGGCCTCGACTACCGGATCGCGCTCGACACCAGCCTGTTCACGCTCAACTCGATCGAGAAGGTCGTCCACACGTTCTTCGAGGCGGTCGTGCTGGTCGTGCTGGTCGTGTTCGTGTTCCTGCAGTCGCTGCGCGCGACGATCATCCCGATCCTCGCAGTGCCCGTCTCGATCGTCGGCACGTTCGTCGGCATGCACCTGCTCGGCTTCTCGGTGAACATGCTGACGCTGTTCGGCCTCATCCTCGCGATCGGGCTCGTCGTCGACGACGCGATCGTCGTCGTCGAGAACGTCGAGGCGAACATGGCCGGCAAGGGCCTGTCGGCGCTGGAGGCGGCCAAGCAGGCGATGACCGAGATCGCGGGCGCGCTGATCTCGATCGTGCTCGTGCTGGTCGCCGTGTTCCTGCCGGTCGCCTTCCTGGGCGGCGTGACCGGCACGCTGTACAAGCAGTTCGCGATCACGATCTCCATTTCGATGGTGATCTCCGGCATCATGGCGCTGACGCTGTCGCCTGCGCTCGCGGCGCTCATCATCAAGGCGCACCACGGCGAGAAGCGCGGCTTCTTCCGCTGGTTCGAGCGCGCCTTCGCGCGGCTGACCGACGGGTACGTCGGCACCGTCGCGAAGGCGCTGTCCGCGTGGCCGGTGGCGATCGTCGTCTACGGCGCGGTGATCGCCGGCATCCTGCTCCTGTTCCGGATCGTGCCCGCGAGCTTCGTCCCGGACGAGGACCAGGGCTACTTCCTGGCCGCGATCAACGCGCCGGACACGGCGAGCCTCGACGTCGTCGCCGACCTCGCATCGCGGGCGCAGAAGATCGCGTCGGCCGACCCGGCGGTCCAGGACGTCGCCACGGTCGCCGGCTACAGCCTCATCGACGGCCAGATCCAGAACAACTCGGCGGTGATCTTCGCGTCGCTCAAGCCGTTCTCCGAGCGCACCGACCCTTCGCTGCTGTCGTTCGCGGCGCTGCCGCGGCTGAACCGCCAGTTCGGCGAGATCCGCGACGGCTTCGTGTTCGCGCTGAACCCGCCGTCGATCCCCGGCCTGGGCTCGACCGGCGGCTTCGAGTTCTACGTGCAGAACCGCGGCTCCGGCGACCCGCGCGCCACCGGCCGCGCGATCGAGGCGTTCGTCGCCAAGGCGCGGCAGCGGCCGGAGCTCGCCGGCGTGTCGACGACGTACCGTGCCGCCACGCAGCAGCTGTTCGTCGACCTCGACCGCAGCAAGGCCGAGGTGCTGGGCGTCGCCGTCGCCGACGCGTTCCAGACGATGCAGACGTTCTTCGGCTCGCAGATCGCCGGCCAGTTCTCGCAGTTCTCGCGCGTCTGGTGGGTCGTGCTGCAGGCGGACGCGCGGTACCGGATGAACCCGTCCGACTTCGACCGCATCTTCGTGCGCAGCAAGAGCGGCGCCAACGTGCCGCTGTCGGCGCTGATGACGACGCGCTACGTCGCCTCGCCCAAGATCGTCTCGCGGTTCAACGGCTTCCCGGCCGTCAAGGTGACCGGCAGCCAGGCCGAAGGGTACAGCTCGGGCCAGGCGATCGCCGCGATGGAGGCCGTCGCCCGCGAGACGCTGCCCGGGGACTTCTCGTACGCGTGGGCCGGGCAGGCGCTGCAGGAAAAGCAGTCGGGCGGCACGTCGAGCTCGGCGTTCGTGTTCGGCCTGATCGTCGTGTTCCTGCTGCTCGCCGCGCAGTTCGAGAAGTGGACGATCCCGGTCGCCGTCGTGCTGACGGTACCCATCGCCGTGCTGGGCGCGCTCGTGCTCACGTGGGCGGTCGGGCTCGACAACGACGTCTACTTCCAGGTCGGGCTCGTCACGCTGGTCGGCCTCTCGGCCAAGAACGCGATCCTCATCTGCGAGTTCGCGATCGAGCGCGTGCGCCACGGCATGGCCGCGCGCGAGGCGGCGCTGGAGGCCGCGAAGCTGCGGCTGCGGGCGATCGTCATGACGTCGCTCGCGTTCGGGCTGGGCTGCGTGCCGCTCGCGATCGCGAGCGGCCCGGGCGCCAACAGCCTGCGCGCGATCGGCACCGGCGTCATCGGCGGCATCGTGGCCTCCACGCTGATCGGCGTCGTGTTCGCGCCGTTCTTCTTCTGGATGCTGGAAGCGGCGGCGCAGCGGTTCGCCGACAGGCGCGCCGCGGCCGCGCCCACGCCGCCGGCGGCGCCGGGAGAGCGGCCGTGACGCCGCGCACGCGCGCCCGACTCGCGGCCGTGGCCGCCGCGCTCGCCGCGTGCGGATGCACGGTCGGCCCCGACTACGTCAAGCCGGCGGTCGAGGCGCCGGCCGCGTGGCGGATCGACGCCGTGCAGGCGGCCGACGCCGCGAACACGCGCTGGTGGGAGCAGTTCGGCGACCCGGTGCTGGCGTCGCTCGTGGAATCCGCGCTGAAGGAGAACCGCGACCTCGTGATCGCCGCCGCTCGCGTCGACGCGTTCGTCGGCAGCCTCGTCGCGACGCGCGCCGCACTGTACCCGCAGGCGAGCTACTCGGCCGACGCCTCCCGCAACCGTACGACCGCGGTCGGCGTCTCCCCGTTGCCGGCAGGCGCCGACCCCTATTACAGCCTGTACAACGCCGCGCTGGGGGCCAGCTGGCAGATCGACCTCTTCGGGCGCGTGCGCCGTCAGGCGGAAGCCGCGCAGGCCCGCGTGTACGCGACCGAGCAGGGACGCCGCGGCGTCGTGCTGTCGGTCGTCACCGCCACCGCCACGGCGTACATCGCGCTGCGCGCGCTCGACCGCCAGCTCGAGATTTCGCAGCAGACGCTGAAGAACGCCGCCGACACGCAGCGGATCTTCGAGCTGCGGCACAAGGGCGGCGTCGTGTCGAAGCTCGAGCTCGCGCAGGTGCAGTCGCAGTACCAGCAGGCGGCGGCCGCCATCCCGCAGATCGAGCAGCAGATCGCCGCGCAGGAGAACCTGATCGCGGTGCTGCTGGGGAAGAACCCGTACCCGATCCCGCGCGGCAAGGCGATCGACGCGCTCGCGCTCCCGCCGATCCCCGCCGGCCTGCCGGCGTCGCTGCTCGAGCGGCGTCCGGACCTGCTGCAGGCCGAGCAGAACCTGATCGCGGCCAACGCCGACATCGGCGCCGCGAAGGCGCTCTACTATCCGCAGTTCAGCCTGACCGGCAGCTACGGCTCGGTCAGCGCCGCGTTCGCGAACTTCCTGTCCGGCCCCGCCGCCGCGTGGACGATCGCCGCGGGCTTCGCCGGGCCGCTGTTCACCGCGGGCTCGATCGCCGGCCAGGTGCAGTCGGCCGAGGCCGGGCGCGCCGAGGCGCTCGGCAACTACCAGCAGACGGTTCTCGTCGCACTGCGCGAGACCAACGACGCGCTCGTGGGCAGCGTGAAGAAGCGGGACGAAGCGGCGGCGCAGGCGCAGCGCGTCGCGTCGCTGCGCGAGTACGCGCGGCTGTCGCGCGTGCGCTTCAACAACGGCTACGCCGGCTACATCGAGACGCTGTACGCGGAGAACGAGCTGTTCGCCGCCGAGCTCGCCGCCGTGCGCACGTACGCCGAGCAGTACACGCAGGTCGTCAACGTCTACAAGGCGATGGGCGGCGGCTGGATCGACCTCGCCGACGCGCAGGTGCCCGCCGCGGGTGTGGCCCCGCTGCCGGAGCGCGTGCGCACGCAGCCGCTGTTCTGACGTTGCCGCCGGCGGCCTCGGCAAGGGTGCGCGCACCGGCCATCCTATAATCGCCGGCATCATGTTGCGCCCCGACCTCCTGCGCGCCGCGGCGGTGCTGCTGCTCGCGGCCGGGCTGGCCGCGGGCGCCGCCGCGCAGCTGCCGGTGCTCCCGAAGCCCGCGACGTCCGGCGCCGACGCGCCGCCCGCCGCGGTCGCCACGTCGACGCGTGCGGAGGAGCTGCGCCGCGAACTCGCAGCCGCGCAGAAGGAGCTCGAGGCCATCGAGGCCAATGGGCCGTCCGCCGGCGCCCCGCCCGGCACGCCGGCTTCCGAGAGCAGCGACCGGCGCACGCTTGCGCGCCAGCTGGTCGCGATGACGCAGCAGCAGATCGACGTCCTCGAGCGCGCGAACGCGGCCGCCGGCGAACGCGAGGTGGCCGAGCGCGCCGAGCGCGAGTGGACGGGATTCGCCACGCCGCCACCCTACCCGCTCACGGCGGTCGACGCGATCCGGGACAACCTCGACGCCGCCGACGCGCGCATCGCCAACGCCCGCAAGCGCCGCGCGCTGTTCGAGCGCTTCGCCGTGGACGTCGAGACCAAGCTCAAGGCGAGCCAGGCGGCCGCGCGCACCGCGGCGGAGGCCGCCGACGCGGGGCGCGACACTCCACAGCAGCCGCAGCTCGAGTGGGCGCGCGAGCTCTCGGCGCTGCGCGCCCGCGTCGACGTCGTGACGCAGGGCCGGCTGCAGACGGCCACGCGCGGCGCGCGCGTGGAGGAGGCGGCGGCGCAGTACGCGCGCGACCACGCCCGGCGGCAGCTCGCCGCGGCCGGCGCCGGCGTTGCGCTGGCGGCCGACGAGCTCGCGCGGGTCAAGGCCGACATCGACGAGCGCACCCGGCTGGCGGAGCGCGCGCTCGACCGCGCGAACCGGGACGCCGCCGCCGCGGT
>JAYRNW010000150.1:0-24875 GCA_041911995.1 Casimicrobiaceae bacterium | reverse complement strand
ACGCCGAAGGCGCGACCGGCGTGCTGGTCACGCATTCGCGCGCGGCCGCCGCGTGCGCCGACCGCGTGCTGGTGCTCACCGCCGCGGGGCTCGCGGCCCCGGACGCACCGGCGCCGTGAACGCGGCGACGCTGCACGCGGTCGTCGGCGGCGCATTCGCGCACCAGCGAGGACGGCTCGCGCTCGCCACACTCGCGGTCGCGCTCGGCGTGGCGCTGGGCTACGCGGTCGCGCTGATCAACGCGACCGCGATCGACGCGTTCGCCGGCGGGATGCGCACGCTGGCCGGGCTCGCCGACCTCGAGGTGCGCGGGCCGCGCGGCGGCTTCGACGAGGCGCTCTACGCCACGCTCGCCCGCGATCCGGACGTCGCGGTCGCGAGCCCCGTCGTCGAGGTCGACGCGCGCGTGGCCGGCCGCGACGACGCGCTGCGCATCTACGGCGTCGACGCGTTCCGCGCCGCGGCCGTCACGCCGGCGCTGGTCGGCATGGCGGACACGGCGCTCGACCTCCTGCGTCCCGGCGTCGCGTTCGTGAGCCCCGCCGCTGCCGCGTGGCTTTCGCTCGACCGCGGCGGGACGCTCGTCGTGCAGGCCGGCGTGCGCGACGTGGCGCTCGCCGTCGGCGGCTTCGTGCGCGGCGACGCCGGCCAGCGGTACGCGGTCATGGACATCGCGGCCGCGCAGGACGCGTTCGCGCGCGGCGGCACCCTGTCGCGCATCGACGTGCGCGCGCGCCCCGGCAGCGACGTGACTGCACTGCGCGCGCGCATCGCGGGCGCGCTGCCGCCCGGCGTGGCCGTCGCCACGCCGCAGGACGACGCCGCGCTGGCCGCGCGGCTGTCGCGCGCGTACCGCGTCAACCTGAACGTCCTGGCGCTGGTCGCGCTGTTCACCGGCGGGCTGCTCGTGTTCTCGACGCAGGCGCTCTCGGTCGTGCGCCGCCGCGGCCAGTTCGCGCTGCTGCGCACGCTGGGGCTCACGCGGCGGCGGCTCGTCGCGGCGCTCGCGCTCGAAGGCGCGCTCGTCGGCGCCGCGGGCTCGCTCGCGGGGCTCGCCGCCGGCTACGGCCTCGCCGTCGTCGCACTCGACCTGTTCGGCGCCGATCTCGGCGCCGGGTACTTCCGCGGCGCGGCGCCGCGCGTCGCGTCCGACCCGTGGGCGGCGCTCGCGTTCGCGGCGCTCGGCATCGCGATCGCGACGGCCGGCAGCGTCGTGCCCGCGCGCGAGGCCGCGCGCGTCGCGCCGGCCGCGGCGCTCAAGGCCGGCGACGAGCAACAGGCATTCGCGCGCCTGCGCTCGCCGTGGCCGGGGCTCGCGCTGCTGGCTGCCGGCGCGCTGGCGGCGCTGCTGCCGCCGGTCGCCGGCCTGCCGCTGTGGGGATATGCGGCGATCGCGCTGATGCTTGTCGGGACGCTGTCGCTGCTGCCGCGCATCGCGGCACTCGCGCTCGGGCGCCTGCCGCCGCCGCGCGCGCTTCCGGCGGCGCTCGCGCTCGACCAGCTGCGCGGCGCGCCCGGGCAGGCCAGCGTGAGCCTCGCGACGATCGTCGCCAGCGTGTCGCTGATGGTGTCGATGGCGATCATGGTCGCGTCGTTCCGCCAGTCGCTCGACGACTGGCTCGTGCGCCTGCTGCCCGCCGACGTCTACGTGCGCGCCGCGACGGCCGGCGACTCCGCGTACTTCGACGTGCGCGCGCAACGCGCGCTGGCCGCGGTCCCCGGCATCGCGCGCATCGCGTTCCTGCGCGCGCAGAGCGTGCTGCTCGACGCGGGCGCGCCGCGCGTCACGCTGCTCGCGCGCGACCTGCCCGGCGACGATCCGGACCAGCGGCTGCCGCTCGTCGGCGACGCGTGGCCGCGCCGCGCCGGCGATCCGCCGCCGGTGTGGGTGAGCGAGGCGGCCGCCGACCTCCACGCGCTCGCGCCGGGCGCGCACGTCCGCATCCCGCTCGCGGGGAACGACCGCACGTTCGTCGTGGCCGGCATCTGGCGCGACTACGCGCGGCAGCAGGGCGCGCTCGTCGTCGAGCGCGCCGTCTACGCGCGGCTCACCGGCGACGACACCGCGACCGACGCCGCGGTCTGGCTCGCGCCGGGCGTGACGCCGGGCGCGTTCCGCGCGCAGCTCGACGCGGCGTTTCCGGACGCGGCACGCGTCTCGCTCGCCACCCCCGGCGAGATGCGCGCGGTGTCGCTCGCGGTGTTCGACCGCACGTTCGCCGTCACGTACGGGCTGCTTGCGGCAGCCGTCGTGATCGGGCTCGCCGGCCTGACGTCGTCGTTCGGCGCACTGGTGCTCGCGCGCCGGCGGGAGTTCGGCGTGCTGCGCCACCTGGGCATGACGCGCCGGCAGGTCGCGGCGATGCTGGCGACCGAGGGCGTGACGGTCAGCGCCATCGGACTCGCGACCGGCACGGCGCTGGGCTTCGCGATGAGCCTCGTGCTGATCCACGTCGTGAACCGGCAGTCGTTCCACTGGGGCATGACGCTGCACGTGCCGTGGACGACGCTCTGCGCGTTCGCGCTCGCGCTGGCCGCGCTCGCGATGGCGGCGACCGCGGCCAGCGCGCGGCAGGCGATGGGCGGCGACGCGATCCACGCCGTCAAGGACGACTGGTAGGCGCGGCAGGCATGGACCGCCGGACGTTCCTCGCCGCGCCGTGGGCGCTCGCCGTGGGCGGCGCGCGTGCCGACGTCGCGTATCCGCGCGTCGAGGCCGGCGGCGCGCTCGCGTTTCCGCGCGATCACGGCAGCCACGCGGCGTTCCGCACCGAGTGGTGGTACCTGACGGGGTGGGCGCGCGACGGCGACGGCCACGAGTTCGGCGTGCAGGTCACGTTCTTCCGCAACCGGCCGGGCGTCAACGAAGGCAGCGCGAGCCGGTTCGCGCCGACGCAGCTCGTGTTCGCGCACGCCGCGCTCGCCGACCCGCGCGCGGGCAGGCTGCTGCACGACCAGCGTGCGGCACGGGCGGGGTTCGGGATTGCGGAAGCGGCGGAGGCGACGACCGACGTGCGCGTCGACGACTGGTCGCTGCGCCTGACCGGCGACACGTACGTCGCGCACGTGCCGGGGCGCGAGTTCACGCTCGCGCTGTCGTTCGCGGCGCGGCAGCCGATCCTGCCGCAGGGCGAGCGCGGCGTCAGCCGCAAGGGCCCGCGCGAGGCGCAGGCGAGCTGGTACTACAGCCGGCCGCAGCTCGCGCTGTCCGGCACCGTGACCGTCGCCGGCCGCGCGCGCGACGTGCGGGGCGTGGCGTGG
Organism: Casimicrobiaceae bacterium; assembly: GCA_041911995.1. Taxonomy (GTDB): domain Bacteria; phylum Pseudomonadota; class Gammaproteobacteria; order Burkholderiales; family Casimicrobiaceae; genus VBCG01. The sequence goes on along the minus strand of JAYRNW010000150.1, from coordinate 21,614 downwards.
CTCGACCACGAATGGTCGAGCGAATATCTCGCGCCGGACGCGCAGGGCTGGGACTGGACCGGGATCAACTTCGAAGACGGCGGCGCGCTGATGGCGTTTCGCATCCGCGCGCGCGACGGCGGCGTGCTCTGGGCCGGCGGGACGCTGCGCGATGCCGCGGGCGGCGTCCGCACGCTTGCTCCCGGCGACGTCCGCTTCACCGCGCAGCGGCAGTGGCGCTCGCCGCGCACCGGTTATGCGTATCCGGTGGCGTTTCGCGTCGATGCGGGACCGCTCGCGGTCGACTTGACGCCGCTCCTCGACGACCAGGAGCTGGACGCGCGCGCGAGCGTGGGGATCGTGTACTGGGAAGGCGCGGTGCGCGCCCTTGCCGCGGGCCGACCCGTCGGCCGCGGCTACCTCGAGCTGACCGGCTACGGCGACCCGCTGCGGCTGTGAGCCGCCGCGCAGGGCCGCGTCAGGAGGTCAGAGGAACTGGCGCCGGTCGAGGTCGCGCATGCGGCGCTCGACCTCGAAGATGTCCTGCGACTGCGCGAGGTACGCCTCGCGGTCCTTCAGCTGCTGGCGGTAGAACCAGTTCTCGAGCGCCTCGGTGAAGCGCGTGAGGCGATTGCCGACCGCCGCCTGCTTCGAGGCGGGGAACGTCGCCGGCGCCTTCGCCGGCAGCAACTCGGCGTTGGCCGGCAGGGCGTCGAAAAACGTCGTCTGCGCCAGCCTGATGCAGCTTCCGACCAGGCTCGATTCCGGAAACGGATGGCTTCTGGATTGCATGGCTCTTACTCCCGATCCGCCTTGTGGGCAGTGGTTGGGCGTGCATGATGCATCGCACAATGGCAAGATAGGCGTGCCCGTCGCGGCCATCAAATCGAACGTTTGGATCGCGGCCATCAGCGGCAGTGATACGGGGACAATTCGTTGTTTTACAATGACTTGACGGTGCGCCGCCCGTCGACCGGGGCGGCCGGGGGTCGCATGGAGCTCTACCAGTTGCGCAGCTTTGCCGCCGTGGCGGAGGCCGGCCAGTTGACCCGCGCCGCCGAGAAGCTGCACGTCAGCCAGCCGGCGGTGAGCGCGCAGATCAAGGCGCTCGAGGACGAGCTGGGCGTCGTGCTGTTCGAGCGCACGCCGACCGGCATGGTGCTGACGGCCGCCGGCCGCACGCTGCTGCCCGAGGCCGAGCGCGTGATCGCGGCCGCGCACGCGCTGCGCAGCCGCGCCCGCGCGCTCAAGGGCGAGGTCGTCGGGCGCGCCCGCGTGGGCACGGTGTCCGACCCCGAGTTCGTCCGCATCGGCGACTTCCTCGCGCACGCGCTCGAGGAGTACCCGCTGCTCGAGATCGAGGTCCACCACGAGGTCACCGGCGCGGCGTTCGAGCAGGTGCGCGACGGCACGCTCGACGCGAGCTTCTACTACGGCGGGCAGTCGCACCCGGACATCGCGTCCGTGCCGCTGCGCAACTACCACTACCGGATCGTGCTGCCCGCGGCGCTGGGCGACCGCGTCAAGCAGCTGTCGTGGGAAGAGATCGTCGCGATGCCGTGGATCGTCGCGCCGCCGATCAGCTCGCTGCGCCTGCTCGCCGACGAGCTGTTCGCCGCGCGCGGCAGTGCGCCTGCCGTGCGCGTCGAGGCCGACAACGAGGCGGTGATGCGCTCGCTCGTCGTCGCCGGCAGCGGCGCGGCGCTGCTGCGCGAGGACGTCGCGCTCGAGGCCGCGGCCGCGGGCGAGGTCGTGCCATGGAGCAGCGAGCGGCTGCAGACGACGCTGTCGTTCCTCTACCTGCGCAGCCGCGAGAACGACCCGGAGATCCGCGCGCTGCTCGACGTGCTGCACCACGTCTGGTCGTCCGCGCCCGCCGCGCAGCGCGAGCCGGTCTGATCCCCGGGACGCGTCACGCGACGCGGCGTGCGTCCGCGTCCGCGGGGCCGAGCGTCGCGACCATCTGCCGCAGCTCCGGAACGCACGAGCCGCAGCCCGTCCCGCACCCGAGCTCGCGCTGCAGCGCGGCGACGATCGCGTCGGCGGGGCCGGGACGCGCCGCCGCGCACGCGGCGATCGCGTGCTCGTCCACGCCGTGGCAATGGCAGACGACGCGCCCGCGCGCGCGGACGCCGGCCGGCGCCGTCGCGGTCGGCATCAGCAGCCACGGGCGCAGCGGCGCGACGTCGGCGCCGGCGACGAGGCAGTCGCGCAGCCATGCGGCGGCCGCGACGTCGCCGGACAGGCGGACCGCCGCCAAGCACCCGGCGACGACGCGGACCCGGCGGCCGATCGCCCGCCGCGGATCGTCGTAGCGGACGACGTCGGCGCCGGCGAGGCCGAACGCCGCGTCGAGCGCGGCAAGCGTCGCGGCGTCGGGCGCCTGCGCGCACGCGGCGCGCAGCAGCACGCCGGCGCGGGCGTCGCCGATCAGCACGATGCTCGCGTACGCGAACGCCGACGCCTGCGCGCGCACGGACTCGCGCAGCGCGTGCAGCCCTTGCGGATCGTCGGGCACGCCGAAGGCCACGAGGCGCCACGGCAGCTCGGCCTTCGCGATGCGGACGGCCGCGTGCTTCAACTCGGGCTGCCGCGACTCCGGGCACAGCGCGTTCGACGTGACCGCGTTGACGCCGGCACCCGCGTCGCCGGCGAGCGTGGCGCTGCCCCAGTGCATCGGCAGGAACGCGCAGCCCGGCTTCACCGTGTCCGCCGCCGCGACCGGCACCAGCACGGCGCCGCGGCGCGACTCGACGCGGACGATGTCGCCGGGTACCAGGCCGCGGCGCGCGAGGTCGGCCGGATGCATGTCGAGCGCCGGCTCGGGCGTGTGCGCGTAGAGCGACGCGAGCGTGCCGGTGCGGCTCATGCCGTGCCACTGGTCGCGCAGGCGGCCGGTGTTGAGCCGGAACGGGTAGCGCGCGGCGCGGGGCTCGGCGCCCGGCGCGTAGGCGAGCGCCGCGAAGCGCGCGCGGCCGTCGGGCGTGGCGAACGCGTGGTCGGTGTAGAGCCGCGCGCGCCCGTGCGCGTCGCCTTCGCGGCATGGCCACTGCTGCGGGCCTTCGGCGTCGAGGCGCGCGTGCGACAGGCCCGTGATGTCGAGGTCGCGGCCGCGCGTGGTCTCGACGTGCTCGGCGAAGACGTCGGCCGGCGTCGCGTACGGAAACAGCGTGGGCCGGCCGGGCGCGAGATGCGCCTCGAGCATGCGCGCGAACGCCGCGGCGATCTCCCAGTCGGCGCGCGCCTCGCCGGGCGGGTCGACCGCGCGGCGCACGCGCGAGATCCGGCGTTCGGAGTTGGTAACGGTGCCCTCTTTCTCGCCCCACGTCGCCGCCGGCAGCAGGTAGTCGGCGTACGCCGCGGTTTCGGTGCCCACGTACGCCTCCTGCAGCACGACCAGTTCCGCGCGCGCGAGCCCGGCGCGCACGGTAGCCTGGTCCGGCAGCGACTGCGCCGGGTTCGTGCACGCGATCCACACCATCTTCACGCGGCCGGTCGCGAGCGCTTCGAACAATTCGACCGCGGTGAGCCCCGGCTGCGCGGGAACGTCCGCGACGCCCCACAGCCGCGCGACTTCGGCGCGATCGACGGGATCCGCGAGGTCGCGGTGCCCGGACATGAGGTTCGCGAGGCCGCCCACTTCGCGGCCGCCCATCGCGTTCGGCTGCCCGGTCAGCGAGAACGGCCCCGCGCCCGGTCGGCCGATCTGCCCGGCAGCGAGGTGCAGGTTGACGAGCGCCGCGTTCTTCGCGGTGCCGGCCGCCGACTGGTTGAGGCCCTGGCAATACATCGACAGCGTCGGGCCCGCGGCGAACCAGCGCGCCGCGGTCACGAGGTCGTCCTCGGCGATGCCGCACACCTGCGCGACGTGCCGCGGCGTGTATTCGCGGACGATTGCCTTCAGCGCGGCGAAGCCCGTCGTGTGCGCGGCGACGAACTCGCGGTCGACCAGGTCCTCCCACAGCATGACGTGCAGCATGCCGTGGAACAGCGCGACGTCCGTGCCCGGCTCGATCGCGAGGTGCAGGTCGGCCGCGGCGGCGGTGGCCGTCCGCCGCGGGTCGACGACGACGAGCCGCGCGTCCGGATTGCGCGCCCGCGCCGCCTCGATGCGGCGGAACAGGATCGGATGCGCCCACGCCGCGTTGGAGCCGGCGAGAAAGAGGCAACCTGCGGAATCGACGTCGTCGTAGCAGGCGGGCGGCGCGTCGGCGCCCAGCGTCTGCTTGTACCCGGCGACCGCGCTCGACATGCACAGCCGCGAGTTGGTGTCGACGTTGTTGGTGCCGACGAGGCCCTTGGCGAGCTTGTTGAAGACGTAGTAGTCCTCGGTCAGCAGCTGGCCGGACACGTAGAACGCGACGCTGTCCGGCCCGTGCGCGCGGATGCAGTCGGCGAAGCGCTGCGCGACGTCGGCGAGCGCCGCGTCCCACGCGACGCGCTGCGCCGGCGCACCCTTCGCAGGCCGCCGCAGCGGATGCGCGAGCCGCGCCGCCATCGCCTCCGGTGCCGCCGTGAGGTGCAGCGTGCGGCCCTTCGTGCAGAGCTGGCCGGCGTTGGCCGGATGCTCCGGATCGCCGCGGACGCCGACGATGCGGCCGCGCTCGTGCTCGACGACGACGCCGCAGCCGACGCCGCAGTACGGGCAGGTCGAGCGCGTCTGCGCCACGGCCAAGCCTCAGCCGATGCCGACGTAGACGATGCCGTCCTCGACGCGCACGGCATACCGGCGCGCGCAGCCGGCATCGGGCGCGACCGCCTCGCCCGACGCGAGCTCGATCGACCAGTTGTGCAGCGGGCAGGCCACGCGCTCGCCGAAGACGATGCCCTGCGACAGCGGCCCGCCCTTGTGCGGGCAGCGGTCGGCGAGCGCGAACACGCGGTCGCCGGCCGTGCGGAACACGGCGACGTCGCCGTCCGGGTGCCCGGGACGCCGGACGACGCGCGCACCGAGCGGCGCGATGTCGTCCACGGCGCAGACGCGGACAAAGCCGGGCGCGCCGCGTCCGGCGGTGGCTTCGGTGACGAGTGTTGCGGATTCACACATTCACGGCTACCTCATTCAACACGAAGGACACGAAGGGGTCACGAAGAACACGAAGAAAACCATCGAATGCCCTTGCGCCTCTACGTGCTCTTCCTGTTTGACGAAGGGGCCACGGAGAACGCGAAGAAAACCAAAGAATGCTTTGCCTTTCTTCGTGTACTTCGTGCCCTTCGTGGTTCAAGCCTTTCAGGACGCCATCGGCGCCACGGCGAGCGGCGCGAACTGCCGCGCGTCGACGCGCGCCTTCTCCATCTCGTGCCACGGGTCCGGCTGCCCGTCGAGCGCGAACTGCAGGCGCTCCCACAGCGCGCGCCGCCCCGCGGCGTCGTCCAGCACGCGCTTCTTCACGTGGTCGAGGCCCACGCGCGCCACGTAGTGGACGGTGCGCTCGAGGTACCAGCCCTCCTCACGGTAGAGCTGCAGGAACGCGCCCGCGTATTCGAGCACCTCCGCGGCCGTCTTCACCTTGACCAGGAACTGGGCGACCTCGGTCTTGATGCCGCCGTTACCGGCGACGTGGATCTCCCAGCCCGAGTCGACGCCGATCACGCCGACGTCCTTGATCCCCGACTCCGCGCAGTTGCGTGGGCAGCCGGACACCGCGAGCTTCACCTTGTGCGGCGCGTACATCCGCCACAGCGCGCGCTCGAGGCGCTTGCCCATGTCGGTCGAGTCCTGCGTGCCGAAGCGGCACCACTCGCTGCCCACGCACGTCTTGACCGTGCGCAGCGCCTTCGCGTACGCGTGGCCGGACGGCATGCCGAGGTCCGCCCAGACGGCGGGCAGGTCCGCCTTCTTCACGCCGAGGAGGTCGATGCGCTGGCCGCCGGTGACCTTCACCGTCGGGATCGCGTACTTGTCGACGACGTCGGCGATGCGCCGCAGGTCGGCGGCCGTGGTCTCGCCGCCCCACATGCGCGGAATCACGGAGAACGTCCCGTCCTTCTGGATGTTCGCGTGCGCGCGCTCGTTGACGAACCGCGACTGCGGGTCGTCGGCCGCCTCGCCCGGCCACGTCGAGAGCAGGTAGTAGTTGAGCGCCGGCCGGCACGTCGCGCAGCCGTCGGGCGTCCGCCATTCGAGGAACGCCATCGCGGCCGGGACCGACAGCAGCCGGTGCTCGCGGATCGCGCTGCGCACCTCCTGGTGGCTGCGGTCGGTGCAGCCGCACACCGGCTTCTGCTTCGCCGGCGCCGCGTAGTCGCCGCCGGCGGTCGCCATCAGCAGCTGCTCGACCAGGCCCGTGCACGAGCCGCACGACGACGACGCCTTCGTGTGCCGGCGCACGTCGTCGAGCGTGAACAGCCCCTTGTCCTTGATCGTGCGCACGATCGTGCCCTTGCACACGCCGTTGCAGCCGCACACCTCGGCGTCGTCGGCCATCACGACCGCGCGCGACTGGCCCTCGTGCCCGGCGTCGCCCAGGTTCGCCTCGCCGAACACGAGGCGGTCGCGGATGCCGGCGATGTTGCGGCCGTCGCGCAGCAGCTTCATGTACCACGCGCCGTCGGCGGTGTCGCCGTACAGCACGCCGCCGACGAGCTTGTCGTCGCGGATCACGAGCTTCTTGTAGACGCCGCCGACCGGGTCGGCGAGCACGATCTCCTCGGCGTCGCCGCCGCCGGCGAAGTCGCCCGCCGAGAAGACGTCGACGCCGGTGACCTTGAGCTTCGTCGAGACCTGCGAGCCGCCGTAGCGGCCGATGCCGTGGCCGGCCAGGTGGTTCGCGCACACGCGCGCCATCTCGAACAGCGGCGCGACGAGCCCGTAGGTCCGGCCGCGGTGCGCGACGCATTCGCCGACCGCGTAGATGCGCGGGTCGAACGTCTGCAGCGTGTCGTTGACGACGACGCCGCGGTCGCAGTGCAGCCCCGCCGACTGCGCGAGCGCGACGTTCGGGCGGATGCCGACGGCCATCACGACGAGGTCGGCGGGCAGCGTCTCGCCGGAGGCCAGCCGCACGGCCGCGACGCGGCCGTCCGCGCCCGCCTCGAGCGCCTCGGTCTTCGCGTCGAGCCGAAACGCGAGGCCCTTCGCCTCCAGCGACTGCTGCAGCATCTGCGCGGCCGTGCGGTCGAGCTGCCGCTCCATGAGCCACGGCATCAGGTGCACGATCGTGACGTCCATGCCGCGGCGCGCGAGGCCGTTCGCCGCCTCGAGGCCGAGCAGCCCGCCGCCGATCACGACGGCGCGCCTGTACCTGCTCGCGGCCGCGATCATCGCCTCGGTGTCGGCGATGTCGCGGTACGTGATCACGCCCGGCAGGTCGCGGCCGGGCACCGGCAGGATGAACGGCGTCGAGCCGGTCGCGAGCAGCAGCCGGTCGTAGGCGATGCGCGTCCCGTCGGCGGCCTCGACGGCGCGTCCGGCCCGGTCGATGCGGGCGATCGCGCGGCCCGCGTGCAGCGCGATGCCGTTGTCCGCGTACCACTGGCGCGAGTTGAGCACGATGCCGTCGAGCGTCTGCTCGCCAGCCAGCACCGGCGACAGCAGGATTCGGTTGTAGTTGGGATGCGGCTCGCTGCCGAACACGGTGATTTCGTACGCGTCGGGCGCGATCTTCAGCAGTTCCTCGACCGTGCGGATGCCGGCCATGCCGTTGCCGACGACGACGAGCCGCGGCCGTACGCTGGAGACGCGCGCGTTCATGTCCGGTCTCCGCAGCAGAGGCGACGCGCCGTCCGCGTCACGTCCGGACGGACTTTCATACTGCCGCCTCCGCACCCCTCGACAGCGAACCGCCGCATCACGGCGTCGGCGGCCGGCAGCGATTCGCGATTGCTCGCCGCCCTTCGGGCCTCGCCGCTCACGCTGCCTTCTCCACGTGCGCCTGCCGGCGGTAGAGGAAGTCGAGCACCTGCGTCCGGCAGTGGTGGTAGCGCGGGTCCTCGGCCAGCGCGACGCGGTCGCGCGGGCGCGGCAGGTCGACGGTCACGATCTCGCCGATGGTCGCGGCCGGGCCGTTGGTCATCATGACGATGCGATCGGCGAGCAGCACGGCCTCGTCGACGTCGTGCGTCACCATCAGCACCGTGCTGCCCGCGGCGGCGACGATCCGCGTCAGCTCGTCCTGCAGCTGCGCGCGGGTCAGCGCGTCCAGCGCGCCGAACGGCTCGTCGAGCAGCAGGACCTTGGGCTGCATCGCCAGAGCGCGGGCGATGCCGACGCGCTGCTTCATGCCGCCCGAGACCTCGTGCGGCAGCTTGTGCTCGGCGTGCGCGAGCCCCACCAGTCCCAGCGCCTCGCGGGTCCGGCGCTTCAGGTCCGCCCGGCTCTCCGTGGCGCCGAACACGCGCTCGACGGCAAGGTGGACGTTGTCGAAGCAGGTGAGCCAGGGCAGCAGCGAGTGGTTCTGGAACACGACGGCGCGCTCCGGGCCGGGGCCCGTGATCTCGCGGCCCGCGCACAGCAGCACGCCGGTCGTCGGCACGATGAGCCCGGCCACGAGGTTCAGCAGCGTCGACTTGCCGCAGCCCGAGTGGCCGATCAGCGCGATGAACTCGCCGCGGCGCACCGACAGGTCGACGTCGCGCAGCGCGACGAACGGCCCGCGCCGGGTCGGGAACGTCATGCCGATCGCCTCGACGTGCACGTACTCGGCGGGCGCCTGCGCGGGCGGGCGGGAAGCGGACATGGGAGTGTCGGGCATGACGGCGGCCTCACGCATAGTTGAACCGGCGCGCCAGCAGCAGCAGCAACTGCTCGAGTGCGAGGCCGACGACGCCGACGACGAAGATCGCGATGATGATGTGCTCGACGTTGAGGTTGTTCCACTCGTCCCACACCCAGAAGCCGATGCCGACGCCGCCCGTGAGCATCTCGGCCGCGACGATCACGAGCCACGCGACGCCGATCGCGAGCCGCACGCCGGTCAGCATGTACGGCAGCGTCGCGGGGAACAGGATCTTCGTGAGCACCTTCCACTCGGACAGGTTGAGCACGCGCGCGACGTTAAGGTAGTCCTGCGGCACGCGCTGCACGCCGACGGCCGTGTTGATCACCATCGGCCAGATGCTGGAGATGAAGATGACCCAGATCGCCGCCGGGTTGGCCGCCTTGAACACCATGAGTCCGATCGGCAGCCACGCGAGCGGCGACACCGGGCGCAGCAGGCTGACGATCGGCGCGGCCATCGCGTTCGCGAAACGGAACCGGCCGAGGACGAAGCCGGCGGGGATGCCGACCAGCGCGGCGAGCCCGAAGCCGATGCCGACGCGCTGCAGCGACGCCAGCACGTTCCAGCCGATGCCCTGGTCGTTGGGCCCTCGCCGGTAGAAGGGATCGCCGAAGACGGCGAGCGCGGAAGCGTACGTCTTCGCCGGCGACGGCAGCTGCGGCGAGGTCATCGACACCAGCGTCCACAGCAGCAGGAACAGCGCGATGCCGAGCACCGGCGGCACGACGGTGAGCAGCACGGCGCGGACCCGCTCGCGCCGCTGCTCGGCCGCGGCCCACGCGGCGGCGCGCGCCGCGGCGGCGTCCACGTCGTCGCGGCGGTCGACGACCACCGGCGCGTTGGCCGCGACGGCGGCGGCGGGCGCCGGCACGTCGGCGGCGGGTGCCGGGGCATCTGCGGCGGCTCCGTCCGCGCGCGGCGCGGCGGCGAAGGCGATCAGCGTTGCGGCCATGCGGGCTTCCTCCGGTTCACGCCTTGAGCTTGAAACCCGCGGCGTACGCCTTGGGGTTGCGGCCGTCCCACACGACGCCGTCGACCAGCTTCGACGTGCGCAGCGGGTCCTTCGGCACCGGCGTCTTCGTAGCCGCCGCCGCCTGCTTGTAGATCTCGACCTGGTTGACCTTCTGCGCGACGGCGAGGTAGTCGGGATCCTCCTTGAGCAGCCCCCAGCGCCGGTGCTGCGTCAGGAACCACATGCCGTCGGACAGGTACGGGAACGTCACGTAACCGTCGTTGTAGAACTTCATGTAGTCGGGGTCCTTCCACTGCCGGCCGATCCCGTTGTCGTAGTTGCCTTCGAGCCGCTGGTCGATCACGTCGACCGGGCAGTTGACGTACGACTTGTCGGCGACGATCTCGGCCACCTTCTTGCGGTTCGCCATCACGTCGATGAAACGCGACGCGTCGAGGATCGCGGCCGTCATCGCGCGCGCGGTGTTCGGGTTCTTCTGCACGAATTCGAGCGTCGTGCCGAGCGTCTTTTCCGGGTGGTCCTTCCAGATTCCCTGCGTGGTCTCCGCCGTGAACCCGATCCTGTCGTGGATCGCGCGGTTGTTCCACGGCTCGCCGACGCAGAAGCCGTCCATGTTGCCGACGCGCATGTTGGCGACCATCTGCGGCGGCGGCACGACGATCGTCTTGACGTCGTTGAACGGGTGGATGCCCTGCGCCGCCAGCCAGTAGTAGATCCACATCGCGTGCGTGCCGGTCGGGAACGTCTGCGCGAACGTGTACTCGCGCTTCTCGCGGTCGATCAGCGACTTGAGCTTCGGGCCGTCGATCGCGCCCTTTTCCTTCAGCTGGTTGGAGAGCGTGATGGCCTGCCCGTTGTGGTTGAGGTTCATCAGCACGGCCATGTCCTTCTTCGGGCCGCCGATGCCCATCTGCACGCCGTACACGAGACCGTAGAGCACGTGCGCGGCGTCGAGCTCGCCGTTGACGAGCTTGTCGCGCACGGCCGCCCACGACGCCTCCTTGCTGGGGACGATCTTCAGGCCGTACTTCCTGTCGAACTCCATGACCGACGCGACGACGACGGACGCGCAGTCGGTCAGCGGGATGAAGCCGATCTTCACTTCCTTCTTCTCGGGCGCATCGGAGCCCTGCGCCCATGCGCCGGCACGAACCGCGGGATCGACGAGGCTCAAGAGCGCACCCGCCGCGGATGCGCCGAGCAGGCGCCGCCGGCGCGACGAAACGCCGGCGCCGGTTGCGGGCAATGCCGCGACGGAGCGTCGCGTCGGAACGGAATCGGACATCGTGCTTCCTCGTGCGTCATCGTTGGAACCGGAAAACGAAAAACGGCGCCGATGCATCCGCGCGCCCGAAGTGATCGAGCCCGAATGCACGCGACGCCGTCGTCGGGACGCATCGCCGCCGTTGGCGACGCGCCCTTGCAGGTTCCCTTGCGGGTTCGTCCTGCGCTTATGCTTTAGCGATATCCATGCCAGTCGTGGGGGACGCGCGTAAGCCGTTGTTCGCGCGAAGTTTCGTGCGGCCGGACGCCCGCGGCGCCCGGCGCGACCGCGTGTTGCACCGCACCACCGGCGTGCACCGCCGCACCATCGGGAAGCGCGGTCGCGCTCACGCGAGCAGGTCCGACACGTCGATGATCTGCTGCGCGACGTCGAGCAGCCGGCGGTTCCGGTCCATCGCGAGCCGGCGCATCAGCCGGTAGGCTTCCTCTTCGTCCACGCCCTTCCGCTTCATCAGCAGGCCCTTCGCTCGCTCGACGACCTTGCGCTCGGACAAGCGCGCCTGCGCCGACGCGAGTTCTTCCTTCAGCGCGCGCTCCTGTGCGAAGCGCGCGAGCGCGACGTCGAGGATCGGCTGCAGCCGCTCCGGCTGCATGCCCGCAACGACGTAGGCGGACACGCCGGCGCGCAGCGCGGCCTGGATCGTCGCGTTCTCGCGATCCTCGGTGAACAGCACGATCGGCCGCGGCTGCCGCGCGCTGACGAACGACAGCTGCTCCAGCGTGTCGCGCGTCGGCGAGTCGGCGTCGATGATGATGACGTCGGGCTGCACCGCCGCGACGCGCTCGAGCAGCGCGGTCGCGGCGGTCGCGACCTCGATGACGTCGTAGCCGGCGGCGAGCAGGCCTTCCTTCAGCAGGCTGACTTCCTCGCGGGAGTCGTGGACCAACATCACTCGAAGCATCCGGTGCCGTCGTTCGCGTGGCAGATGCCCGATCCATAGCAAGGGGCAGGCCAGCGGGCCGCGTCGCGCAAGCCATCGTACGGCGGCGGCAACGCCTTGATAAGGCGCAATTATCCGCAGGTTCCTCGCCACGGCCCCGGCGCGGTCCACGGCGCGTCCGGCACCGATTTGGCGCAGCGCGTTGCGATCGAGGCCGCGGGCGATCGGCTACACTCGACCGGCATCGCGGGCGGCGCGGCGCGGAGCGCGCGTTCGTCCTTCCGGAGCCTGATCGTACCGGCGTCGCGGCAACGAGGAAGCGCATGCACGCACGCACCCGCCGATCCAAGACCGCACGCACGCGCGCCCACGCGGCGGCGACCGACGGCGCGTGGGCATGTTGACGCTCGGCACGCTCGCGTTCGCGCTCGCCGTCGGGCTGGCGATCGCGTTCGCATGGGCGCGCGGCCGTGTCGCGCCGCTGCGCCGCGAGATCGAGGCGCGGCCCGTCGTCGACCTCGACGCGATCCGCACCGAGTACGCGACGCGCGCCACGGCGCTCGACCCGCAGACGACGCGCGACGTGCTGCAGGCGCTGGGCGCCGCGCTCGGCCTCGATCCGGGGCGGCTGCGCCTCGACGACGTGCTGCCCGCGCTGTGGGACATGCATCCGCAGGCGGGCTTCCACCAGCGCGCGACGTTCGAGGACTGGATCGTCAAGCGGTACCCGGGACTGCCGGCCGGCGTCGACGCGCTGACCGTCGGCGAGCTCGTCGCCGCGCTGCAGATGGTTCCGCGGACGCGGTAGACCACGCGGAGGATGCCCGAACTGCACCGCTGATCGACCACGGCATTCGGCGCGCATGCGCGCGCTACCGAGCGGGGAGCGCAGCGACCTGCGAACCGCGCGCTTCGTGGCCTTTACCGCGCGAAGAGCGCCGAGCCGCCTCAAGCTCTTCGCGCTGACTGCATTCCGGGATCGAAACGCGCAGCGTTTCGATCCCGTCCCGTCAGCGCCGGCCGGCGCTCAGCACGCCCTTGACGTCGCGCACGAGCGCGAGCGCGTGCTTGAGCGCGTCGAGGCTGCGCACCTCGATCGTGAACGCCATCCGCGTGTGCAGGTTCTTCGTCAGCGTGTTCGCCGCGGTGACGTTGATCTTCTCGCGCGACAGCACTTCCGAGATGTCGCGCAGCAACCCCTGGCGGTCCATCGCCTCGATCCCGATGTCGACCGGGAACACCTCGTCGCGCGGCGCGCCCCAGTCCGCGTCGATCAGCCGCTCCGGCTGTGCGGCGCGCATCCGCGCGACGTTGCTGCACGAGGCGCGGTGGATGGTGACGCCCTTGCCGCGCGTCACGAAGCCGACGATCGGGTCCGGCGGCGCCGGCTTGCAGCAGCGCGCGAGGCCGGTCAGCAGCCGGTCGACGCCGACGACGAGGATGCCGCTGCCCGCGCCGGCGGCCTTGCTCTGCCGCATCGCGACCTCGGGCTCGGCGGCGGCAGCCGCGGCCGCCGCCGGCTGCGCGACGGCCTGGATCGCGTTCTGCACGTGCCGCGAGTTGATGTCGTCGCGCGCGAACGCCGCGAAGAAGTCGTCGGCCTTGTCGAAGCCGGCCTTGGCCGCGACGGCGTCGAGCTTCAGCGCCGTCTGGCCGAGGCGCGCGAGCTCGCGCTCGACGAGCGCCCGGCCCTGCGCCACCGTCGCCTCGTGCTGCTGCGCCTTGAACCACTGGCGCACCTTGGCGCGCGTTCGGTTGCCGTGCACGTAGCCGAGCTCCGGGTTCAACCAGTCGCGCGACGGCCCGCCCTGCTTGGTCGCGACGATCTCGACCTGCTGGCCGTTCGCGAGCCGGTAGTTGAGCGGCACCATCTGCCCGTCGACCTTCGCGCCGCGGCAGCGGTGGCCCAAGCCCGTGTGCACGGCGTACGCGAAGTCGACCGGCGTGGCGCCGCGCGGCAGGTCGACGACCTTGCCCTGCGGCGTCAGCACGTAGATCGAGTCGGTGAACAGGCTCTCCTTGAACGCGGAAAGCCAGTCGCCGGAGTCGGCGACCGCGTCCTTCCAGTCGAGCACCTGCCGCAGCCACGCGATCTTCTCGTCGAACGTCGGGTCGTGCCGCACGCCGCGGGGGGCGTCCTCCTTGTAGCGCCAGTGCGCGGCGACGCCGTACTCGGAGTGCCGGTGCATCTCGCGCGTGCGGATCTGCACCTCGAGCGGCTTGTCCTCCGGCCCGATGACCGCCGTGTGCAGCGAGCGGTAGTTGTTCGCCTTGGGCTTCGCGATGTAGTCGTCGAACTCGCGCGGCAGCGGCGTCCACAGGTGGTGGACGAGCCCCAGCGCGGTGTAGCAGTCCTTCACCGAGTCGACGAGGATGCGCACGGCGCGGATGTCGTAGAGCGCGTCGATGCCCGCCTGCTTGCGCTGCATCTTGAGGTAGATGCTGTAGATGTGCTTCGGCCGCCCGGTGACGTCGGCCGCGACGCCGGCGTCGGCGAGCTCGCGCTTCAGCGTCGCGACGACGTCGCGGATGTACCGCTCGCGGTCGAGGCGGCGCTCGTCGAGCATCTGCGCGATCGCCTTGTACGTCGCGGGCTCCAGCGCGCGCAGCGACAGGTCCTCGAGCTCCCACTTCAGCTGCCAGACACCGAGGCGGTTGGCGAGCGGCGCGAAGAGGTCGAGCACCTCGCGCGCCGTCTGCGCGCGCAGCGCCGCGTCGCCGCCCATCAGCGTGCGCAGCGCCTGCGTGCGCTCGGCGAGCTTGACGAGGACGACGCGGATGTCCTCGACCATCGCGAGCAGCATCTTGCGCAGGTTCTCGGCCTGCGCCGCGCGCTCCTCCTTGTCGCCGCCGCCGGCGGCGGCGCGGATGCCGCCCATCCGCGCGACGCCGGCGACCAGCGTCGCGACGTCGGCGCCGAAGCGCTCGCGCACGTCGTCGGCGTCGAACGCGCCGGCCACCGGCAGGCCCAGCAGCAGCGCGCCGCGGATCGAGTCGGCGTCGAGCTTGAGGCTCGTAAGGATCGTCGCAGCGCCGAGCGCGCGGTCGAGCGCCGCCTCGCCGTCGGCCATCGCGGCGTCGCCGGTGCGCTCGCGCGCGTACGCGAACGCCTGCGCGAACGACGCGCGCTCGTCGGGCGTGTAGTACGACGCGAGGGACTCGAGCCAGGCGGCGACCGCCTCGGGCGCGGCGGTGCGCGGCGCGGCGTGCAGCACGGCGACCATCGGCCGATTATACCGGCGGGTCGCGCGCGGCCGGCGCGCGGAGGCGGCGGCGCCCGCCGGCAAAGCAAAGGGCGGCGCCCTCGCGGGGTCGCCGCCCTCGAAGCCTCAGGCGGGAGCGGATCCCGCCCGGCTTGCGCGCGCGCCTACCTCGGGTAGAAGTACGCGGGCTCGGGCATGCCGGTGGCCGTCGGGCCGCCCGGCCGGTCCTGGTTCTTGTTGAACGTGTGCGAGCGCACGTGGAGGTTCGCCGCCGTCGATCCCAGCCCCGGCATGATCTTGTCCGGGTCGTACGTCGTGCCGTGGCAGCCGGCGCACGTCTTCATCGGCTCGATCGCCGCCTTGCCCTTGACCGCGTGCGGCGAGTGGCAGTCCGCGCAGGCGAGGATGTTGTTCTTGTAGTGCGACGACTGCACGTACTCCTGGTACTCCTCGTGGTGCTTGCGCGCGTCGTACGAGTTCCACTTCTGCGCCTTCTCGTCGAGGAAGAACGCGTTGTTGAGGTCGGTGTTCGGGTAGTTCTTCGACAGCGGCTGGTTCGGCAACACGCCGGGAATCAGCATCCCCTCGGGATACCACGTGCGCCAGTCGTCCTGCCCCGCCTTGTAGCTTTCACCCAGCACCGGATGCGGCTGGTCCTCGCGCGGGAGGTTCTGCGCGGACTTGAAGTGCTCGTTCTCCTTGCGCACGTGGCAGTAGCCGCAGACCAGCGAGGCCTGCTCCTTGGTCGCCTTGGCCGGGTTGAACATCGGCCGCTTGCCGAGGTTCGCCGCGTGCAGGCTGCCCGGGCCATGGCACGCCTCGCAGCCGGTGTTGCGCTCGGACATCGCGTACTTCTGCGTGGCCGGGTTCTTCGGGTCGTACGCGGTCAGCGTGTAGCCGGTCGCGTGACACGTCGCGCAGTTGGTCTCCCAGTCGGCCTTGTTGCCGTACGGCTCCCACTGCTTGTGGACGGTGTTCCACTGCTTGTCCAGGAACTGGTGGTTGCCGGTCGCGGCGTTCTTCACGAGGTAACGCTGCTTCCAGTGCGAGCCGACGACGAATTCGACGTCGGCCATCGTCGCAGCCTTGCCGTCGACGTTGCCCTTGGCCGGCCCGGCGTTGCCCTTGCCGTCCTTCGCCCAGGCGTCGCCGGCGTCCTTGAGCAGCGCCTCGCGCGGCGTGCGGACCATCTTCGCGTGCAGCGAGTTCTTCCACGTCTTGTACTCGTCGACGTGGCAGCCGCCGCACTTCTCGGAGCCGACGAACGTCGCCTTCTCGCCGGCCATCTTGGGATCGGTCGTGCAGCCGACCGCCAGCGCCGCGAGCGCGGCCGCCGTCAGCAATGCAAGGTACGCGCGCATCTGCAACTCTCCCCTGGTCGTGGGCGCGCGGTCGACGCCGCGCTCGGCCGGTCATTGTGGGCCCGCACATGCGGGCGCACCAAGCGACAAATCGTCGCAGCTCCGGTGCCGCCCGCCGGCCGGCCGGGCGTCAGGCGACGCCCAGGTCCCGGCGGATCTGCAGGCCCGCGCGCAGCGCGAACGCGGCGATCGTCAGCGTCGGCGGCGACGCGGTGATCGTCGGGAACGTCGCGGACCCGACGAGGTAGAGGTTCGGGTGGTCGTGCGCGCGCAGGTTGCGGTCCACGACCGACGCCCGCGGGTCGTCGCCCATCCGGCAGGTGCCACCCATCACGGCGCCGTCGGTCATGGGCCCGACCCGCTGCACATCGGTCGCGCCCAGCGCGTTCATGAGCCCCAGCACGTAGTCCATCGCGACCTTCATGCCGTCCTGCTCGTACGTTCCCCAGTTGAACCAGAGGCGCGGCCGTGGCAGGCCGAGCGGGTCGCGCCGGTCGAGCGCCAGCGTCACGCGGTTGTCCGGGTTCGGCAGCACTTCCACCGACGGCCCGATCGCGAGCTCGCGCGCCATGTGGTCGCTGATCGCCGCGGCCAGCGCGGCGCCGGTCAGGCCCTGCGCGGCGTAGCGCTGTGCGAGCACGAACGGGCCGGTCGCGCGCACCCAGCCCTCGTTCGACGGCGACGTCCCCGACGCGCCGTGCATGCCGCGGAAGTCGCCGTCGCGCAGCTCGCGGATGCCCGACGTCTCGACCGGGCCGCGGTACGGATAGAGCTTGTCGCGCGTCAGCCCGATCATCCCGGCGTCGAGCTGCGTCAACAGGTTGCGCCCGACCTGGTCGCTGCCGTTCGCGACGGCCGGGCCGCCGGGGACGCGCGACATCAGCAGCAGCTTCGCCGACTCGACCGCGTGCGCGGCGACCACGAACGCCTTGCCGCGCGCCTCGTGCACGCTGCCGTCGGGACGCTTGAAGCGGATCGCCGTCACGCGGCGGTCGGCGCCGACGACGATTTCGTGCGCGATCGCGAGCGGCACGACGCGCGCGCCGGCCGCTTCGGCCTTCGCGACGTGCACGGCGCCGTCGTATTTCGCGCCGATCGGGCAGATCGGCACGCACGACGCGTTGCCGCAGCACGGCGGCCGGCCGTCGCGGCCGACCGAGTTGCGACCGTGCGGAAACGGCGCCATCGTGAGCCCGACCCTCGCGCACGCCGCGCCGATCACCGTGTCGAGGTACGTCGGCGCGATCGGCGGCATCGGGTACGGCGACGAGCGCGGCGATCCCCAGTCGTAGTCGGCCGGGCCGGCGACGCCGATCTCGCGCTCGGCTTCCGCGTACCACGGCTCGAGGTCGTCGTACGCGAGCGGCCAGTCGACGCCGACGCCGAACTTCGACTTCAGCCGGAAGTCGTTCGGCCGGTAGCGCAATGCGAGGCCGCCCCAGTGCCACGTGGTGCCGCCGACCACGCGCGCCTGCAGGCCGCGGAACGTCACCGGCCCCGCCTGCACGTAGTACGCGCCGATGTCGTCGGGATCGGGCTGCGGGACCTTCGGATGCGCCGGGTACGGCGAGTTCGGCCCCTTGGTCGGCGAGTTCCGGAACTGCACGACCGCCTTCGCGCGATCCACGCGCGGGCCGGCTTCCAGGATCAGCACGCGCACGCCGGCACGCGCGAGCGAGTACGCCGTGATGGCGCCGGCGACGCCGGAGCCGACGACGACGACGTCGGCGGTGAGGACGTCGCTCACGATCGCGTGCCCGCCGGGTCGGGCGCCTGCGCCCAGTAGTCGATCATGCCGCCGCACACGCCGTTGGGCTTCGTCCACGGCACCGCCTGCCACGCGAGCGCCTCGTTGTACGCGAGGACCGTCGTGCCCTTCGGCGTCTCCACGATGCCCGACATGAGCGCCGTCACCACGGTGGCGGCGGCGTGCGAAAGCCCGGCGATGGCGAGCTCGCCGTCGAGCCGCGCCGGCGCCGTCACCGCGGCGAGGGTGGCGATCTTCGCGAGCGCATCGGCGCCGACCGCCTCCGTCAGCGCCGCGAGCATGCGCGCCGCGAGCGCGGGATCGGCGTACGCGAAGCCGGTCAGCGTCGTCGCCATCGCCTTGTAGCGCGCGGCGTCGAGCGGCGCCGCCGCGGCCCGCGCGACACCCACCGGCAGGCACCCCGCCGCGACCAGCGCGGCGAGCCCGCGCAGCAGCTCGCGCCGCCGTGCATCGGGCACCGCCGCCGTCTCCCCTCCGGTATCGTCCATGCCGCCTCCCATGCGCCGTTACAGCCTGATGCCGGCCGCCTTGGCGATCGTTTCCGCGAGCGACTGTGCCTGCGCTTCCGCGAGCGCCTCGTCGCGCGCCTCGACCATCACGCGCAGCACGGGCTCCGTGCCCGACGGCCGCAGCAGCACGCGGCCGGCCGTCCCCAGCGCCGTCACGGCCGCGCGCTCGGCGCGCTGCACGGCGGTGTTGCCGTGCCAGTCCCAGCCGCGGCGGACGGGGACGTTGATGAGCCGCTGCGGGTACATCGTGACCGCGGCGGTCGCCTGCGCGAGGGTCGCCTTCTGGTCGATCAGCGCGCGCAGCACGGCGAGCGCGGCGATGATCGCGTCGCCGGTCGTGTGCTTGTCGAGGCAGATGATGTGGCCGGAATTCTCGCCGCCCAGCAGCCATTTCTGCGCCTGCATCTGCTCCAGCACGTAGCGGTCGCCGACCTTCGCGCGCGCGAGCGGAATGTCGAGCCGCGCCAGCGCCTGCTCGAAGCCCAGGTTGCTCATCAGCGTGCCGACCACACCGCCGCCGCCGACGTGACGCCGCCGGTAGTCCGCGGCGATCACGTACAGCAGCTGGTCGCCGTCGTAGACGCGGCCGTCGCGGTCGGCCATCACGAGCCGGTCGCCGTCGCCGTCGAGCGCGATCCCCAGGTCGGCGCGGTGCTCGCGCACCTGCGCCGCGAGGAACTGCGGGTGCGTCGCGCCGGTGCCGGCGTTGATGTTGAGGCCGTCGGGGTCGGCGCCGACGGCGATCACGTCCGCGCCCAGCTCGTGGAACACCGGCGGCGCGACGTGGTAGCCGGCGCCGTGCGCGCAGTCGACGACGATGCGCCAGCCGCGCAGGTCGAGCTCCGACGGGAACGTGCTCTTGCAGAACTCGACGTAGCGCCCGGCGGCGTCGCCGACGCGGAACGCCTTGCCGAGCTCGGACGACGGTACGCAGGCGAGCGGCGCGTCCATTCCGCGCTCGATGGCGGCCTCGACGTCGTCCCCGAGCTTGGCGCCGGCGGCCGAGAAGAACTTGATGCCGTTGTCGTCGAACGCGTTGTGCGATGCGCTGATCACGATGCCGGCCGACAGCCGCAGCGCGCGCGTCAGGTACGCGATGCCGGGCGTGGGCAGCGGCCCGCACAGGTGCACGTCCACGCCCGCCGCGGACAGCCCGGACTCCAGCGCCGCCTCCAGCAGGTAGCCGGAGATCCGCGTGTCCTTGCCGATCAGCACGCCCGGGCGGTCGCCGCGGCGCACGCCGTCGGCCGACACCAGCGTGCGGCCCGCGGCCCAGCCCAGCTTCAGCACGAGCTCCGGCGTGATCGGCGGCTCGCCGACGTGGCCCCTGATTCCATCCGTGCCGAAATATCTGCGTTGCATGCGATGACCCGTGGACGTTGCGTGCTCCGGCGCGGCGGCGGGGCGGCGGCGCCGTGCGCCGCAGGTCAGGCCTGACGGCCGCCCGGCTTCCCTGCCTCGTCGTCGCCTTCGATCGCGCACCACACCTTCAGCGCGTCGACCGTCTCGCGGACGTCGTGCACGCGCACGATCGCCGCGCCGTGCGCGACCGCCGCCAGCGCCGCCGCGATGCTGCCCGCCATGCGGTCGCCGACGTCGCGGCCGGTGATCTGCCCGATCGTCGCCTTCCGCGACAGTCCCGCCAGCACCGGGTAGCCGGACCCGGCGAAGACGCGCAGCGAGCGCAGCAGCGCGAGATTATGCGCCATCGTCTTGCCGAAGCCGAACCCCGGGTCGATCGCGATCCGGTCGCGCGCGATGCCCGCGCCTTCGGCGATCAGCGCGCGCTGCACGAGGAAGTCGCGGACCTCGCGGACGACGTCGTCGTAGCGCGGGTCGGCCTGCATCGTGCGCGGCGTGCCGCGCATGTGCATCAGGCACACGCCGCAGCGGCTCGCCGCGACGGCCTCGATCGCGCCGCGCGCCTGCAGCGCGCGCACGTCGTTGACGAGCGAGGCCCCCGCGGCGATGGCTGCGCGCATGACCGGCGTCTTCATCGTGTCGACGCTGACCGGGATGTTCTCGGCGGCCAGCGCCTCGACCAGCGGCACGACGCGCTGCATCTCCGTGCGCACCGGCACGCGGGCGGCGTCGGGCCGCGTCGACTCGCCGCCGACGTCGATGATGGCGGCGCCGTCGGCGATCATCCGCCGCGCGTGGTCGAGCGCGCGCTCGCGGTCGAAGTGGGCACCGCCGTCGGCGAACGAGTCGGGCGTGACGTTCAGCACGCCCATGACCTGCGGGCGCGACAGGTCGAGGATGTGCGCGCCGCAATGGAGCCTCATGACCAAGGACGGGGCGCCGCGCGCCCCGTTTCCATCGGACGTTTTCCCCTATGCCGGGTTCGCCGACGGCGCCGCGTCCGGGCCCGCCGACGAGCCGCCCGACGACGGCCCCGACGACGGCGCCGCCTTCGGCGCGCGCGGCGGCTTGCCGGCCATGATGTCGTCGATCTGCTCGGCGTCGATGGTCTCGAGCTCGAGCAGCGCCTTGGCCATCGCCTCGACCCGGTCGCGGTTGTCCTCGAGCAGCTTGCGCGCGACCGCGTACTGGCCGTCGATGATCTTGCGGATCTCCTCGTCCACCTTCTGCATCGTGGACTCCGACACGTTCTTCTGCGTCGTCACCGAGCGGCCGAGGAAGATCTCGCCCTCGTTCTCGCCGTAGACCATCGGCCCCAGCTCGTCGGACATCCCGTAGCGCGTGACCATGTTGCGGGCGATCTCGGTCGCGCGCTCGAAGTCGTTGGAGGCGCCGGTCGTCATCTGGTTCATGAACAGCTCTTCCGCGATGCGCCCGCCGAACAGCACGGCGATCATGTTCAGCATGTGGTTGCGGTCCATGCTGTAGCGGTCCTGCTCGGGCAGCTGCATCGTGACGCCGAGCGCGCGGCCGCGCGGGATGATCGTGACCTTGTGCACCGGGTCGGTCTT
>JAYRNW010000149.1:0-24649 GCA_041911995.1 Casimicrobiaceae bacterium | reverse complement strand
TCGGCCGAGCGGCCGATGCCCGCCGTGCGGGCGATCACGCTCATCCCCTGCGGGACGTCGAGCTCGGAGACGGCGTCGCGCAGCTCGTTGCGCTCCTCGCCCTCGACGCGGCGCGACACGCCGCCGCCGCGCGGGTTGTTCGGCATCAGCACGAGGTACCGGCCGGCGAGCGAGATGTACGTGGTGAGCGCCGCGCCCTTGTTGCCGCGCTCGTCCTTGTCGACCTGGACGATCAGCTCCTGGCCTTCGCGGAGCTGGTCCTGCGTTCGCGACTTGCCGTCGCCCTCGCGCAGGTACTCGCGCGAGATCTCCTTGAACGGCAGGAAGCCGTGGCGGTCGGTGCCGTAGTCGACGAAGCACGCCTCGAGCGACGGCTCGACGCGCGTGATGACGGCCTTGTAGATGTTGCTCTTGCGTTGCTCCTTGGCGGCGGACTCGATGTCGAGGTCGACGAGCTTCTGGCCGTCGACGATCGCCACCCGGAGTTCCTCCGCCTGGGTGGCATTGAACAGCATGCGTTTCATGAACGATCCCCGGCGCAGGCGCCGCGGGCAGGCGGAGGCGAAGCAGTGCGCGCCGCGCGAACGCGGCGGCGGGACGCTAGTGCGCGGCGGTCGCGTGCGAAGACGACGGGGCGGGCGCCAGTAGGCGCCGGCGGGCGGGAGCGGTGCGCGAGGGTGGTGAGGCGGTCGGCATCAGGTTCGTTCCTCGCGCGGGGCGGGGAATTCGGCTCTCGTCGTGCGGTGTCGTCAACGTGTTGCGAACAAGCGGTGAATCGACCGGCTGCCGGTCCGGGCGCCTGCAGATGCGCGGGCGCCGCCTCGGACGGGCGGCCGGAAACGGAAAATCTCGCTTTTGGCGCCGCGCAGCGCGCCGCTTCGAACCGGCCGCTGCCGGGTGCGGAGACTGCGCTGTTTCCAAACCATCGCTACTTGCGCCAGGGGTTTCCCCCCGCCCGGCGAGCGACTGAAGCCGGCTGGTCCCCGTCCGCGCCGAACGCCGACGGGACCGCACAAAGCGCAACCGATTCAAGGCGGTAACGACCGCCGTGCCTCCGGGTGTGGGCCCGGGCGCCGCGGCCGTACCGCACGATCGGCGCCTTCGCCTGCGCGGTTCGGGCACAATTATATTGGAATGAACGAGTTAAGCAAGGATGCTGTGAACTGGCTCACCGTCGGGGACGAGGCGGCCGGGCAGCGCATCGACAATTTCCTCGCCCGCGTCCTCAAGGGCGTGCCCAAGAGCCACGTCTACCGGATCCTGCGCAGCGGCGAGGTGCGGGTCAACAAAGGACGCGTCGGCCCGGACGCCCGGCTCGCCGTCGGCGACGTCGTGCGCGTGCCGCCGGTGCGCACGGCGGCGCCGGCCACGGCGCGGCCCGCGGAGGCGCGGCCGCGGCCCGGGCCGGCGGTGCCGGTGCTCTACGAGGACGACGCGCTGATCGTCGTCGACAAGCCGGCCGGGCTCGCCGTCCACGGTGGCAGCGGCATCGCCGCCGGCCTCATCGAGCAGATGCGCGCGGCGCGGCCCGCGGCGCGCTTCCTCGAGCTCGTGCACCGGCTCGACCGCGGGACGTCCGGCGTGATGCTGCTCGCGAAGAAGCGCGCCGCGCTCGTCGCGCTGCATGCGCAATTGCGCGACGGCGGCTTCGACAAGCGCTACCTCGTGCTGGTGCGCGGCCGCTGGCGTGACGAGAAGCGGCGCGTGCGGCTCGCATTGCACAAGTTCGCGACGCGCGAAGGCGAGCGGCGCGTGCGCGTCGACGCGGAGGAGGGCAAGGAATCCGAAACGGTGTTCCGGCGCCGCGCCGCGTGGCCCGACCGCGACCCGCCGCTGGCGCTGCTCGAGGCGGAGCTCGCCACCGGCCGCACGCACCAGATCCGCGTGCATCTCGCGCACCTGGGATTCCCGCTCGCCGGCGACGACAAGTACGGCGACTTCGCGTGGAACAAGGCGCTCGCGAAGGAGGGGCTGAAGCGGATGTTCCTGCACGCGTACGCGCTCGCGTTCACGCACCCGGCGACGGGCGAGCGCGTCGAGTTCTCGGCCCCGCTGCCGGCGGACCTGGCCGCGTACGTCGCGCGGCTCGACGGGTCGCGCGCGGAAGGCCGCGCCGTGCCCGCCGCGCAGGAGGATTGATGCGCGCCGACGCGCCGCGCCGCTTCCGGCTCCTCGTGTTCGACTGGGACGGCACGCTGTCCGATTCGACCGGGATCATCGCCGAATCCCTCCGCAACGCCTGCCGCGACGTAGGCGAGCCGGTCCCGGACGACGCCGCCGCGCGCTTCGTGATCGGGCTGGGCCTCGCCGATGCGCTGCGCATGGTGGCGCCGGCGCTGCCGCCGGCGCGCTACGGCGAGCTGACCGCGCACTACCGGCGCCACTACCTCGCGCGCGAGGACGACATCCCGCTCTTCGCCGGCGCGGCCGAGCTGCTCGGCGAGCTCGACGCCGCCGGGTACCTGCTCGCGGTCGCCACCGGCAAGTCGCGCGCGGGGCTCACCCGCGTGCTCGTGCAGAACGGGCTGACGACGCGCTTCCACGCGACGCGCTGCGCGGACGAGGGCTTTCCGAAGCCGCACCCGGACATGCTGCTGCACCTGATGGACCGCCTGGGCGCCGCGCCGGGCGAAACGCTCATGATCGGCGACACGACGCACGACCTCGAGCTCGCGCGCAACGCCGGCGCCGCGGCGCTCGCCGTCGCGTACGGCGCGCACGAGGCCGACGGCCTCGCGCGTCTCGCGCCGCTCGCCACGGTCCACTCGATCGCCGAGATGCGGCGCTGGCTCGCTGCCAACGCGTAGCCGCGCGGCGCGCGTCAGCGGCTTGCGGCGCTGACGATCCCCATCGCGATGCCGCGGGCGATCGCCTCCGGCCGGTTCGTCGCGCCGAGCTTGGTCTTGATGTTCGAGAAGTGGAAGTTGACGGTGCGCTCGGCCACACGGAGCTTCGTGCCGATGCCGGCGCTGGTCAGGCCGCGCGCGGCGAGCTCGAGGCAGTCGCGCTCGCGCAGCGTGAGCGCCGCCGCGGACCGGCCGCCGCCGCCGGTACGCCACTTCAGCACGAACTCGTGCAGCGCGATCGCGATCAGCAGCAGGTCGCCCTGCGCCGCGACGACGACGTCGCGCCGCGCGGCGTCGACCGGGCTGCGCGCGCTGTCGAACGTCACGGTGACCCGGTTCATCTGGCCGTCGGTGAGCGCGATCGCGACGCCGCTGCGCACGCCGGCGGCCGCGGCGGCGGCGAGGAAGCGCCGCGCGTGCGGGTCGGCGGCGAACTCGCACGCGTCCCACAGCGTGGGACCGATCTGCGCGCGGGCGCGCGCGAGGCGCGGGTCGACGGCGACGAAGCCTTCGCGCCGGTAGCGCGCGACCCACGGCGCGGGCAGCGTGCTCCAGTGCAGCTCGCCGCCGACGAAGCCGCGCACGCTGCGGGTGACGAAGTACGAGAGGCTGTCGAAGCGATAGCGCTGCAGCAGCGTGCGCACGACCGCCTCGGGACACGCCGCCGCGGCGGCGGCGCCGATCGGATGCGCGAGCGCGCGCGGCAGCACGATGCCGTCGACGGCCGGGCGCGGCCCCGGCGGCGGGGCGCCGGTGTCGGAAGGGACGGACACGGGCGGTGCGGAGCGGCTCATCGCGGCGACCTCCGGCGGCGAGAACGGCGCCATTATCGGCATCGTCAACATGTAGCGCACAACCGGCCGACGGGCGGTTGCGCGTGCGCGCAACGCGCGTCGCGCGCGCGCACGACCGATATGACAGGCGAATCCGCGAGGAGGACGCGCGAGCCCTCGCGGATCAACGACCTGCCGCGGAATGCGAGAACCGGCGCGAGGTTGTCGGCTGCTCTCCCCCACAACGGAGAGCCGCGCCCTTGGGAAGAGCGCTAGCGCGCCGGCTTCGCGCGCGGGATGCCGGAGACCGTGGCACCGGGCCCGATGCCGCGCTCGGCGAACCAGCCCTTCTTCATCTCCAGCGCGTAGAGTGCCGGGCCCTTCGACCAGTGCGTGTCGTCGGTCTGCGGCTGCATGTCGTCGACGTTGACGATGCGCCCGTCGGCGTCGATGAACGCGATCGACAGCGGGATGTACGTGTTGCGCATCCAGAAGCCCTGCGGCTCGGCGCGCTCGAACACGAACAGCATCCCGTGGTCCGGCTTCAGGCTGAAGCGGTGCATGAGGCCCTGCGCGCGCTGCTCCGGCGTGGTCGCGACCTCCGCCGTCAGCTTGTGCGCGCCGATCGTGAGCGGCGTCGTCGGCAATTCGGCGGGCGCGGCGGCGGCGGCGCCGGCGACGGCGAAGGCGGCGAGGACGGCGATGCGGAGCAGTGTGCGGATCATGGCGACCATTCCTTGAGCGTGGTGCGGGCGCGGTGCTGGTAGACGAGCCACAGCGCGAAGCTCGCGGCGGTGAAGCCCGCCATGCCGAGCGCCATGACCGGCAGCGACGTCGCGAGCAGCGGGGCGACCGTGCCCGCGACGCCGCCGCCCAGCGTGAATTGTACGAATCCCTGCAGCGACGACGTCATGCCGCGCATCGTCGGGAACAGGTCGAGCAGCAGCAGCGTGATGCTCGGCATGACGATCGCCGAGCCGATCGTGAACACGAAGATCGGCAGCACGTTCCACGCGACCATCGGCGGCAGCAGCGTCGAGACCGCGAGGTTGAGCGCGGCGCCGCCGCCGAGCAGCAGGTAGCCCAGGCGGACCGTGCGCTTCGGCGACAGCCGGCCGGCGACGCGCCCGGACACGAACGCGCCGATCATGATGCCGCCGATCATCGGCACGAACAGCCACGCGAAGCCCCACGTCGACACGCCGAGCAGGCCGACGAGGAACGCCGGCGCCGCCGCGATGTACAGGAAGAACGCGCAGAAGTTGAATGCCGGCACCAGCGCGAGCAGCGCGAACTTCGGCTGCCCGAGCACGGCGCGGTAGTTGCGCCACAGCGCGCGCGGACGCAGCGGGTGCCGCTGCGCCGCCGGAAGCGTCTCGGGCAGGAGGCGCAGCGCCAGCGCCAGCATCACGACCGTCCACGCGAGGATCGCCCAGAAGATCGCGCGCCAGCCCAGCAGGTTGAGCAGCACGCCGCCGACGACCGGCGCCGCCGCCGGCCCGAGGCCGAACACGAGCGTCACCTGCGACATCATCCGCTGCGCGTCCGCGCCGTGGAAGCGGTCGCGGATGAGCGCGCGCCCGACGACCAGCCCGGCGCCGGCCGACAGACCCTGCAGCACGCGCGCGAGCCACAGCGACTGGATGTTGCCGGCGATCGCGCAGCCGAGCGTGCCGAGCGCGAACACGGAAAGCCCCGCGAGGATGACCGGGCGCCGCCCGAGCGCGTCGGACAGCGCGCCGTGCCAGAGCATCATGAACGCGAACGCGAACATGTAGACGGACAGCGTCTGCTGCACGGCGAGCGGCGCCGCGCCGAACTCGGCGCCGATCGCCGCGAACGCCGGCAGGTACATGTCGACGGCGAACGGCCCCAGCATCGCGAGCGACGCCATCAGGGTCGCGAACCCCCACGAGCGCCGGTGCGCAGGCGGCGGCGCGGCGTCCAGCGCCGTCATCGGCCCGCGCGGCCCTCGAGCGCGGCGTCGACGGCGGCGCGGTCGTAGCGCGGCGCGAACAGCGCGATGAAGGCGTAGACGTACCCGCGCAGGAACACGCCGCGGCGCAGGCCGAGCCGCGTCGTCGACGGCGCGAACAGGTGGTCGGCGGCGAGCATCTCGAACGCGGCGTCGCGCGCGGGGTCGTACGCCATCTGCGCGATGATGCCCACGCCCAGCCCCAGCTCGACGTACGTCTTGATCACGTCGGAGTCGAGCGCCGTGAGCACGACGTTGGGCTCGATGCCCTTCGCCTCGAACGCGGCGTTGATCGCCGAGCGGCCGGTGAAGCTGAAGTCGTACGTGACGATCGGGAACTTCGCGAGATTCTCCAGCGTGAGCCGTCCCATCCGGGCGAGCGGATGGCGCTTCGGCACGATGACCACGCGGTTCCATTCGTAGCACGGCAGCGTCACGAGCTCGGGGAAGGCGGCGAGCACCTCGGTCGCGATGCCGACGTCGACCTCGCCGCGCGCCGTCTGCTCGGCGACCTGCATCGGGTTGCCCTGGTGCAGCACGACCTTCACCTTCGGATAGCGGGTCGCGAACTCGCGCAGTACCCGGGGCAGCACGTAGCGCGCCTGCGTGTGCGTCGTCGCGATCGCGAGCGTGCCGGTGTCCTCGCCGCGGAATTCGTCGGCGACACGCTTCAGGTTCGCGACCTCGCGCAGCGCGCGCCGCGCCGTCGCGACGACGATCGTGCCCGCCGGCGTGAGCGCCGCGAGCCGCTTGCCCTGGCGCACGAACACCACGAGGCCCAACTCGTCCTCGAGCTGGCGGATCTGCTTGCTGATGCCCGGCTGCGACGTGAACAGCGCCGCGGCCGCGTCCGACACGTTGAGGCCGTGGTCGACCACCGCGCACAGGTACTTCAGCTGTTGCAGATTCAACGCGTTATAACCGGAGCGAGAAAATCTGCAATCATTATATATCCCGACGAGCGGTACCCCGGCGCCATGGCGCAGTATTTCTCGGTCCATCCGACGCACCCGCAACCGCGGCTCATCCGGCAGGCGGCCGCGATCCTGCGCGCGGGCGGCGTGATCGCGTACCCGACCGATTCGAGCTATGCGCTTGGCTGCCATCTCGGCGACACCGCGGCTGCGAAGCGCCTGCGTGCGATCCGCGGCCTCGGCGACGCGCACTTCCTCACGCTCGTGTGCCGCGACCTGGCCGACGCCGGCCACTTCGCGCGCCTCGCGAACTGGCAGTTCCGCATCGTCCGCCAGGGCATCCCCGGCGCGTACACGTTCCTGCTGCCGGCGACCCGCGAGGTGCCGCGGCGCCTCCAGCACCCGAAGCGCAACACGGTCGGCCTGCGCGTGCCCGACCATCCGGTCGTGGCCGCGTTGCTCGCGGAACTCGCCGAGCCGATCCTGTCGACGACGCTGATCCTGCCGGGCGCGGAGGCGCCGGAGAACGACCCGGAGGTCATCCGCGACCGGCTGCAGGCGAGTATCGACCTCGTCATCGACGCCGGGCCCTGCGTCGGCGTGCCGACGACCGTCGTCGACCTCGCGACCGAGCCGGGGACGGTCGTGCGCGTGGGCGGCGGCGACCCGGCACGCCTCGGTCTCGCCTGACGTCGCGGGCGGCGCGCGGCGCCGGCCCGACTTGGGGTAGAATGCGCCGCCAATGGAGTTTTCGTTCGCGACCGCCGTGCTTTGGGCAGTGCCGGTGGTGCTGGCGATCACGTTGCACGAAGCCGCCCACGGCTACGTCGCCCGCATCTTCGGCGACCAGACGGCGTGGATGCTGGGCCGGGTCACGCTGAACCCGCTCAAGCACATCGACCCGGTCGGCACCGTGCTGGTGCCCGCGGTCCTGTTCCTGTTGAAGGTCCCGTTCCTGTTCGGATGGGCGAAGCCGGTGCCGGTCAACTTCGGCAACCTGCGGCATCCGAAGCGGGACATGATCTGGGTGGCGGGCGCGGGGCCGGCGGCGAACTTCGCGATGGCGCTGGGATGGGGCTTCCTGCTCGGCGCGACGGGACCGTCGGGGGCCCTGGCGAGCGACGGCCTCTACGAGATGGCCGACGCCGGCGTCAAGATCAACCTCGCGCTGCTGGCGTTGAACCTGCTGCCCATCCCGCCGCTCGACGGCGGGCGCATCGCGGTGGGCCTGCTGCCTCAGCGCGCGGCGATGCTGCTCGCGCGGCTCGAGCCGTACGGATTCTTCGTGATCCTGCTGCTCGTCGCGATCCCCGGCGCGCTGTGGATGGTGTTGGGACCGCTCTATCGGGTATTTGCGTTTCTGGTGTATGCGTTGACCGGCCTGTAGCGCGCCCTCGCGTGGCGGGCGACGGCCACGGCCACGGAAGATTCTCGAATCTCACATGTTCGCTGACCGCGTGTTGTCGGGCATGCGCCCGACGGGCCGCATGCACATCGGCCACTACCACGGCGCCCTCAAGAACTGGGTGCGCCTGCAGGAGGAGTACGAGTGCCTGTTCTTCGCGGCCGACTGGCACGCGCTGACCACGCACTACGAGAATCCGGAGCACGTCGCGCCGATGGTGTGGGAGATGATGGTCGACTGGCTCGCCGCCGGGCTCGACCCGACGCGCGCCACGCTGTTCATCCAGTCGCAGGTGATGGAGCACGCCGAGCTCGCGCTGCTCCTCGGCATGATGACGCCGGTCGGCTGGCTCGAGCGGGTGCCGACGTACAAGGACCAGCAGCAGAAGCTCGCCGACCGCGACCTGTCGACGTACGGCTTCCTCGGGTACCCGGTGATGCAGGGCGCCGACATCCTGATCTACCGCGCCAACATGGTGCCGGTCGGCGAGGACCAGGTGTCGCACGTCGAGCTCGTGCGCGAGATGGCGCGCCGCTTCAACCACATCTACGGGCGCGAGCCGGGCTTCGAGGACAAGGCGAAGGCCGCGATGAAGAAGCTCGGCGCCAAGAAGGCGCGCCGCTACGGCGAGCTGCGCACGGCGTTCCAGGAGAAGGGCGACGAGGCCGCGCTGGAGGCCGCGCGCGAGCTGCTGAACGAGACGCAGAACCTGGCGCTGGGCGACCGCGAGCGGCTGTTCGGCTACCTCGAAGGCTCGCGCCGGATGATCCTGCCGGAGCCGGAGGCGCTGCTGACCGAGACGCCGAAGGTGCCGGGGCTCGACGGCCAGAAGATGTCGAAGTCCTACGGCAACGCGATCCTGATGCGCGAGGACCCGGCCGAGGTCGCGAAGAAGATCCGCACGATGCAGACCGACCCGGCGCGCGTGCGGCGCACGGACCCCGGCAACCCGGAGAACTGCCCGGTGTGGCCGCTGCACAGGATCTACTCGACCGAAGACACGCGCAAGTGGGTCGTGCAGGGCTGCACGACGGCGGGCATCGGCTGCCTCGAGTGCAAGCAGCCGGTGATCGACGCGGTCGTGCGCGAGCAGGCGCCGCTGATCGAGCGCGCGCAGAAGTTCATCGACGACCCGACGCTGGTGCGCAACATCGTCGCCGACGGCTGCGAGCGCGCGCGCAAGCTCGCCGAGGAGACGATGCGCGACGTGCGCGAGGCGATGGGGATCGCCTATGACTGACGCCGCGATCGACCTCGCGCACCCGTCGCCGGAGCCGAAGCCCCTCGCACGCGTCTACGGCGAGGCGTTCACCGAGCTGCCGCACGACCTGTACATCCCGCCGGAGGCGCTCGAGGTGTTCCTCGAGTCCTTCGAGGGGCCGCTCGACCTGCTGCTCTATCTGATCCGGCGGCAGAACATCAACGTGCTCGACATCCCGATGGCGGAGCTCACCCGCCAATACCTGGGCTACGTGGAGATGATGCGGCGCACGCAGCTCGAGCTCGCCGCCGAGTACCTGCTGATGGCGGCGGTGCTGATCGAGATCAAGTCGCGGCTGCTGCTGCCCAAGCCGCCGGCGCCGCCGGGCGAGGAGCCCGAGGACCCGCGCGCCGAGCTCGTGCGGCGGCTGCTCGAGTACGAGCGGATGAAGCAGGCGGCGCGCGCGATCGACGAGCATCCGCTCGCCGACCGCGACTTCGCGACCGTGCGCATCTTCATCGACCACGTCGCGGCGGCGCGCCTGCCCGACGTGCACCCGGACGACCTCAAGGCGGCGTGGGCGGCGCTGATCCAGCGCGCGCGCGTCAACCGCCACCACCTGGTCACGCGCGAGCAGCTGTCGGTGCGCAGCGAGATGAGCCGCGTGCTGAAGCTGCTCGAGCCCGTGCGCTACATGGAGTTCACGGCGATGTTCGCCGCGCACGCCGACGTCGCGCACCTCGTGGTGACGTTCCTGGCGCTGCTCGAGCTCGCGCGCGAGCAGCTGGTCGCGATCGCGCAGACCGAGCCGTACGCGCCGATCCACGTCACGCTGACCGGCGCGCCCGCGTTCGCCCTCGACGGCGACGCCTGACGCCACGGAAGATCCCGATGAGCGAAGACACGCTGGACCCCGCGGCCGCCGCGGACGACGCGCCCGCCGTGGGCGACCTGGACGAGATCAAGGGCGTGCTCGAGGCCGCGCTGCTGGTGGCCGGCGAGCCGGTCGCCGTCGCGCAGCTCGCGCGGCTCTTCGACCCGCCGCTGCCGGTCGACACCGTCCGCAAGCTGCTCGACGACCTGAAGCAGGCGTGGACCGGCCGCAAGGTCGAGCTCGTGCAGGTCGCGAGCGGCTGGCGCTTCCAGGGCGTGCCCGCCGTGCAGACGTACCTGGCCCGGCTGTCGCCGGAGAAGCCGCCGCGCTACTCGCGCGCCGTCATGGAAACGCTGGCGATCATCGCCTATCAGCAACCCGTCACCCGCGGCGACATCGAAGCGATCCGCGGCGTGGCCGTGTCGACGAACGTCATCAAGACGCTCGAGGACCGGCAATGGGTGGAGGCCGTCGGTCACCGCGAGACGCCGGGACGCCCGGCGCTCTACGCGACGACGAAGGCCTTCCTCGACGACCTCGGCCTCCGCTCGCTGGCGGAACTCCCCCCTCTCGCCGAGCTCGACTCGTCCCACCTCCTGGAGATGCCCGATGCCCCCACCAAGGCCGCCGAAGCGGCACTCGCCCTCGCGAGTCCGCTCCTCGGGAACGATGAAGCAGCCGAACCTGGCGCTGCACGCGATCCGCGAGAGCCTCCCGCCGGCGAAAATCAAACGATCCACTGACGAGGTCTTCAGCGAGCCGCAGCGGCTGCACAAGGTGCTGGCCGCGTGCGGCTTCGGCTCGCGCCGCGCGATGGAGGAGATGATCGTCGCCGGCCGCATCACCGTGAACCGGCTGCCGGCGGAAGTGGGGCAGAAGGTCGGGCCGGGGGACGAGGTGCGCATCAACGGCGAGCTCGTCAAGGTGCGCTTCACCGAGCCGCGCGCGCGCGTGCTCATGTACCACAAGCCCGCCGGCGAGATCGTCACCCGCGACGACCCCGAGGGCCGGCCTACCGTGTTCGCGAAGCTGCCGTCGATCGGCAGCGGCAAGTGGATCAACGTCGGCCGTCTCGACTACAACACGGAAGGGCTGCTGCTGTTCACGAACTCGGGCGAGCTCGCCAACCGGCTGATGCATCCGCGCTACGAGGTCGAGCGCGAGTACGCGGTACGCGTGATGGGCCGCATGAGCGACGAGCAGCGGCAGGCGCTGCTCGACGGCGTGCAGCTCGAGGACGGCCCGGCGAAGTGCGACAAGGTCGAGGACGGCGGCGGCGAGGAAGAGGGCGCGAACCACTGGTACCACGTCGTGCTGAAGGAGGGCCGCAACCGCGAGGTGCGCCGGCTCTTCGAGGCGCTGAGCCTGCCGGTGTCGCGGCTCATCCGCACGCGCTACGGCACGCTGGCGATGCCGTCGCTGCTGAAGCGCGGCGACACGCTGGAGCTCGAGGCCGCCGACGTCAACGCGGTGCTGGACGCCGCGGGATTGAAGGGCACCGCCCGCCCGCCGCAGGGCGCGCGGCCGCAGGGCGGCAAGCCGCAGCGCAAGCACGGGCAGGGCGGTGGGCCGCGTCCGCCGCAGGGCCCGGGCGAAGGTCGGCCGGGGGCCGGTCCGCGGCCGCACGGCAAGCCGGGCCGCCGGCGCGGCAAGGGCGGCGCCCGCCCCGGCGCGCCGGGCGGTGCCAACGGCAACGCGGGCATGCCGCGTCCGGCGCGCCCCGACTTCGAGACGACGCAGCCGACGTCGAACGCCAACGCGATCGGATTGCGGCCGCACGGCAAGAACCAGCGCCGCGGCGGCGGCGGTGCGCAGCGGCCGCGCGTGGACTTCGACGAGATGCAGCCGGCGACCAACGCGAACGCCTCGCCGTTCGGGCGGACGACGCTGACGGTGCCGGGCAGCGTGCCGCGCGGAGCCGGCGACGCCGCCAATGCGTCGCGCGGCAACCGCAGCGGCCCGCGCGGCCGCCCCGGCGGCCCGCAGCGCCGCGGCAAGGGTGGGCAGGGGCAGCGGCGCGGCCCGGGCGGGCCGCAGGGCGAGCGCGACGGGAATGCCGCGCCACGCGGCGGATCGTTCAATCCAGTGGCCGTCAGCGACGACAAGGCAGGCCACGCTGCGCCGCGCATCGCGCGCAAGCAGCAGCGCGTCATCGACACGTCGCTCGTACAGCCGCCGGTGCCGCCGCGGCGCGAGGACGACGACTGATTCCCGGGGAGTCCCGCATGACCGTATCCCGCCGTTCCATCATCGCCATGCTGGGCAGCGCCGCGCTCGCGCCGCTGGCAGCCGCCGTCTCGCCGGTGCATGCCCAGCCTCGCGAGCGTTCGCCGCAGGGCGAGCCCGGCGGCGTGCCGGTCACCGGCCGCGCGCTGCCCGGCATGGAAGCGCTCGACGCCGTCGTGACGCCGATCCTGCACGCGCACGCGGTCCCCGGCGCGGCGATCGCGATCGCGCACGAGGGCAAGCTCAAGCTCGCGCGCGGCTACGGCTACGCGGACCTGCAGGCGCGCACGCCGATGCGGCCCGAGACCTACGTCGCGCTGGCGAGCGTGTCCAAGGTGATGACCGCGCAGACGATCCTGAAGCTCGTCGAGCGCGGCGAATTGAAGCTCACCGACCGCGTGTTCTCGTGGTTCCGCGACCTGCCGCCGCCGCCGGGCATGCGCGAGGACCCGCGCCTGTCCGAGATCACGATCGCCATGTGCCTGCACCACACCGGCGGCTGGGACCGGAAGGCGAGCGGCGACCCGTCGGGCTGGGGGCCGCGCATCCGCGAGAAGCTGAAGCTTGACGCGCCGCCGACGCCGCTGCAGATGATCCGCTACATGAAGGGCGTGCCGCTCGACTTCGCGCCGGGCACGCGGCAGGTCTACTCGAACTTCGGCTTCGTGCTGCTGGGCGGCGTGATCGCCGCGATCGCCCGCCAGCCGTACCCGGAGGCGGTCCGCGCGCTCGCGCTGCAGCCGATGGGCGCGCCGGGGCTCAAGCTCGATGCGGAGCCGCCGACCACCAACCCGGGCGAGGCGCGCCGCTACGTCGCGGGCACCGAGCACCCGGTGCCGGGCGGCAACTCGCGGATGGTGATGGCGTCCGGCGGCTGGCAGGCGACGTGCGTGGACATGGCGCGCGTGATGACGGCGATCGACGGCTCGCGCACCGGCACGCCGTTCCTGTCGCCGGCGATGCTGCAGGCGATGGTCGAGCCCGCGCCCGGCATCGCGCGGCCGGCGCCCGACCACTGGATGGGGCTCGGCTGGGACATGGTGCAGGCGTTCCCCGATGCCGGCGGCGGCAAGCGGTACAGCTGGGGCAAGGACGGCGGCCTGCCCGGCATCCAGACGTACGTCGAGCGCCTCGCGATCGGCGCCAACTTCGTGCTGCTGTTCAACAGCAGCCCCGCGCACGACGGCGACGCGGACGGCGCGCTCGCGCTCGTCAAGCCGAAGGTGGTCGACTTCATCCGGCAGCAGCGTGCCTGGCCGGACGGGGACCTCTTCGCGGCGTTCCGCTAGAAGCCGCGCCGCGCCGCAACGCGAATATTCGCCAGCGCGCGGGGCTTCCCTTCGGCACAGCGCGCGTCGTAGCATCGGCGGCAGCCGCGGTCCGGTCGAGCCGCCTCCACGTCCCACCCGCAGGGGTGGGGCCTTCCGGCGGGCCCCGGCGTAACCTGCGATGTGTACCAGCGGCGCAAGGAGATGCATCGTGCACATGGTCGTTGCCCTGCTGATCGTCGCCGGACTCGCGCTCGGCGGCGCGATCCCGGCCGCCCGCGCGGCCGTCGAACGCGTGCCGCTGCCGGCGCTCAACGTCGATCCGGCGAGCGTCTCGGTGTCCGGCGTCTCGTCCGGCGGCTCGATGGCGATGCAGCTGGGCGTCGCCTACTCGGCGCAGATCATGGGCGTCGGCGTGTTCGCCGGCTATCCTTACGACTGCTGGCGCACCGACACGCGGCGCGATTGCACCGGCCAGAACACGCCGGAGCTCGGCGCGCTCGAAGCCAACATGCGCGCGTGGAGCGGGCGCGAGATCGACGCGGTCGCCAACATCGCGCGCCAGAGGATCTACGTGTTCGTCGGCGCGTACGACGCCATCGGGGGGACGACGGTCTCCGCCCAGGTGGTCGCGCTCTACGCGAGGTTCGCGCCGGCCGCCAACATCGCCTTCGAGAGCACGGTCCCGGCCTACCACACGTTCCCCACCGACTTCGACCACCCGCTCTCCAACTTCTACAAGTGCAACGTTCCGCAGGTCGCGCTCGCGAACTGCGGCTTCGACGCTGCGGGTGCGACGCTGCAGTGGATCTACGGGCCGCTCGCGCCGCGCACGGCAGGCCAGCCGACCGGGCGGCTCGTCGCCGTGGACCAGCGGGAGTTCATCCGCAGCGACCTCGGCATGGACGAGACGGCGTGGCTCTACGTGCCGACCCGTTGCGCCGCAGGCAACGCGTGCCGGCTGCACGTGTTCCTGCACGCCTGCGGGCAGAGCTATTTCCAGCGCGGCGACACGCTGTACGCGAACTATTCCGGGCACGCGCGCTGGGCCGAGACCAACGGCATCGTGCTGCTGTTCCCGCAGACGTATCCCGACCCCCCGCAGAACGACGGCTGCTGGGACACCGAGCGCCGCTTCGGCGACGACTACGACCAGAAGGGCGGCGTGCAGATGGCCGCCATCATGAAGATGGTCGCGCGGATCACCAGCGGCTTCCAGGCGCCGCCGACGGCGGTCGAGTACCACCACGCCGAGTGGGATCACTACTTCGTGACGGCGAGCGCCGACGAGATCGGCAAGCTCGACGCGGGCGTGTTCGCCGGCTGGGCGCGCACCGGCCAGTCGTTCGCCGTCTACCCGCTGGGCACCGCCGGCGCCGCCGACGTCTGCCGCTTCTTCAGCACGAGCTTCGCGCCGCGCAGTTCGCACTTCTACACGGCGTCCGCCGGCGAATGCGCGGCCGTGAAGCAGAACCCGGACTGGCAGTTCGAGGCCACGGTGTTCGCCGTCGGCGTGCCGGACGCCGCCGGAGCGTGCGCGCCGGGAACGCAGCCGCTGTACCGCCTGTACAACGACGGCCAGGGCGGCGCGCCCAACCACCGCTATACGACGAGCGCCGCGACGCGCGCCGCGATGCTCGACCGCAAGTGGGTGCCCGAGGGCGTCGGCGCGGGCGTGATCGGCTGCGTGCCGCTCTAGCCCTGGCCAGGGCCGCCGAACCGCGCCGGCCGCTTCTCGAGGAACGCGCCGATGCCCTCGGCGAAGTCGGGGGTGGCCGCGCAGGCGCCGAAGCTCGTCGCCTCGGCGTCGAGTTGTTCCGACAGCGACCGGCCGAGCGACTCGCGCACCAGACGCTTCGCGTTGCGGATCGCGACCTTCGGGCCGTCGCACAGGCTCCGCACGATCGCCGCGACCGCCACGTCGAGCTCGGCCGCGGGAACCACGCGGTTGACGAGGCCCCACGCGAGCGCCTGCCGCGCGTCGAAGCGCTCGGCGAGCAGCATGATCTCCATCGCGCGCCGCGTGCCGACGATCCGCGGCAGCGCCCACGAGCCGCCGCCGTCGGGCGTCAGCCCGATGTTGCGGTAGGCGGACGCGAAGTACGCGTCTTCGGCCGCGACGACGAGGTCGCACGCGTTCATCAGCGACAGGCCGAAGCCGGCCACCGCGCCGTGCACGCGGCCGACGACCGGGTGCGGCATCCGGTGGAACGACTCGATCGCCGAGTGCAGCCGCGCGATGACCGTGCGGAAGAACGCGTTGCGCTCGGCCGCGGGCTTCTTCATCTCGGCGGCGAACGTGTGGAGGTCGCCCCCGGCCATGAAGTGCCGGCCGGCGCCTCGGACGACGACGACGCGCAGCGCGTCGTCGGCGGCGACGTCCGCCGCGGCCGCGACCAGCGCGTCCATCAGCGGATAGTCGAGCGTGTTGAGCGCGTCGGGGCGGTTCAGCGTGATCGTCGCGACGGGGCCGGCGCGGTCGAGCAGGAGAGGCGGGGGCATGGAACGTGCGCCGCAACGGCGCGGAACGGGACGAAAAAAGTCTAGCACGCGACGCGCGCACGCACGCGCGGCTTGCCGCGCTTGCCGCGTGCGTGCGCCGTGTCGCGCCACAGCGCGAGCGCGCACGTCACCGTCGCGCAGTGGATGTCGACGATGTCGTCGACGTCGTCGGCGTAGCCGCCCGCCATCGCGATCGCGGCCGGGATGCCGGCGTCGTGCAGCGCGGCGAGCACGCGCCGGTCGCGCTCGGCGAGCCCGGCCTTCGACAGCGCGAGCTTGCCCAGCCGGTCGCCGCGAAAGGGGTCGGCGCCGGCCAGGTAGATCGCGAGGTCCGGGACCGAGCGCGCGAGCGCGCGCGGCAGTGCGGCGTCGAGCGCGGCCAGGTAGCCGGCGTCGCCGGTGCCGTCGTCCAGCTCCACGTCGAGGTCGGAGGCCCGCTTGCGGAACGGGAAGTTGTTGCGGCCGTGCAGCGAGAACGTGAACACGGTCGGATCGTCGGCGAAGATCGCCGCCGTGCCGTCGCCCTGGTGCACGTCGAGGTCGACGACCAGCACGCGGCGGGCGAGCCCTTCCGCCTGCATCGCGCGCGCGGCGACCGCGGCGTCGTTGAACACGCAGAAGCCCTCGGCGTGGCCGGCGTGCGCGTGGTGCGTGCCGCCGGCCAGGTTGACGCCGCAGCCGGACGCGAGCGCGCTGCGGCACGCGGCGAGCGTCGCGCCGGCCGAGCGGCGCGACCGCTCGACCATGCCGGGGGACCACGGGAAGCCGATGCGCCGCAGCGCGTCCACGCCGAGCGTGCCGGCGGCCACGGCGGCGACGTAGGCGGGATCGTGCGCACGCGCGAGCTCCGCGTCGGTCGCCGCCGGCGGCACGCGCAGCAGGTCGCCGGCGAACGTCGCCACGCGCTCGCGCAGCGCCGCGTACTTGCGCATCGGAAACCGGTGCCCCGGCGGCAGCGGCAGCACGAAGTGATCGGTCGAGTAGATCAGCATGGCGCGTCTACGGATTCCGGAACGGCGTCGCGGATTCGAGCTCGGTCAGCGAATGCGCGACGTCGACGCGCTCGCGCGCGCAGAAGTCGGCGATGGCCGCCGCGAAGCCGGGGTCGCCGACCGCGTGCAGCGAGTGCGTGGCCACCGGGCGCAGGCCGCGGGCGAGCTTGTGCAGGCCCTGCGCGCCGCCCTCGAAGCGGGCGATCCCGCGCTCGATGCAGAACTCGATCGCCTGGTAGTAGCAGGCCTCGAAGTGCAGCCCCGACACGTACTCGGTCGTGCCCCAGTACCGGCCCCACAGCGTCTGCCCGTCGTGCACGTCGAGCGCCGCGCACAGCGGACGCCCGCCGCGCGAGCCGACGACCAGCAGCACGTGGTCGGCGAGCGTGCGCCCGATCTCGTGGAAGAATTCGGCGGTCAGGTACGGCGTCGAATGGTGCGCGCGGTACGTGCGCTCGTAGCAGTCGTGGAAGAACGCCCAGTCGGCCGGCGTGGCGTCGCGGCCGGCCTTGCGCTCGAACGTCACGCCGGCCTCGGCGAGCCGGCGCCGCTCCTGCTTAACCTTCTTGCGCTTGTCGTGCGAGAACGCGGCGAGGAAGTCGGCGAAGTCGCGGTAGCCGGGGTTGGTCCAGTGGAACTGGACGCCGTGGCGCGCGATCATGCCGAGCGCCTCGCCTTCCGCGGCCTCCGCGGCGGGCGGAAACAGCACGTGCAGCGACGAGAAGGCGCCGCCGTGCACGAGGTCGATCGCGTGCGCGACGAGCGCGCGGCGCACCTGCGGCGCGGGCGCCAGCGCGCGCGGCCCCGGCACCGGCGTGAACGGGATCGCCGCGACGAGCTTCGGGTAGTAGCGGCGTCCGTGGCGGCGGTAGGCCTCGGCCCAGCCCCAGTCGAACACGTATTCGCCGTAGCTGTGCGCCTTCGCGTACAGCGGCAGCGCGCCGGCGAGCGCGCCGTCCTGCCATGCGGTGAGGTAGCGCGCGGTCCAGCCGGTGCGGCGCGTCGCGCAGCCGGTCGCGTGCAGCGCGTGCAGGTACGCGTGCGACAGGAACGGCTGCCCGCCGGCGAGCGCGTCCCACGCCGCGGGCGCGATCGCGTCGAGCGGCACGTCGTCGCGGATCACCGGCGAGGCCACGACGGGCAGCGGCGGAGGGACGAAGGGGACGGGCGCGCGCATGACGGGTTCGCCGCATTCTCGCGTGAATGCGCGGCGGTGGCAAAGCGCGGCGGGGCATACCGGCCGCGGTGCTAGAATTTCCGCATGCAGCTGGCGATCGCGCAGCTCAACCAGCGGGTGGGCGACCTCGCGGCGAATGCGCGCGCCATCCTCGCGGCCGTCGCCGAGGGCGAGCGCGGGGGCGCCAGCCTCGTCGTCACCCCCGAGCTCTCGCTGTGCGGCTATCCTCCCGAGGACCTGCTGCTGCGCCCGGCGTTCGTCGACGCGTGCGCGAGCGAGCTCGCGGCGCTCGCCGCGCGGGTCCGCGGCAGCACGGTGCTGGTCGGTTTCCCGGAACGCGCGGGATCGCGCTGCCACAACGCCGTGGCCGTCGTGCGCGACGGCGCGGTGCGCGGGGTCTACCGCAAGCGCAACCTGCCCAACTACACGGTCTTCGACGAGGAGCGGTACTTCGAGCCCGGCGACGCGCCGTGCGTGTTCGACGTCGACGGCGTGCGCTGTGGCGTGATCATCTGCGAGGACGTGTGGTTCCCCGAGCCCGCGGCCATGGCGCGGGACGCCGGCGCGCAGGTGCTCGTCGTGCCCAACGGCTCGCCGTACCACCTGCGCCAGCAGGCGCTGCGCCGCGCGCAGGTCGACGCGCGGGCGCGCGAGACGGGCCTGCCGGTCGTCTACGTGAACCGCGTCGGCGGCCAGGACGAGCTGGTGTTCGACGGCGCGTCGTTCGTCGTCGACGGCAGCGGCGCGCTGGCGCAGCAGGTGCCGGCGTGGCACGAGACGGTCGCGCTCGTCGCCTTCGAGGGCGCGGCGCCGCGGCACGTGCGCGGCGGCCTCGATCAAGCGCTCGAGCCGCACGTCTACGCCGCGCTGGTGATGGGCGTGCGCGACTACGTCGGCAAGAACCGCTTCCCGGGCGTCATCGTCGGGCTGTCGGGCGGCGTCGACTCCGCGCTGACGCTCGCCGTGGCCGTCGACGCGCTGGGTCCCGACCGCGTGCGCGCCGTCATGATGCCGTCGAAGTACAACGCGCCGATCAGCCTGGCCGACGCCCGCGAGATGGCGGGCATCGTCGGCGTCCGCTACGACGAGATCCCGATCGGCGACGTGTTCGCGGCCTTCCTCGCGACGCTCGCGCCGGAGTTCCGCGACCTGCCGGCCGACGCGACCGAGGAGAACATCCAGGCGCGCATCCGCGGCACGCTGCTGATGGCGCTGTCGAACAAGTACGGCGCCATCGTGCTCACGACGGGCAACAAGTCCGAGATGGCGGTCGGCTACGCCACGCTGTACGGCGACATGGCGGGTGGCTTCGCCGTGATCAAGGACATCCCGAAGACGCTCGTCTACCGGCTGTGCCGCTACCGCAACGGCCTGGGCCGCGTGATCCCCGAGCGCATCCTCACGCGCGCCCCGTCGGCGGAGCTGCGCGAGAACCAGCTCGACCAGGACGCGCTGCCGCCCTACGACGTCCTCGACGGCATCCTCGAGGCCTACGTCGAGCAGAACCGCGGCCCGGCCGAGATCGTCGCGCTGGGCTTTCCCGAGGAAGCGGTCGCGAAGGTCGTGCGCCTCATCCGGATCAGCGAGTACAAGCGCCGGCAGTCGGCGGTCGGCATCCGCATCACGCCGCGCGGGTTCGGCAAGGACTGGCGCTATCCGATCACGTCCGCGTGGGACGACGGGTCGCGGCTGCGCTAGCAGGCGGCGGGCTGCTTGCATCCCACCGTGTCATCCCGAGGAGCGCAGCGACGAGGGATCTGCTGTCGACGCAGGCGCCCGGGACGGGCCCGCCTTTCGTGTAAGCTTCGATGTGACGGCGCGAGGCGCCGCGGCAGGGAGCCCCGACCATGAAGAAGATCGAAGCCATCGTCAAACCGTTCAAGCTCGACGAGGTGCGCGAGGCGCTGTCGGAGCTCGGCGTCACCGGGCTGACCGTGACCGAGGTCAAGGGCTTCGGGCGGCAGAAGGGGCACACCGAGCTCTACCGCGGCGCCGAGTACGTCGTCGACTTCCTGCCGAAGGTCAAGGTCGAGGTCGTCATCGCCGAGGGCCTCGTCGACCGCGCGATCGAGGCGATCGTCAAGGCGGCGCGTACCGGCAAGATCGGCGACGGCAAGATCTTCGTCACCGCGGTCGAGCAGGTGATCCGGATCCGCACCGGCGAGTCGGGAGAGGCCGCCGTGTGACGTGGCGGCCCCGTTCCGTGCCGGTCAACTGCGAAGGAGGCAACGCATGTCGATGCTGAAGGACTTCCGCGACTTCGCGCTGAAGGGCAACGTGATCGACCTGGCCGTCGCCGTGATCATCGGCGGCGCGTTCGGCAAGATCGTCGACTCGCTGGTCAAGGACATCATCATGCCGCTGGTAGGCCGCGTCTTCGGCGGGCTCGACTTCACGAACAACTTCGTGATGCTGGGCAGCCCGCCGGCGGGCTACGGCGGGCCGATGACGTACGAGGCGCTGACCAAGGCCGGCGTCCCGCTGCTCGCATACGGCAACTTCGTCACGATCGTCATCAACTTCGTCATCCTCGCGTTCGTGATCTTCTGGATGATCCGGCAGTTCGCGGCGGCCAAGGCGAAGCTCGACACGACGCCGGCGGCGCCGCCGCCCACGCCGGAGGACGTCGTGCTGCTGCGCGAGATCCGCGATCTGCTGAAGAAGTAGGCGGACGGCGCCTCCGCCCGGCGATGGCCGGGGCCGGGCACCGGGGTGGCCGGGCGACCGCGGTCGCCGCGGCGCTTCCTCGTTTCCTTGACCAAAGTCAATCACCGGCGTGCGGCCGAAGGCGCAATCTATGGCGCCACGCGGGCCGCGTCGGAAGCGCGCGCGCTCGATTGACCCGCCCGGGCGGCTTTGCCAGAATCGGGCACCCGTCGCCGCAGGGGCCGCCGCGAGAGCCCCGACGCGAAGCGCAACATCGCACGCCCCACGATCAGGAGGATCTGCATGAAGCTT
The DNA here is from genome assembly GCA_041911995.1 of Casimicrobiaceae bacterium. Taxonomy (GTDB): domain Bacteria; phylum Pseudomonadota; class Gammaproteobacteria; order Burkholderiales; family Casimicrobiaceae; genus VBCG01. The sequence goes on along the minus strand of JAYRNW010000149.1, from coordinate 3,538 downwards.
TCCCGGACCACGACCGCGCTGGGCGCGGCGATCGCGTTCGCGCTGGCGGTGCCGGCGCAGGCCGACATCACGGTCGGCATCACGGTGTCGGCCACCGGCCCGGCCGCCTCGCTCGGCATTCCGCAGAAGAACACGATGGAACTGCTGCCGGCGACGATCGGCGGCGAGAAGATGAAGTGGGTGCTGCTCGACGACGCGTCCGACACGACCAAGGCGGTCAGCAACGCCAAGAAGCTGGTGAGCGAGGACCACGTCGACGTGATCATCGGCTCGTCGACGACGCCCAACTCGCTCGCGATGCGCGAGGTCGCCGCGGACTCCGGCACGCCGATGATCTCGATGGCCGCGTCCGCGCAGATCATCAACCCCGGCGACCCGAAGACGCGCTGGGTGTTCAAGACGCCGCAGAACGACGCGCTGATGGCCGACGCGGTCGCGATCAGCATGAAGGCGAACGGCGCGAAGACGATGGGCTACATCGGCTTCGCCGACGCCTACGGCGACGGCTGGCTCGCCGAGATGAAGCGCTCGGCGGCCACCGCCGGGATCAAGATCGTCGCCGAGGAGAAGTACAACCGCAACGACCCGTCGGTGACCGGCCAGGTGCTGAAGCTCATCGCCGCCAACCCCGACGCGATCCTGATCGGCGCGTCCGGCACGCCGGGCGCGACGCCGCAGAAGGAGCTCGCCGCGCGCGGCTACAAGGGCAAGATCTACCAGACGCACGGGGTCGGCAACCCCGACTTCCTGCGTGTCGTCGGCAAGGACGGCAACGGCACGGTGCTGCCGGTCGGCCCGATGCTCGTGTACGAGCAGCTGCCCGACTCCAACGCCGTCAAGAAGACCGCCGCCGAGTACGTGACGAAGTACGAGCAGAAGTTCGGCACGCGCACGACGTTCGGCGGCCACCTGTGGGACGCGTACCTGCTGCTCGGGCAGGCGATCCCCGAGGCGCTCAAGAAGGGCGCCAAGCCCGGCACGCCGCAGTTCCGCGCGGCGCTGCGCGATGCGCTGGAGACCTCCAACGTCGTCGGCGTCCACGGCGTGTTCGTCATGAGCGCCAACGACCACAACGGCCTCGACAACCGCGCGCGCGTCATGGTGCGGATCGACGACGGCAAGTGGGCGCTGATCAAGTGACCCGCCGGGTGCGCCGCGCTTGAGGCGCGGCCGCCGCCGACCCCGAGGCCGCCGGACCCCCGGCGGCCTTTTGCTGCCGATCGCATAGAATCCGGCCGTGGACCTCACGATCGCCGCGTTGCTGACGCAGGACGGCATCACCAACGGCGCCATCTACGCGCTGCTGGCGCTGGCGCTGGTGCTGGTGTTCGCGGTGACGCGCGTCGTCTGGGTGCCGTCCGGCGAATTCGTCGCGTGGGGCACGCTGACGCTGGCCGGGCTGCAACTCGGCAAGGCGCCCGGGATCGTCGGCCTGCTGGTCGGGATGGCGGTGATCGCCGCGGCCATGGAGGCTTGGCAGGCGCTGCGCGCCGGCGAGGGCCGCCGGCTGCCGCGGCAGCTCGCGCTGTGGGGCGGGACGCCGCTCGCCGTCGCCGCGCTGCTCTGGTGGCTCGCCCCGCTGCAGCTGCCGCTGCCGGTGCAGGTGCTGCTGACGCTCGCGGCGGTCACGGCGCTGGGACCGCTGCTCTACCGCGTCGCGTACCAGCCGCTCGCCGAGGCGAGCGTGCTCGTGCTGCTGATCGTGTCGGTGGCGCTGCACTTCGCGATGGTCGGCTTCGGCCTCTGGTTCTTCGGCGCCGAGGGCTCGCGCACGCCCGCGTTCTCGGCGGCGTCGTTCACGGTCGGCGACATCAACGTCGGCGTGCAGGGCCTGCTCGTCGTCGGCACCAGCGTGGCGCTGATCGGCGCGCTGGCGCTCTTCTTCGGCCGCACGCTGTACGGCAAGGCGCTGCACGCGACCGCGGTCAACCGCGCCGGCGCGCGGCTGTGCGGGATCTCGCCCAGCTTCGCCGGCGCGCTCACGTTCGCGCTCGGCGCGCTGCTGTGCGCGTTCTGCGGCGTGCTGATCGGACCCATCACGACGATCTACTACGACTCCGGCTTCCTCATCAGCCTGAAGGGCTTCGTCGGCGCGATCATCGGCGGCCTCGCGAGCTACCCGATCGCCGCCGCCGGCGCGATGCTGGTCGGCCTCATCGAGTCGTTCTCGTCGTTCTGGGCGAGCGCGTTCAAGGAAGTGATCGTGTTCACGCTGATCATCCCGGTGCTGCTGTGGCGCAGCCTCGCCACGCACCACCACGAGGAGGACGAATGAGTTCGGGGGTCACGTTCGCGGGGGCCGCCCGGTGAACAACGGCCCGCGCATCGCGGTCGCCGCCATGCTCGCCGTGTGCGTGGCGGTGCCGCTGTTCGCGCCGGCCTTCTGGGTGACGCTCGGCAACTACATCGGCCTGTACAGCATCGTCGCGCTGGGGCTCGTGCTGCTGACCGGCGTGGCCGGGCAGACGTCGTTCGGGCAGGCGGCGTTCGTCGGGCTGGGCGCGTACACGTCGGCGTACCTGACCACGCAGTACGGCACGTCGCCGTGGGTCACGCTGGCGCTCGGGCTCGCACTCACCGCGGCGCTCGCGCTCTTCATCGGCTTCATCACGCTGCGGATGAAGGGCCACTACCTGCCGCTCGCGACGATCGCGTGGGGCATCAGCCTCTATTACGTGTTCGGCAACCTCGAGATCCTGGGCGGCCACACCGGCATGACCGGCATCCCGGCGCTCACGCTCGGGCCGATCGAGCTGAAGGACGAGCGCCGCTACTACTTCCTGATCTGGGCGATCGCGCTGGCGGCGCTGTGGGGCACGCGCAACCTGCTCGACTCGCGCCCGGGGCGGGCGATCCGCTCGCTCAAGGGTGGCTTCGAGATGGCCGAGGCGTTCGGCGTCGACGGCGCGCGCCTCAAGATCGTCGTATTCGTGTACGCGGCGCTGCTCGCCTGCGTGTCGGGGTGGCTCTACGCGCACCTGCAGCGGTTCGTGAACCCGACGCCGTTCGGCATCAACCAGGGCATCGAGTACCTGTTCATGGCGGTCGTCGGCGGCGCCGGCAGCGTCTGGGGCGCCGTGCTCGGCGCGACGCTGATCACGCTGCTGAAGGAGGTCCTGCAGGACGTCCTGCCGGCGCTGCTCGGCCGCACCGGCAACTTCGAGCTCGTCGTGTTCGGCATCCTGATGGTGCTGCTGCTGCAGTTCGCGCGCGAGGGCCTGTGGCCGTGGATCGCGCGGCTGGTGCCGCCGCCGCCGCCGCCGCCGGTTCCGGAGCTGCCGCCGCTGCCCGCCCGCGACCGCACGCCGCCGGCGGGCCCGATGCTCGCCGTGCGCGCCGCGCGCAAGCAGTTCGGCGGCCTCGTCGCCGTCAACGACCTGTCGTTCGACCTGCGTCCCGGCGAGATCCTGGGGCTGATCGGGCCGAACGGCGCCGGCAAGAGCACGACGTTCGCGCTGATCTCCGGCGCGCTCGCGCTGACCCACGGCGAGGTGCTGCTGCGCGGCGAGTCGATCGGCAGCCGGCCGCCGTACCAGAT
>JAYRNW010000148.1:0-6356 GCA_041911995.1 Casimicrobiaceae bacterium | reverse complement strand
TTCAGCATGGCCATCGCTTCCGCCCGGTTGCGGTGCTGCGAGCGGTCGTTCTGGCACTGCACGACGACGTTGGTCGGCAGGTGCGTGATGCGCACCGCCGAGTCCGTCTTGTTGACGTGCTGGCCGCCGGCGCCCGACGCGCGGTACGTGTCGATGCGCAGTTCCGCCGGGTTGATCTCGACCTCGATCGAGTCGTCGACCTCCGGGTACACGAACACGCTCGCGAACGACGTGTGGCGCCGCGCGTTGGCGTCGAACGGGCTCTTGCGCACGAGCCGGTGCACGCCGACCTCGGTGCGCAGGTAGCCGTACGCGTAGTCGCCCTCGACCTTGATGGACGCGCTCTTGATGCCGGCGACGTCGCCGGCGGACTCCTCGAGCACCTCGGTGCGGTAGCCGCGCCGCTCGCAGTAGCGCAGGTACATGCGCAGCAGCATCGCCGCCCAGTCCTGCGCCTCGGTGCCGCCGCTGCCGGCCTGGATGTCGACGAAGCAGTTGGCCGGGTCGAGCGGGTTGTTGAACATCCGCCGGAACTCGAGGTCCGCGATGGTTCGCTCGAGCCGCGCGACGTCTTCCTTCACGGCGAGCAGCGTCGCGTCGTCGGCCTCGCCCTTCGCGAGGTCGAAGAGCTCGCGGCCGTCGCGCAGGCCGCCGTCGAGCCCGGTCAGCGTGCCGACGACGAGGTCGAGCTCCTTCTTCTCCTTGCCGAGGCCCTGCGCCCGCTGCGGGTCGTCCCAGACCTTGGGGTCCTCCAGCTCGCGCGTGACGACGGCGAGCCGCTCCGACTTCACGTCGAAGTCAAAGATACCTCCGCAGCTCGGCGGCGCGCTGGGCGACGTCGGCGAGCGAATTGGCGATCGCGTTGATCTGCTCGGCTTCCATGATGAATTCCTTTTGCGAAACATGGAATTATACGCGACGGCGCCGGCGCGCGCCCGTTTCGCCCGCGACGCGCCGCAGCCGCGGGTAGAATCGCGCCCTCGGCGCCCGCCGCGCGCGGCCGCCCCCACCTTCGGAGTCCCCCATGCCCACCATCTTCGTGAACAAGGAGCGCGTCGACATCGCCGCCAGCGTCCCCGGCGACACGCCGCTGCTGTGGATCCTGCGCGACAACCTCAACCTCACCGGCACCAAGTACGGCTGCGGCATGGCGCTGTGCGGCGCGTGCACCGTCTGGCTCGACGGCCAGCCGACGCGCGCGTGCGTGACGCCGCTGTCGTCGTTGAAGCAGGGTGTGGAGATCACGACGATCGAGGGCCTCGCGACGAAGGAAGGCAAGGCGGTGCAGGCGGCGTGGGAGAAGCTCGACGTGCCGCAATGCGGCTACTGCCAGTCGGGGCAGGTGATGGCCGCCGCGGCGCTGCTCGCGAAGAAGAAGCGGCCGACGGACGCCGACATCGACGAGGCGATGGCGGGCAACGCGTGCCGCTGCGCGACGTACGTGCGCATCCGCGCCGCGATCAAGGAAGCCGCCAAGGCGCTGGCGTAAGGAGACGACGATGAACCCGATGCGCATGCGTCACCCTGCCACGACCCGCGACGACACGATGTCGCGGCGCGTGTTCCTCAAGTCCACCACCGCCGCCGGCGCCGGCCTCACGCTCGCCGTCTGGTTCGGCGACGCGCTCGCGCAGGCGTCCGGCCCCGGCCGCACCGTCGGCGCCGCCGCCGCCGGTGCGTTCGAGCCGAACGCGTTCCTCCGGATCGGCAAGGACAGCACGGTGACGGTCGTCGTCAAGCACCTCGAGATGGGGCAAGGCACCTACACGGGCCTGCCGACGCTGATCGCCGAGGAGCTGGACGCCGCGTGGTCGCAGGTGCGCGCCGAGGGCGCGCCCGCCGACGCGTCGCGGTACAACAACCTGTTCTGGGGCAAGGCGCAGGGCACGGGCGGCTCGACGGCCATGGCCAACAGCTTCGACCAGTACCGGCAGGCCGGCGCCGCCGCGCGCGCGATGCTGGTCGCTGCCGCCGCCGAACAGTGGAAGGTGCCGGCCGACGCCGTGCAGGTGAAGAACGGCGTCGTGTTCCACGCCAGCGGGAAGAAGGCGTCGTTCGGCGAACTCGCCGACGCCGCCGCGAAGCAGCCGGTGCCGACGACGGTCAAGGTCAAGGACGCGAAGGACTTCGTGTTCATCGGCAAGCACGTGCCGCGCACCGACGCGAAGGCGAAGTCCAACGGCACGGCGACGTTCACGCAGGACGTCAAGCTGCCGGACATGCTGACCGCCGTCGTCGCGCACGCGCCGCGCTTCGGCCAGAAGCTCGCGCGCTTCGATACGGCGAGCGTGTCGGGCATCCCGGGCATCCGCTTCGTCGTCGAGGTCCCGAACGGCGTCGCCATCGTCGCGTCGACGTTCTGGGCGGCGAAGAAAGGCCGCGACGCGCTGAAGGTCGAGTGGGACGAGGCGTCCGGCTTCAAGGGCTCGTCGGCCGACCTGATGGCCGAGTACCGGCGGCTCGCGGCGACGCCCGGCAAGGGCGCGCGCAACGACGGCGACGCGGCGAAGGCGATCGAAGGCGCCGCGAAGAAGCTCGAGGCCGCCTACGAGTTCCCGTTCCTCGCGCACGCGGCGATGGAGCCGCTGAACTGCGTGGCCAGGGTCACGGCCGACGCCTGCGAGGTCTGGAACGGCGAGCAGTTCCAGACCGGCGACCAGTTCGCGATCGCGCAGTACGCGGGGCTCAAGCCCGAGCAGGTGAAGCTCAACATGCTGTACGCCGGCGGCAGCTTCGGCCGCCGCGCGAACCCGCTGTCCGACTACGTGCTGGAAGCGGTGTCGATCGCCGTCGCACTGGCGCGCGGCGGCCGGCCGGGCATCCCGGTGAAGCTCGTCTGGACGCGCGAGGACGACATGCGCGGCGGCTTCTACCGGCCGATGTACTTCCACGCGCTCAAGGCCGGGCTCGACGCGGCGGGCAACGTCGTCGGCTGGCACCAGCGGATCGTCGGCCAGTCGATCCTCGCGGGCACGGCGTTCGAGGCGCAGATGGTGAAGGACGGCATCGACGTCACCAGCGTCGAGGGCGCGTCGTCGCTGCCGTACGACATCCCGCACCTCGGCGTCGAGCTGCACACGACCAAGTCGCCGGTGACGGTGCAGTGGTGGCGCTCGGTGGGGTCGTCGCACACGGCGTTCTCGACCGAGACGTTCGTCGACGAGCTGGCCGCGGCCGCCGGCAAGGATCCCGTCGCGTTCCGGCGCGCGATGCTCGCGAAGCACCCGCGGCACCTGGCCGCGCTGGACCTCGTTGCGGACAAGGCCGGCTGGGGCAAGCCGCTGCCCGCCGGCAAGCCGGGCGAAAAGCGTGGCCGCGGCGTGGCGCTGCACGAGTCGTTCGGCACGGTCGTCGCGCAGGTCGCGGAAGTGACGGTCGACAAGGACAACAAGGTCCGCGTGGACCGCGTCTTCTGCGCCGTGGAGTGCGGGCTCGCCGTCAACCCGGACAACGTCCGCTCGCAGATGGAGGGCGGCATCGGCTTCGGGCTGTCCGCCGCGCTCTACGGCAAGATCACGCTGAAGGACGGCGCGGTCGAGCAGTCGAACTTCCACGACTACCCGCTGCTGCGGATCAACGAGATGCCGGCGATCGACGTGCACGTCGTGCCTTCGACCGCCAAGCCGACGGGCGTGGGCGAGCCGGGCGTGCCCCCGATCGCGCCCGCGGTCGCCAACGCGCTGGCCGCGGCGACGGGCAGGCGCCTGCGCACGCTGCCGCTGTCGCTCGCGTAGCGGCAGGCGGCCACGCAACCGGCGACCGGCGCCACGCCGCGCGATGCACACGCCCGACGGCTTCGTGCCCGCGCACGCGCTGCCGGCGCCGCTGCCCGGCGACGCGCACGCGTTCGCGTTCCGCGGCGACCGGATCCTGGCGTTCGAGGGTCCCGACGGCACGTACGGGATCCCGACGCTCGGCGGGCTCGCGCAGGCCGGCGTGACCGGCGCGCCCCACTTCCTGGGCGACCTCGCCGGCGTGGCGTGCATCGCGGTGAATCTGCCCGACGACGCGCCGGAGCCCGCCGGCATGCGCTACGCCGGGCTGCGCGCGCTGTTCTTCAAGGTGGACGACGCGCTGCTCGCGCTCGCCGCGCGCGCGTTCCAGGTGGTCGACTGGGACCGGACGCACCGCTACTGCGGCCGCTGCGCGACGCCCACGCGCGACCGCGCGAACGAGCGCGCGAAGGAATGCCCGGCGTGCGGCCTCGTCGCGTACCCGCGCGTCTCGCCGGCGATGATGGCGCTGGTCACGCGCGGCCGCGACATCCTGCTCGCGCGCGCGCACCGCTTCCCTCCCGGCATGTACAGCGCGCTCGCCGGGTTCGTCGAGCCCGGCGAGACGATCGAGGACTGCATCCGCCGCGAGGTGCGCGAGGAGGTCGGCGTGGAGGTCGGCGCGCTCACGTACTTCGCGAGCCAGTCGTGGGCGTTCCCGCACTCGCTGATGATCGCGTTCACCGCCGAGTACGCGGCCGGCGACATCCGGCTCGACGACGCGGAGATCGCCGAGGCGCGCTGGTTCCCCGCCGACGCGCTGCCGAAGCTGCCGCCGAGCGTCTCGATCGCGCGCCGGCTCATCGACGCCACCGCGGCGCGGCTCCGGGGCGGCTGACGCACGGGCTGCTAGAATTGCCGTCCCGGGCGACCCGCCCGGCGCACCACTGCCCGCCGCCGATGCGCCCGCCCCCGTTCTTCGCCGCCGCCTTCGCCGCCTGCGTCGCACTCGCCGCGCCGGCGGCGCTCGCGCAGTCCGACGCGACGACGGACCCGCGCGAATTCACCGAAGCGGCGCGCAAGGCGTACGGCGAGGGCCTGCGCGACGCGCGCACGCTGATCGGCGCGAAGAAGTACGCCGAGGCGATCGTCGCGCTCGACAAGCTGGCGGCCGACCGGCCGCGCGAGCCGCAGGCGCGCTTCCTGAAGGGCGTCGCGCTCGCCGAGACCGGCAAGACCGCCGAGGCGATCGCCGTGTTCCAGGCCGTGCTCGGCGACTATCCGGAGCTGCCGGAGCCGCACAACAACCTGGCCGTGCTCTACGCAAAGCGCGGCGAGTACGAGCTCGCCCGCGGCGAGCTCGAAGCGGCGATCGCCGCCGCGCCCGACTACGCGATCGCGTACGAGAACCTGGGCGACGTCTACGCGCGGCTCGCGGCGCTCAATTACGAGAAGGCGATCGCGCGCGACGCACGCAACAAGACCGCGCCGGCGAAGCTCAAGCTCGCGCGCGACGTGCTGGCGCCGCCGCCGGCCGTGGCCGCGCCGGCCGCCGCACCACCGGCCGCTGCATCGCCGGCCGCTGCATCGCCGGCGCCTTCGTCGACGCCCGCGGCCGCCCCCGCGCCCGCCGCGGCGCCGAAGTGACCCCGAACTTCCGCAACCACCACCGGAGATGAAGCCATGCTGCGCAAGCTGACCGTCGCCGCCGCGTTCGCGCTTGCGGCCTCCGCCGCGCTCGCCGCGAACCCGCAGGTCGAGCTCGATACGACCGCCGGCGTGATCCGCCTCGAGCTCTTTCCGGACGCCGCGCCGAAGACCGTCGCGAACTTCCTCGACTACGTGAAGAGCGGCCACTACGTCGGCACGCAGTTCCACCGCGTCATCGACGGCTTCATGATCCAGGGCGGCGGGTTCACGACCGACTTCAAGCAGAAGCCGACGAAGCCGCCGATCGCCATCGAGTCGGAGAGCTCGGCCAAGGCGGGCCTCATGAACGTGCCCGGCACGATCGCGATGGCGCGCACCGGCGATCCCAACTCGGCGACGTCGCAGTTCTTCATCAACGTCAACGACAACCAGCGGCTCAACTTCCGGTCGGCGACGGCCGAGGGCTACGGGTACACGGTGTTCGGCAAGGTGATCGACGGCATGGACGTCGTCACGAAGATCGCGAAGGCGCCGAAGGGCGCGGCGGGGCCGGTGCCGATGGGCATCAACCCCGGGGACGTGCCGGCGACGCTCGTCGTCATCAAGGGCGCGAAGGTCATCGGCGGCTGACGTCGCCGCCACGCAACGGAGAGACCCCATGGTCGTTCTGAAAACCAGCCACGGCGACATCAAGATCGATCTCGACGCCGCCAACGCGCCCGCGACGGTCGCGAACTTCCTGCAGTACGTGCGGGACGGCCACTACGACAACACGATCTTCCACCGCGTCATCGACGGCTTCATGATCCAGGGCGGCGGCATGGAGCCCGGCATGAAGCAGAAGCCGACGCGCGCACCGGTCGCCAACGAGGCGACGAACGGGCTGAAGAACAAGGCGTACACGGTCGCGATGGCGCGCACGTCCGAGCCGCACTCGGCGACCGCGCAGTTCTTCATCAACGTCGCCGACAACGACTTCCTCGACTACAAGGC
>JAYRNW010000147.1:0-2648 GCA_041911995.1 Casimicrobiaceae bacterium | reverse complement strand
CGGCAAGTTCGACGAGAAGGGCGAATGGGTGCGCCCGCACGGCGACTGGCTGCTGCCGGCGGCGGGCGAGCTCACGCCGGCGATGATCGCGCGCGTGATCGCGAAGCGCATCGAGCGCCTGGAGCTGACGCCGCGGCGCAAGGAGCAGCTGCGCGCACGCGTGGACTGGATCAACGCGAAGGAGGCGGCGCTCGCCAAGCCGAAGATCCCGCTCGTGCGCCAGCCGTACTTCTGCTCGGGCTGCCCGCACAACACGTCGACGCGGCTGCCGGAGGGCAGCCGGGCGACCGCGGGCATCGGCTGCCACGTGATGGCGATCTGGATGGACCGCAACACGTCCGAGTTCACGCAGATGGGCGGCGAAGGCGTGCCGTGGATCGGGCAGGCGCCGTTCACCGACGAGCGCCACATCTTCGCCAACCTCGGCGACGGCACGTACTACCACAGCGGGCTCCTCGCGATCCGCGCGGCGGTCGCGGCCAAGGTCAACCTCACGTACAAGATCCTCTACAACGACGCGGTCGCGATGACCGGCGGCCAGCCGTTCGACGGCCCGCTGACGCCGGCCGACATCGCGAAGCAGGTCGCCGCGGAAGGGGTGGCGCGCGTCGTCGTCGTCAGCGACGAGCCCGACAAGTACCCGCACGGCTACTTCGCGCCCGACGTGCACATCCACCACCGCGACGAGCTCGACGCCGTGCAGCGCGCGCTGCGCGACACGCCGGGCGTCACCGTGCTGCTGTACGACCAGACCTGCGCGGCGGAGAAGCGCCGGCGGCGCAAGCGCGGCAAGTACCCGGAGCCCGCCGAGCGCGTGTTCATCAACGAGCTGGTCTGCGAAGGCTGCGGCGACTGCGGCGTCCAGTCGAACTGCGTGTCGGTCGCGCCGGTCGAGACCGAGTTCGGCCGCAAGCGCACGATCGACCTGTCCACGTGCAACAAGGACTACTCGTGCCTCAAGGGCTTCTGCCCGGCGTTCGTCACCGTCGAGGGGGGCACGGTGCGCAAGCGGCCGAAGGCGCAGACGCCGGACTTCTCGCAGCTGCCGGAGCCCGCGCTCCCGGACGTCGCGGAGCCGTACAGCATCCTCGTCACCGGCATCGGCGGCACCGGCGTGGTCACGATCGGCGCGCTGCTCGGCATGGCCGCGCACTTGGAGGACAAGGGCGGCAGCGTGCTCGACATGACCGGCCTCGCGCAGAAGAACGGCGCCGTCGTGTCGCACGTGCGCATCGCGGCGTCGCCGGAAAAGCTCTACGCGACGCGGATCGCCGCCGGCGAGGCGTCGCTCGTGCTCGCGTGCGACATCCTGACCGGCGTAGGCTACGAGGCGCTCGCCAAGATGCAGAAGGGCGTCACCCGGGCGCTCGTCAACACGGCGCTCGTGATGCCCGCGCAGTTCACGCGCGACCCCGACCTGCGCTTCCCGCTGGGCTCGATGGAGCAGGAGATCAAGGACGCCGTCGGCGCCGGCGACGCCGAGTTCCTCGACGCGACGAAGCTCGCGACCGGCCTCATGGGCGACTCGATCGCGACCAACCTGTTCATGGTCGGCTACGCGTACCAGCGCGGGCTGATCCCGGTGTCGGAGGCGGCGATCCTGAAGGCGATCGAGCTGAACGGCGCCGCCGTGGAGTCCAACACGACGAGCTTCAAGTGGGGGCGCTTGGCCGCCGTCGAGCCCGCGCAGGTCGCCGCCGCAGCGATCCCGCGCGCGCTGCCGGAGTCGCAGCGGCTGTCGGGCTCGCTTTCCGAGCTGATCGACCGCCGCGTGCGCTTCCTCACCGACTACCAGGACGCCGCCTACGCGCAGCGCTACGCGGCGCTCGTCGCGCGCGTCGGCGAGGCCGAGGCGCGCGCGATGCCGGGAATCACCGAGCTCACCGAGGCGGTCGCGCGCTACCACTTCAAGCTGCTCGCGATCAAGGACGAGTACGAGGTCGCGCGCCTGTACGCGGAGACGGACTTCGCCGAGCGCATCGCCGCGCAGATCGAGGGCGACCACACGCTGCGCTTCCACATGGCGCCGCCGATCTTCAGCAAGCCCGATCCGACGACCGGCGAGCCGCGCAAGACGACGTTCGGCCCGTGGCTCATGAAGGCGATGCGCGTGCTCGCGCGGCTGCGCCGCTATCGCGGCACCGCGCTCGACGTGTTCGGCCGCACGGCCGAGCGCCGGATGGAGCGCGCGCTGCTCGCCGAATACGAGGCCGTGGTCGGCGAAGTCCTCGACCGTCTCGCTGCGGACAATCACGCCACGGCGGTCGAGCTGGCGTCGGTGCCCGAGCACATCCGCGGCTACGGCCACGTCAAGGAGCGCCACGTGAAGACCGCGAAGGCGCGCGAGGCGGCGCTGCTCGCGGCGTTCCGGTCGGGCGTTCCCGCCGCGCGACCGGCGGCGATCACGCTGCCGGCCTGACGCACGCCCCGCGCGCCGGCGCCAAGTGCGCCGCCGCGCGGGAACGCCGCGCCGTCGCCTTACAATCGGCGCATGGCCGTCGCGCTGCCGCGCCCGCTTCCCGATCCGTTCTGCGACGTGCGCGGCGGGGTCGCCCCGCACGGCAAAGCACCGGTACCCTTGCAGGAGGTAGTGTGGGGCGCGGAAGCGGCCCGCGCGAGCGGGCGCGGTGAAGCGCCCACCCGCATGG